>JBBSAZ010000025.1:0-17004 GCA_038251755.1 Caulobacterales bacterium
CATGAGTGTGGAAGAAAACGTCATGGCCGTTGCGGAGCTTGTCGAGAAAGACAGCGCCGCCTGCCAGGCACAGGTCGACAGCCTGCTCAGTGAACTGCACGTGGAACACCTGCGCAAGCAGCCGGCGACGTCCCTTTCGGGCGGCGAACGGCGGCGTGTGGAGATTGCGCGTGCACTCGCATCCCGTCCGAGCTTTATGCTACTGGACGAACCGTTCACCGGCATCGACCCGCTCGCCATCTCCGACATTTCCGACCTTGTCCGCTTCCTCAAGCAGCGCGGCCTCGGCGTTCTCATCACGGACCACCAGGTTCGCGAGACGCTGCAGATCGTGGACCGGGCCTATGTAATGTATGATGGCGCCGTCCTGTTTGATGGCACGCCGGAAGACGTGCTCAGAAACGACGACGTTCGCAGGGTTTATCTGGGTGAGCAGTTCGCCGCTTGATCTCAGGGGGCGCGGCTTATGGCCATGAAACATTCACTCGACATGCGCCAGGGACAATCCCTGGTGATGACTCCGCAGCTTCAGCAGGCGATCAAGCTTCTTCAGCTTTCGAACCAGGAACTCGCCGAGTTCGTCGAGGCTGAGCTTGAGCGCAATCCGCTGCTGGTGAAGATCGAAGGCGAAGCGACCCCGGCGGCGGAAGCCGTCGATGCGCAGCGCAGCGAAGAGCGCGAGCGCGGTGATACGGCAACCCAGAGCGAAGCGCGCGAGCAGCTCGATGCGCCCGGCGAAGATGTCTACGAACCGGGCACCGGTTCTGACGCCGCCCTGCCCGCCAATGCGTCCGGCCCCTCCGCGACGACAGATTGGTCGAGCGCTGGAAGTGGTCAGTCCTCGGAAGATTTCGACTATACCGCCAACCTGTCCAGCGATGTGACGCTGCAGGAGCACCTGCATATGCAGCTGAACTTTGCCGGCCTTTCGAGCGCCGACCGTCTGATCGCTGCACGGCTGATCGACGAGACGGACGAGACCGGCTACCTGCGCACGCCGCTTGAGGATATCGCGAAATCCCTCGGCGCCGACATCGCGAATGTCGAAGCCGTGCTGGGCGTCTGCCAGGGCTTTGACCCGACCGGCGTGATGGCCCGCTCGATTCCGGAATGCCTTGCGCTGCAACTGCGCGACCGCGGCCGGCTTGATCCGGCGATGCAGGCGATGCTCGACAATCTCGGCCTTGTGGCCAAGCATGACATCAAGACGCTGATGGATGTGTGCGGCGTCGACAAGGCTGACATCCAGGACATGTTGCTGGAACTGCGCCAGCTGTCGCCGAAACCCGGCGCAGGCTTTTCCAGCGATACAACTGTTGCGGTGGCGCCTGACGTTTATATCCGCGAACTGCCGAATGGCATGTACGCGGTCGAACTGAATTCTGACACGCTGCCGCGCGTGCTGATGGACAAGGCCTACTATGCCGAAGTGACAGCGCTGCCGATGCGCGACAAGGAGAAGGAATTCATCTCCGAATGCGCAGCTTCAGCCACCTGGCTGATCAAGTCGCTCGACCAACGGGCGCGCACCATCCTGAAAGTGGCGAGCGAGATCGTCCGTCAGCAGGACGGGTTCTTTGCACACGGCGTGGCGCATCTGCGGCCTCTCAATCTCAAACAGGTGGCCGACGCGATCGAGATGCACGAGTCGACCGTCAGCCGGGTGACAACGAACAAGTACATGGCGACACCGCGCGGCCTGTTCGAACTCAAGTATTTCTTCTCCGCCTCGATCCCCGCCACCGGCGGCGGCGAGGCCCACTCGGCCGAAGCCGTCCGTCACCGGATCAAGCAGCTGATCGAGGACGAACAGCCGGAGGACGTATTGTCCGACGACCAGATCGTCGAGATCCTCACCGGTTTCGGCATCGATATTGCTCGCCGCACGGTCGCGAAGTATCGCGAGAGCCTGCATATTCCGTCGAGCGTCCAGCGCCGCCGGATGGGCAAGGCGGGGTAGGGACCCTTCCGGTTGACTCCGGATACCGGTGTGAGGGGCTTCCTTGCAGCCGCCAGTGCCGGACCGGCTTAAGCCGTCCGGGTGCGGATAGGGTGGAGCCAAGCGCCGCGGACGCCCGCGGGCATCCGGGAAGGAAAGTGTAGTGCGGTGTGGACTCCCCGCGTCCGCCGCGCCCGTCCCGGGCTTGTGCAACGTTCCTGCTCACATCCCGCGCCGCATCTCGTCCCACGCGCTCGCAAGCGTGTCTCTGTGGGCAGGGGCGGCGATGGCGATCAGGGCGTTTGCGCGGGCGTCGAGGTCGAGACCGCGCAGGCGGGCCAGCCCATGTTCGGTGATGACCACGTCCGTGTCGGCGCGCGGCACGGTGACGGCGTTTTGCGCGAGCCTCGGGACGATGCGGCTGAGGCCGCCGCCGGCTGCGGTGGAGAGGAGGGCGGTGATGCCGGTGCCGCCGGGCGAGGCGCGGGCGCCGCGCAGGAAGTCGGTCAGGCCGCCGGTGCCGGAGACCTGCCGTCCACGGATGAATTCGGCATTGGCCTGTCCGAACAGGTCTACCTCCAGCACGGAATTGATCGCGGTGAACCGGCGCAGTGCGGCGAGGCGTGCAAACCCGTGGGTTTCGCAGGCGGGCCGGAAACGCACGCGGGGCTCCTCAGCGAGGCGCTGGTAGAGCGCGGGCGTGCCGACCGCGACGCCGGTGGTGATGGGCAGGGCAGGGTCGGCGTCCAGCATGCCCAGGACGGGGTCCGACACGATGCCGGACCAGATCGACAGGCCGCGGCGTCCCGCCAGCGCGGTGAGGGCGGCCTGCTGCACATTGCCGATGCCGAATTGCAGCGCGGCGCCGTCCGGCACCATGACCGCGATCTGCGCGCCGATCTCGCGGAAGCCGGGGGCGAGGGGCGCCGGGTGTACGCTGACGAGGGGGTGGTCGTCTTCTATCACCAGCGCGAAGCGGGAGAGGGGCATTTTCACGCTGTGGCGCGGCGCGGGCATGTTCGGATTGATCAGGGCAAGCATCGGCAGGTCTGCACGCGTGATCACGGCCGGGCCAAAATCGGGGCTGACGCCGAGGCTGACATTTCCCTCCGTGTCCGGAGGGGAGACGAGCAGCACGGCGCCGTCCAGCGGGGTGTGGCAGAGCCAGTCCCAGGACTGAAACCAGGTCATCGGAAGGATGCGTGTGCGGCCCGCGTCGAAGGAGGGGCGCAAGGCCGGGAAGAGGAAAGTGGTTTCGGCTTCGGCTTGCGGATGGAGGCCAGCCCAGTCGGTCTGGTTGAGGCCGGGCACCCATTGGCCGATGAAAGTGAGGCCGGCGGCGAGGTCCGGCGCTTCGCGAAAGGCGCCCGCGAGACCGAGCGGTTCGCCGCTGCAGCCGCCGACATAGAGCCGGGCGCGGGGCGGCAGGCGCTCGCGGAACGCACGCAGGGCAGCGGCGAGGCTCATGGCACTTTCCATTCCGCCTTGCGCTTGGCGAGGAAGGCGCTGACGCCTTCGGCAAAGTCGGGATTGAAGAAGCCATCCAGGAAGAGGGCTTCGGCCTCCGGGGCGCCGGGCATCTGGCCGGAATCGAAGCCGCGCAGCATGCGTTTGGTGGCGCGCACCGACCATTGGGACTGCGCCGCGATCTCGCAGGCGAGCGCGCGGGCAGCGGGGAGGATGGCGGGCGCGTCCACCAATTCGTCGACGAGGCCCATGGCGAGCGCCTCGGCGCTGCTGAAGATGCGGCCGGTATAGAGGAGGCGTTTGGCGGTGCCGGGGCCGACAAGGCGGACGAGGCGCAGCATGTCGCCGGGCGGGTAGACAAGGCCGAGCCGGGCGGGCGTGATGCCGAAGGTGGCGCCGGTGGTGGCAATCCGCAGGTCGCAGGCAACGGCGAGGCTGACGCCGCCGCCGACGCAGGGGCCTTCGATGGCGGCGATCACCGGCTTGGCGCTCTCTTCCAGCGCAGCCAGGGCGCGGGCGATGGTCTGGCCTGAATGCCGGGCAGCGTCCGGCGTGCCGTAAATGACGGGAAACTCGGAGATGTCGGCGCCGGCTGCGAAAACGCCTGCGCCGCCGCCGTGCAGCAGGATGACCTTGACCGCCGGGTCTGCATTCGCGGCGGCCACAAGGGCGGGCAGGGCGGCCCACATTTCCAGGGACAGGGCGTTGCGGCGCTGCGGTTGGTTGAGGATGATTTCCGCGAGCGGAGCGGCAGTCTCAAGCCGGATGGTCTGGGTCAATTCGGTCTCCGCCGCTTGAAGGGATTGGACAGCGCCTCATCCTCGTCATAATCTCATCACAGCGTTAACCTATGGGGCTGGGGCGTTCATTGGCAATCGCATGGGGACTACCAACATGTTGAAACGACTGACAGACCGGCGGCTGCGCTGGGTTATCGTGTCTGCCCTGGCCGGAACGGCGCTGCTTGCGGGCTGCGACCAGATCAGCGAGCGCGTCGACCGGGCGAAGGAACTGGCGGACAAGTCGGCGGGTCAAATCAGCGGCGAGACGATTGTCGATCCGAGCGCGCGAAACCTTGAAATCGCGGCCACGGCAGACCGGGCACTGGCTGGTACGGTGATGGCGGAGTTCGTGATCGACGAAGATGAGCGCCCGCTGTTCGCCATCGGCTCGATCATTGCCAAGCCCATCGACATTGCGCCGACGGCGGCCCTGATGATGGACGATGCCGAGTTTTCGGCGGATGAGGCCGAGTATTTCGAGGAAGAATATTATTACGAGGAAGCGCCGGGCAGCGCGGGCGAAGGTCTTGAGGCCGCGCCGGCACCTTCGGCAGCCGCGACGGAATCGGCCATTTCTCGCGCGCCGATCAGCGATGTCATGCTGCCCGAGCAGGTGCTGCCGAAGATCACGCTGGACCCGAAGGCCGTGTTGAAGTCCGAACGGGAAATCGCGCAGGCGGGGGCCGACATCGACAAGATGATCTCCGAACAGCCCCTGCAGGAACGCCGCATGAAAGGGCTGACGCGCGAGGAGTTCAAGGCGCTCCCGGTCGAGGAGAAGGCCGAGATGCGCAAGTTGGCGCGGCGGGCCCCGGTGGTGCGCGAGACCATCAAGGCGCAGATCGACGCGAACTCGGTGATGCTGGACACGATGACCAAGTATGGCATCGGCGGCGAAGTGGCGCTGTCGCGGCAGGGCCAGATGGTTATCCAGATTGGCGCCGATGGCGCGAGCCCGACGCAGTTCCGCGGGGCTGGAACGGGGCCGGCCGACTTTCTCGTCCGGGCCGACGAGGCGGAATGCCCGGCAGACATGCAGCCGGCCGACGTTGCCGGTGATCTGGCGCTGGCCACGGCCTGTGTGGTGCGCGACCTGCGCGCGTCCGGCCAGTTCGAATATGTCGAGCCGGACTTCATCTTCCAGAACCAGTTCGTGCGCCGCACCAAGGACGCTCCTCCACCCACGACAGGCACCGGAACCGGGACAACCGGGGGCACGACGACACCCACGACGCCGGTCAGCTATAATCCGAATGATCCGCTCTGGGCCCTGCAATGGCATTTCCGGGACCGGGGCACGGCCGATGGGCGCACCGCCGGGGGCGCCGGATTCGAGACCTTCTGGAACCGTCAGGGTACGACCGGTTCGCGCAGTGTGGTGGTGGCGGTCGTCGATACCGGGCTGCAGATGAGCCATCCGGACATTGCAGGCTCGCCCAACATCATGGCGGGCTGGGACATGGTGTCCGATCCGCGCATGGGCAATGACGGCGACGGGCGCGACAGCGACCCCGACGATCCGGGCGACATGTGCGACCCGACGAAGCCCTTCGCCGCCGACAGTTTCCACGGCACGCATGTTGCGGGCACGGTCGGGGCTGCGGCCACGAACAATGGCTCCGGCGTGGCAGGGGGCGCGTGGAATGTGCGTCTCGTGCCGGTCCGGGCGCTCGGCAAATGCGGCGGGCGGCTGTCGGATATCAACGACGCGATCCGCTGGGCCGGCGGGCTGATCCCGGCCGAGGGCCCGGGTGATACCGAAGTGTGGAACGAGAACCCGGCGGACATCATCAACCTGTCCATCGGCCTCTTGGGTGTGTGCCCGGCCTCGCTGCAGGACGCGATCGATGCGGTGACCGAGCGCGGCGCGATTGTCGTGTCGGCGGCGGGCAATGCGCGCATGTCCACAAGCTATTATGCGCCGGCCGGGTGCCGGGGTGTGGTGACGGTGGCGGCGAGCGATGCGCGCGGGCAGCTGACGCCTTACTCGAACTATGGGCCGGAAGTGACGTTGCTGGCCCCGGGCGGCGACCTGACGCGCGACGACAATGGCGACAGCAAGCCAGACGGCGTGCTGTCCACCAAGGCCGCGACCAACTGCTATGACCCGGTCACCGGCGAGAGCGTCGAAACCTGCTATTATGCTTATGAGCAGGGCACCAGCATGGCCGCCCCGCATGTCTCGGCGGCGCTGGCACTGCTGAAGGCAAGGTCACCTTCGGCGACCAAGGACGAACTGATCGCGACGCTGACCGGCGCGCTCGACTCGCGCGAGCCGTTGCAATGTTCCGGGCTTTGCAGCCAGTATCCTGGCACGTCCGCAATTGCCGGAAGTCCGGACATGTGTTCGCGGCCCTGCGGTACGGGGTTGCTCAATCTCGCAAACATACCCGCCGCGCCGTCCGGCGGAGGAGGTCGCTGACATGGCAGGCACCCGCGCGCCATTGCATCTGGGAGGACCGCTCGGCGCGCTGGGCCTTGGCTGTGTCGGAGGCGCCGTCGCCCTGGCCGTCGCCGCACTCAACAATGACCCGCCGCCCGGCAATCCAGCACCCGGGCCGGCGCCGGCATTGAGTGTGGACATCCAGTCGCCCTCCGCACCGGAGCTTTCGCAGATCCAGACGGCAGACGCCGACGGGCGGCGGGCAGATCCTGCGACCGAAACTTTGATTCCCGTGGCCGAGGTGGCGCAGGTGCAGGCGGCACAGGCGGAACTGCCCGTCCGGCCCGCCCGCGCGGACGGCACCGAAGTGCACTTCATCGTCCGCCTCAAGGGCGCGCCGGAAATCGACGAGATCACCCGCAACTACAAGCGCGACCCCGCCGCCGCGCAGACAGCCTGGGGCGAACTCGTCACGCGGCTACCTGGACTTGCGGATTTCTCGCTCGCCGGCGCCAGCTATTCGGGCGAAATCAAGCTCGCCTACCAGATGCCACCCGGCGCGTCCGCGACGCCGGAAGACATTCGCGCGGTCCAGGACCGCCTTCTCAAGGTGGAAGGCGTGTCTTACGCCGACCCCGACTATGTTGCTCATCCCGGCAAGGACTAACTTCATGAACCGTACACTGATCATTTCCGGTCTGTTCGCCAGCGCGCTCGCGCTGACGGCTTGCGACCGCGTCTTCCAGCGCCCGGCAGATACGTCCGGCACCGAGACGGCGGCCACTGACACGCCGGACGCGGCCTTGACCGAGCCCGGTTTGGAATTGCCGGTCAGGCCGGAATCGGCGTCCTCAGGCGCCGTGATCGATTGGGAAGCCGCCCGCCGCGACCTCGCCGCGCGATCTGCGGATGACATGGAGGGCAGTTTCTCGGTCCAGTCCGGCGGCGATGCACCGCCGGTGCCGGTGTTCCTGCCGTCCGGCCCGGTTGCAGCTCAGAGCGGCGAGGTGGCGGTCCGCTTCCAGCCGACCAGTGATGGCTATTATGCTTTCTTCCCATCGGAAACGTACGACATCATCGTCAACGGCACGAACGTGGTGATGACGGGCCCCGATGCCGGCGCTGAGCCCGTGCGCACAGACGCCTTCAATTTCCAGCCGACCACGAATGGCGCGCAGGTCGCCTTCTCGCGTTATGGCGCGGATTATCTCGTCGAGTTTGAATGCAAGGAAGTGGTGAACGGGATGCCCGCCTGCATCACCGAAGACGAAGCGGTTGCGTTCGCGCGCGACCTTGCGATTTCAGGAACCCGTTGATGCGAAACGTACTGGCCGCAGCGGCCGCCGCGCTGCTTCTGACCTCAATTTCTGCCTGCGACTTCGTTCGCTTTCCCGGAGATGGCGGGCCAGAACCCACCATTCCCGAAGCACCGCCTGAAACACCGCCCGGCGCGCCCGGCCCGCCGCCGCCGGTAGTGGACGATGACGACTTCGAGACGCCGGTCGAGACTCCGGACGGCGAGACCCCGGCAGAGCCCGCGCCCGGGACGCCGCCGGACGGGACTGTCCCGGACCCTGTCGATGCGACGGATGAAACGGCCACGCCGCCAGTCGAAGTTCCGGTGGACGAGGCCCCGGTGACACCGGAGCCGGAGACGCCTGTCGTCGTGCCCGAGCCTGAACCCGAACCTTTGCCCGAACCGGTTGCGCCGGTGTTCAGCTATTTCCAGCCGGGCGTCCTGCTGGCTGGTTCTGGCGGCGGCTTTCCGGATCAGGTTGTGCATGCGCCCGGCATGCTGTTCCCGATCAAGACGGCGCCTGCCGTGTTGCAGTCGCAGGTGTTTGCGTTCGGCGGCGGTGTCGCGGGCGGTGATCAGTGCGATGCGCGCAACTATTCCGCGCCGTGGCGGGACAATTTCTGCGAAACCCGCTCCGCCAACCGCACGACACCCTTCTGCCCGGTGGCCAAGATCCACCAGGGCCAGGACATCCGCGTCGGCACGGCGGCCGATTGCAAGACGTTGCGCAGCCAGACCGCCGACGCCCGCGGCCTGCATGAGGTGATCGCGGTCGAGGATGGTATCATTTCCTCGATCAGTACGTACACGGTCAAACTGCGGGCCGAAGGCTCGATCTACAATTACATGCACCTCAACATGAAACGCCTGGCCGTCACTGCCGGACAGAGCGTCAAGGCGGGGGATCTGATCGGATACGTGTCGAATGATTTCGGCGGGACACCGACGACGATCCACCTCCACTTCGAGGTCATCCAGAACACCGCCGATCACGGCTGGGTGCACGTGCCGCCCTATCTGTCGCTGGTCTCCGCCTATGAACGGCGCGAGAACGGTCCGGGCGAACAGCTCGAGCCGGAAATCGGGGTCGCCTCGACGCAGGACGTGTTCATTATCCCCGAAGGCTACGAGATCATCGAATAGGGTAGGTCAGAGCCCGAGGCCCTAGCCTGAGATCGCCTGTTCATCGCGTTCGCCGGTGCGGATGCGGATGATGGTTTCGAGATCGTGGACGAAGATCTTGCCGTCTCCGATGGTGCCGGTGTTCGCCGATTGGGTGATTGCCTCGATCAGGCGCTCGGCGTCAGCGTCGGCGCAGGCGAGCTCGACTTTCACCTTCGGCAGCAGGCGCACTTCGTACTCGGCGCCGCGGTAGACTTCCGTCTTGCCCTGCTGGCGGCCATAGCCGCGCACTTCGGTGACGGTGAGGCCGGTGGCGCCGGCTTCGGAGATGGCCTCGATGACGGCATCGAGACGGCTCGGCTTGAACACGGCAGTGATCAGTTTCATGGCAGAGACCCTCGTGCGTTTCGTATGCTGCAGTTGCGAAAATACTGTTACAATTCCGCGCGTCAATGATCTTCGCGCCGCGCGGCCTGCGCCGGGCGGGCGATACGCAGACGTTCCGTTACGGGAGCCGCAGCGCCGCCGCCGGGCGGGGCGTAGAGACGTTTGACCGCTTCGATCATCACGACCCCGCCGAGACCCGGCGTCAGCATCCGCCCGATCGCCTCCCAGCCCTCCGCTGCGGAGGTGACAAGACCGCTGGAGAGCGGCGGCATGTAAAGCGCGCTGGAGGAGGCGGTGACCTGGAAAAGGCCGCCGGAGAGCAGGTTTGACAGCTGGCTGCGCGTCCAGGGGCGGCCCTGGCCAAACGGTGTCTGCGTGGCCCGCGACCAGAGGCCGGCGCGGTTGGCGGCGGCGAGCACGATGCGACCTTCCGGCGCGGTGATCCGCCAGATCTCGCGCAGGTAGGCGCGCGGATCGCCGGTTTCCTCAAGGCCGTGCAGCACGATCACGCGGTCAAACAGGCCATCCGGGAAGGGCAGCCGCGGATCGCCGACCGCCACCGAGGCATTGCCGCGTTCGGAAGCAGACCAGCGGACAGGCCCGTGTTCGAAGGGAATCGCCGCGATCATCCGGCTGGGCGCGCTGCCGAAGGCTTCCAGCACGGGGATGGCGTAACCGAGGCCCAGCATCGACAAGCCGTTCGCGTCGCCCCAGAGGTCGGTCAGCTTGCCGGCCAGCACGCGGGCGGCGGCGCGGCCGAGGGCGGAGGCGTAGAAGCGTTCGAGGGTGACGGCGTCCTGACGCATGGGCTACAGTCGTGCCTCAATCGGCAATTCGGGAATCGGGCTTATGAGCATCTTCATCGACATACACCAGTTTCCCTGCCTGAACGACAATTACGGATATCTGGTTCACGACGCGGGTTCCGGCGAGACGGCGGCGATCGATACGCCTGACGCCGAGCGGTACATGGCCGAGGCGAAGCTGCGCGGCTGGACGATCACGCAGATCTGGAACACGCACTGGCATCCCGATCATGCGGGCGGCAACCTCCGGATCAAGGAAGCCACCGGCTGCCGGATCATTGGTCCCGCCGGTGAGGCGGAGAAGATCCCCGGCATCGACCAGGCGGTGAAGGGCGGTGATGTGGTCATGCTGGGTGAAGCGAAAGCTGCTGTGATCGATGTGCCGGGCCATACGCTGGGGCATATCGCGTTCCACTTCGCGGACCAGTCGGCCGCGTTCGTCGGCGATTCGGTGTTTGCGCTCGGCTGCGGCCGGGTGTTCGAGGGCACGATGGAGATGATGTGGCAGAGCCTGAAACGGCTGAAGGCGCTGCCGCCGAAGACGCAGCTTTATTGCGCGCATGAGTACACGGCCTCGAACGCACGCTTTGCGGTGACAATCGAGCCGGAGAACAAGGCGCTGAAGGAGTATGTCGCCTGGATCGAGAAGCGGCGCGCGGACAATCTGCCCACGGTGCCGGCGCTGCTGGAGCGGGAGCTGGCGACCAATCCGTTCCTGCGCGCTGACATGCCGGAGATGCAGCTGGCTATGGGGCATGCGGGCGATGCGGCGGCGACCTTCGGGGAAATCCGCGGACGCAAGGACCGGTTCTGATGCCGTTCGCACGGTCCGGTGACCTGGGCGCCAACGAGATCATCCGCCTGCTGAACATGCAGCCGCATCCTGAGGGCGGGCACTATGCGGAAACTTACCGTTCCGGCGGCGGGGGCCGCGCCGCGATGACGGCGATCTACTACCTGCTGGAGGCCGATCAGGTGTCTGCGTGGCACCGGGTGGACGCGGAAGAAGCCTGGCTCTGGCATGCGGGGGGGCCGCTGGCGCTGACACTGTCGCCGCCGGACGGGAAGGGCGCCACTTCCGTCACGCTCGGCCCGGACCTGCGCGCGGGGCAGAGACCACAAGCGGTGATCCCGGCGCAGCACTGGCAGACGGCGGAGACACTGGGGCACTGGACGCTGGTCTCCTGCGTTGTGGCGCCGGGGTTCGAATTTTCGGGGTTCACGCTGGCGCCGCCGGGCTGGCGGCCGGCCGTCTGACGGCGCGGGATTAGGCGAATGTTGAGCTTCGCGGTGCAGGATTGCTCGGCGGCAGAGAGGTTCCCCATCCATGTTCGGCAGACGCCCCCGGTATGATGACACGTTTGGCGTGCGCCTGGATCTCGGCGCGGATCGCAAGGATCCGATGTCGCTGCGCCCGGCGAGCCAGGCGGGCCAGCTGCGGGTGAAGGCGCCGGTGCTGGTGGAACAGCCGGGTTCGATCTTCGGCGGATTCGGCAAACGCGAGACCGATCCCTTTGCGGCGATCCGCGACAAGCCTGTATCGGCGCGGCAGGTGCCTGAGCGGGTTGTGGCCCCGGTGCGCACAGTCCCGCAACCGGCGGAAGCTGCGCCCGGTATTCAGGCGTTGAAGGCGGGGCTGCACGCCGCCTGGCGCCGCCTGTCTGCGGGACAGCGGATCGGGCTGGTTTTTGTTGCAGGCTGGCTGCTGATCGGGACCGGACTCTGGATTCCGGTCCTTGTGATCGCTGCGGCCTATTTCAGCCTGCGCCGCCGCGCAGGCTGAAGTCAGGACATCAACCGGCGATATACTGCGCGCCGTTGACCGTCATCGTGGCGCCGTTGATGAAGGCGGCTTCCTCGGAGGCGAGGTAGGCGCACATCGAGGCGATCTCTTCGGCCTTGCCGAGGCGGCCGACCGGGATGGTCGCGATGATGCCTTCCAGCACTTCCGGTTTCACGGCCTGCAGCATCTCGGTGTCGATATAGCCGGGGGCGACGACGTTCGAGGTGATGCCCTTCTTGGCGCCTTCATAGGCGAGGGCCTTGGTGAAGCCGATCAGGCCGGCCTTGGCGGCGGAATAGTTCGCCTGCGTGAACTGGCCCTTCTGGCCGTTGATCGAGGAGATGTTGATGATGCGGCCGAAATTGCGGTCGCGCATGCCGTCCCAGACCTGGCGGGTGACGTTGAAGGCGGAGGTCAGGTCGACATTGATGACTTCCTGCCAGTGGGCGAGGGTCATCTTGTGGAAGGGTGCGTCGCGCGTGATGCCGGCATTGTTAACCAGGATGTCGACCGGTCCCACTTCGGCTTCGATGGCCTTCAGGCCTTCGCCGACTGCGCCATAATCGGCCACATCGAACTTGAAGACCTTGATGCCGGTGGCTTTCGAAAACTCGGCCGCCGCCGCATCATTGCCGCCATAATTGGCTGCAACCGTGTAGCCCTTGGCCTTCAGCATCTCGCTGATGGCCTTGCCGATGCCTCGTGTTCCGCCCGTTACCAGTGCTGTACGCGCCATTCCTGTCGTCCTCCCGTTTGAGTTTTTCTCGTGACTTTGCCTGCAACTTCAATACCGCATTGGTCAAGCGCGTCTTTTGTGCGACTATTTCGCACTAGCACAATAATTGCTTGCCCGGCACGGACCCGGCGAGAACTAGGGCGAGGACATGGCGAAGACAAACGGATCGGGTGGACCGATCATCATCAAGAAATATGCGAACCGGCGTCTCTATGACACGTCGACCTCGTCTTACGTGACCCTGGACCATCTTTCGGACCTCGTGCGCGAAGGCCGCGACTTTGAAGTCCGCGATGCCAAGACCGGCGACGATCTCACCCGGCAGGTTCTGACCCAGATCATCTTCGAGCAGGAAACCAAGGGGCAGGGCGCCCTGCCGCTGAACTTCCTGCGCCAGCTAATCGGCTTCTATGGCGGCGGCGCGCAGACTTTCCTGCCGGCCTTCCTCGAGATGTCGATGAACAGCTTCTCGGACGGGCAGAAGGAATGGCGCAAGGCGGCCAATCCGATGAACCTGTTCGAGGCCCAAGCCAAACGCAACATGGTGATGTTCGAACAGGCGATGAAGATGTTCATGCCCACCGTCTTCCAGGCCAGCCGCAATGACCGCGCCTCCCCGGCAGCGGCCAATCCGTTCCTCGAATACCAGGCCGAAGCGATGGCCGCGATGCAGGAACAGATGGAGCTGATTCAGAAGCAGCTGAGCGAGCTGTCCCGCAAGGACTAGGCCTGCTGCAAAGCCCATGAAAAAAGCCGGAAACGCGTTGGCGCTTCCGGCTTTTTCTTTTGGTCCGGAGACTTCGTGTCAGACGTTGCCGTCAACGCCGAAGTCGCGGCGGGCCGAGACGATGGTGACGATCACACCGGCCAGCACATCCAGCAGCGTCATCGACATCAGGATGAAGAAGGTCGAGGTGGCGAAGTTCGGCAGCAGCAGGAACTGCACCAGGCAGATGATGAAGAGCAGCAGCGAGATACCATGATTGATGATCGTGGCCGTGCCGGTGCTGGTCGACTTGAGGATTTCGAGAAAGAGGAAGGTGACGGCCAGAAGGACGATGGCGTCGCCCTTGGTCAGCACCCATTCGACGCCGGAGATCATCGGCAGGCCGAGGAAGCGTTCGCCCAGGAGGCCGCTGATCGGGGCCTGGGTGGCCTGAATCAGTTGTCCGGCCGCGTCAGTCGTATCGACGGAGCCGCCAGCGAGCGCGATCAGGTTGTAGAGAATGACTGGTATGACCAGCAGCGGAAAAATTCCGAAAATCAAACGCATTGGCGACCCCTGTTGCTGATCGCCATCACCTGCCCCGCGTTTTTCACGCTGCCGCTCCATTCGGGCGACAGTGGCGGCGGCAATGGCAACTTTTTCGTCCCGAGAAACCATGTCCACCCTTTGGTGTGATCGACATAACGGATTCGTGTTTACCGTATCGCGGGGGAGGTGGCGAGCGGATTTGCAGCGCCTTGCGGAGGGGTCCGTCAGCCGTCCTTGCGCTCGAATTCGGCCTCGCCGGAGCGATGATGCAGCTGCAGGTTGAGCAGGATTCCCTTGGCGACCGGCAGGAGCCACATCGAGAGGGCGGTGATCACCAGTGCCAGGAACACGATGGTGACGGCCTTTGCGAGCGCCGGTAAAGGGCTCATCGGGATCAGGAACAGGAACGGCGCGGTCAGGATCAGCACGCCGAAACCGACGAAGAAGGCGGGGCCGTCGGCCGTGTCGGCGGCGCGCATGTCCCGGCCGCAATGCGGGCAGGCCTCGTTCAGCTTTAGATAGGCCGAAAACAGGCGGCCTTCGCCGCAGGCGCCGCAGCGCTGGCGCAGGCCATTGAGGATGGGGGTCGTGCTGCTCATCGTGGCGAGATAGGCTGCGCGCGCCCAGCCTGCACCGTGTCAAAGCCCCGCGCGCCCCCTTGACGCATCGGGGGCCATTGCCCACGAAGCAGCCGCGTCAAGCCCGTTGAGAGAAGTGCCCTCCATGACCGACCCAGTGTTCCCGCGTATCGCCATCATCGGGGCGGGCCTGATCGGCTCCTCGATCGCAAGGGCGGCGCGGGAGTATGGGACGGCAGGCGAGATCGTTCTGTTCGATGCCGATCCGGACGTGCGGGCACGCGCGGGCGCTATCGGCCTCGGTACGGTCGCGGCCAGCCTGGAGGCTGCTGTTGCGGACGCCGATTGCGTGATCCTGTGCGTGCCGGTGGGCGCGCTGGGCAATGTCGCTTCTGGGGCGGTGCCGGCGATGAAGGCCGGCGCTATCCTGACCGATGTCGGCTCCGTAAAAAGCGAAGCGGCGCGCGCGCTGTCTGCCGCTGCCGATGGCCGCATCCACATGATCCCCGGCCATCCGATTGCGGGCACGGAGCAATCCGGCCCCGATGCCGGTTTTCCAACGCTGTTCCAGGGGGCCTGGCATATCCTGACGCCGGTCGTGACCGGGGCGGCGGGAGAGGCGGAGGCGTTGGCGCAACTCACGGCGTTCTGGAAAGGTCTCGGCGCCAAGGTCGAGACAATGGACGCCGCCCGGCATGACCGGGTTCTGGCCATCACCTCGCACCTGCCGCACCTTATCGCGTTCAACATCGTTGCCACGGCGTTCGACATGGAAACGGTGGAGCAAGGCGAAGTGGTCAAATACTCCGCCGGCGGATTCCGCGACTTTACCCGGATCGCGGCGTCTGACCCCGTGATGTGGCGCGACGTGTTCCTGAACAACCGCGAAGCGGTGCTGGAATGTCTCGGGCGGTTCTCTGAAGACCTTGCCGCATTGCAACGCGCCATCCGCTGGGGCGACGGCGACATGCTGATGCGCGAATTCACCCGCGCCCGCACGATCCGCAAGGCAATCATCGATGCAGGCCAGGATTCGGGCGCGGTGAACTTCGGACGGAACGTTCCGAAGACGGAGGAGTAGCCGCTAGCGCGGCGCGCGTTTCGCCAGAATCCGCTGCAGCGTGCGGCGGTGCATGTTCAGCCGCCGGGCGGTTTCCGAGACGTTATGATTGCACAGTTCGTAGACGCGCTGGATGTGTTCCCAGCGCACGCGGTCGGCCGACATCGGATTCTCCGGCGGGGCGGGGCGTTCGTCCTGCGTGGCGGTCAGGGCACGGATGATGTCTTCGACGTCGGCGGGCTTGGAGAGGTAATCCACCGCGCCGGCCTTGACGGCGGCGACGGCGGTGGCGATGGCGCCATAGCCGGTGAGGATGACCGCGCGGGCATCGGGGCGGGCCTTCTGAAGGACTTCGACGACTTCGAGGCCGCTGCCATCTTCAAGGCGCAGGTCCAGCACCGCGAATGCGGGCGGGTTGAGGCGGGCGATGTCCTTGCCTTCGGAGACGGTGGAGACCGCCGAGACGACAAAGCCGCGCTGCGCCAGGGCCCGGGCGAGGCGCTGCACGAATGGGCCGTCATCGTCCATCACGAGGCAGGTCTTGTCTTCGAGCGCTTCGAGGCTCGGGTGCACGTTCACGGGGGTAGGGCGGTCCATCGGACGGGTTCCTGAATGCAATTCTGTATCAAACGCAAATATAGGGCCAAATGGCCCTCTAGTCCAAACTGCGCGGCAATAAGGCGCTGAGGGGCCAGACGGCCTGCACCACGGCGCCGGTAGCAGGCGGCGTGCGGTTGCGCGAGGCAATTCGCCCGCCGGTGCGCTCGATCAGCGTCTTGGCGATGAAGAAACCGAGGCCCATGTCGCCGCCGCCGAGGCGGGCTTCGGACCGGTCGGAGATGTAGGGCTCGCCGAGTTTCGGAATGACTTCGGAGGAAAAGCCGGGGCCGTCATCCATGATGGTGATGATCACCTGGTCGCTGGTCCAGCTGGCGGTCGCCTCGACCCGGGTGGCGGCAAAGCTGACGGCGTTCTCGATGAAGGCGCCGAGGGCGTGCAGGATTTCCGGGCTGCGCTCGATCACCGGCGGGCGCGGCGTGCCGCCCTCGCCGGAGGTGGCGCGCACGAGCACCGCGACGCCGAGGCCCTTCATCGGGGCGGCGGCCTCTTCGACGAGGGCATCGAGCGGCATGCGGGCGTGCACGATATCGGTGGCATCGCGCGCTTCGCGGATGGCCGAGAGGATCGCCCGGCAACGGTCCGCCTGTTCGGCGATCAGGCGGATGTCCTCGGCGTGCGGATCGTCGGGCGCGAGCTCGCGCACCAGTTCCTTGGCGACGAGGTGAATGGTGGCGAGCGGGGTGCCGAGTTCGTGCGCGGTCATGGCGGACATCGCGCCGAGGGCGGAGAGTTTCTGCTCGCGCGCCATCACGACGCTGGCGGCGTCGAGCGCGCGCACGAGGCGGGCC
>JBBSAZ010000026.1:0-16744 GCA_038251755.1 Caulobacterales bacterium
AACGGGCGAACACGATAGGGTCAAACGGCATGGCCGGGCCTTCCTTTTCAAGTCTAGACACCTCGAAAATACAGGCATTCGCCAATCGGCGCCGGTCATGTTCCGCGACTAAGTGAATCATTCCCCGGACAGCCCTGCGCATCGCGGGAGAGGAGGGGCCCACGACCAAAGGTCGTGGGAGGTGAGGGTCTTGGCCAAACAAAGCAAACCCGAAGGGGCACCCAGCCTAACGCCCCCGCACCAGCCGCCAGGCGCTCCAAAGACAAGCCACATGCGTCAGCAGGCTGGCGACCAGCACACCGGCGACGACCAGATCCGGCGCCTCGGAGACCGCGCTGCGCACCGCCGCCATCAGCAGCGCGCCGGAGATGAGGAACCACATCAGCGGCCAGGCCCAGGGCCGGTACCCGCTGCTTGCCAGCAGAAAGGCCAGCAGTGCAAACTCCCCCGCCACGCCGAGCAGCACGAGATCAAACATCCAGGGTTCAAGCTTCATTTGCGAGCCTCCGGAAGGCGGTCAGCCGAACGGACCATTCAGCGTCACAACCTTGTAATTGAGCCAGGCCGCGAACGACACCCAGCCCAGATAGGGCAGCAACAGCAGGCTCGCCGGGCGCGAGAACCGCGCGAGGAAAACGGCAATCACCGCCACCGAGATCCACAGCGTCGCGACTTCCGCCAGCGCCCAGTCCGGCCGGCGCAGCGTGAAGAACACGGCGCTCCAGACGATATTCAGCACGGCGTTGATGAAAAAGAAGATCACCAGCAAAAACCGGTCCCGCTGCGTCGTCGCATCGCGCCAGCCGATCGTCGCCGACAGGGCCGCCAATGCGAAAATTATTGTCCAGCCGGGCCCGAAGGCCCAGTCCGGCGGGTTCAGCGAGGATTTTTCCAGCCCGGTATACCAGGCATCGATGCGCGTCATCGCGCCGCCCGCGATGGCGGTGGCCAGCGCGGCCCCGGCCGCAATCAGCAGCGGTCGGCGAGGGATCACGTCTGTTTGGGGCGTGCCGGCGTCAGGCCGAGAAGGTGCGCAGTGTCCTTCAGGAAGATTTTGAGATGCGCCATGTGATCCGGCTTGCCAAGGCGCTTGTTGAGATAGGCGTCCCAGGTCAGGCGCTGCACATCCTTGTCATTGCACATCGCGACAAATCCCTCGCGGCGCTTGTCGGACCGGTACCAGAAATGCTGCATGATCCCGAGGATCATGAACACCTGGCCATGCGCCTTCATGTAGCGTTTCCGCGTTGCGGCCAGCGCTTTCACATCGCCCGTTTCAATCAGTTCACGGATGGCGGTCGCCGCCTCGCGCCCGCCCAGCATCGCATAGTAGATGCCTTCGCCGGAGGCCGGCGCGACCACACCGGCGGCGTCGCCGGCCAGCAACACATCGCGCCCATTGTCCCAGCGCTTCAGCGGCTTCAGTGGGATCGGCGCGCCTTCCTTGCGCACCAGCTCTGCGTTCTCCAGCCCGATATCCTTGCGCAGCGTCCGGATCGCATCGCGCAGCGAGAAGCCCTTGTTGGCACTGCCGACGCCGACGCTGGTCGTCTCGCCATGCGGGAACACCCAGGCATAGAAATCCGGCGAGAGACGCCCCTGATAATAGATGTCGCAGCGTGCCGGATCGAAGCCTTCGGTCGGCTCGGGCGACTTGATGATCTCGTGATAGGCAAACACGCATTTCGTCTCGCCGCCGCCGGGAATCGCCTCGGCCGCCACGCGGGACTTGGCGCCATCCGCGCCGATGACCGTACGGGTACGGATCTTGAGGGTCTCCGAACTGTCATCCTTCGGCTTGTAGACGATGTTGGCGAGGCCGTCGGCTTCGCGTTCGATGCCGGTGAAACTTCCGGCGCGGCGCTCACACCCGGCCTTCGCCGCGCGGGAGCGCAGCCATTCGTCAAAATGCTCGCGGTCCACCATGCCGACGGCGCCGCCTTCAACCGGCATGTCGACCACCCGGCCAGACGGCGCGATCATCCGCGCCGCGCGGGCGCGCGCCACGATGACGCTTTCCGGAATGTCGAAATCCTGGATCAGGCGCGGCGGGATCGCCCCGCCGCAAGGCTTGATGCGTCCAGCCTTGTCAAGCAGCAGGACCCGGCGGCCGGCTTTCGCCAGATCGTGCGCGGCCGTCGCGCCCGCAGGCCCGCCCCCGACAATCACGCAGTCATAAATGTCGTCAGTAGACTGAGGGGTCATGTCGGTTCTCCGGATCGTACGGCTAGAAATTCGCTGCTGGGCAATACCGGCAGTCGAAGCGTATCAGCGCCGGTCTGTCCGACGCGAAGGGCAAGGGCGGCGGCGAGCAGGAAGGTCAGGCCTTCAACCGCAAACACCAGCGCAAAAGCAGGGGCAGGGGAGTCCATCAGGGCGCGTGCCACGTCCACGGCTGCCGCGCCGAGAAATCCGCCAAGGCCGAAGGCCACCGCCTGCGCGGCGCCCCAGACACCCATCCGTGTGCCTTCGCGCTGTTTCGCGCCGGCGCTCGCCAGGGTCATCATCGAGCCGATGGCGGCTACGGCAAACGCGCCGTTGGCAACGCCGAGGGCGATCACGTTCGGCACCAGCGGCCAGTCAGCGCCCATCGCCTGCGTTCCCAGTCCCAGTGCGAGCAAGGCAGCGGCAGACGCAATACATCCGCCCACGGTCCATCCGCGCATGAAGCCCGCGCGGGACTTGCCGATCACGGTGCCCGCCACGGCGGTGAGAATCATGCCGGCCAGCGTGCCCATGTTCTGCACACCGGCAAGCTGCGTCGAACTGCCGGCGTCATAGCCATGCACAAGACCGGCAAAGGGTTCGAGAATCAGGTCCTGCGCGCTATAAGCCAGCATCGAGACGAACACGAATACGGTGAACCGCCGCGCCTGCGGATCCGCCCAGGTCTCGCGCAGCGCAGCGCGGAAAGCTTGGCCGTCATTTGCGCTGGGCGCGGGAGCAGCGACACGCGCAGATGCCGGTTCAAGTCCGCGCAAGGCGAGGAAGGTAACGACCAGCGCGATCGCCGAGACAACCGTCGTGACAAGAATGAGCCGGTCGAAACTGAAGGGCTTCAGAAAGCCGCCGCCGATGCCGGCGGTCAGCACGAAACCCATGATCATCATGATCCAGACAATCGCCGCCGCCGCTGCCTTGCGCGACGGTTCGGTGCGGATGGCGAGAAGGGCCAGCAGGTTGGTGCCCGCTGCGCCCACGCCCGCGCCGATCAAGGCATAGGCAAGGACGGAAAGCCCGAAGCCCATCCAGAAATTTGCGGGGATGAGCGAAGCTGCGAACGCCGCGCTGATCGCGCCAAACGCCAGCACCGCCATGCCGCCGAGAATCCACGGCGCGCGCCGTCCGCCGGCATCGGCGCCATAACCCCAGCGAGGCCGCGACATCTGCACGGCGTAGTGCCAGCCGACGAGCAGTCCTGGAATCGCAGCAGCCAGGCCGAGTTCAACGACCATCACGCGGTTCAGCGTAGAGGTCATCAGGATGACGATGGCGCCGAGCGAGGTCTGCACGAGGCCGAGCCGGATGATGCCGAGCCAGCCAAAAGAAGGAGAGGCGCCCGCGTTCATCCGGCGACCGACCAGGGCTGGATGGCAAAGGCGCTGACCAACATTCCGAGTACGAACAATGTCACGCCGGTCGCACTGTACCAGATGGCCTTGCCGCGCGGATCGCTGAGCAGGTCGATCATCAACAGGATCTGCGCGCACAGCAGGCCGATGATAGCCGCCGCATGGAAAGGTTTGCCGATCCAGGCGAGCATGAAGATCACCGCGACCTGCGAGACCCCCATGATCACGCAGGCGACCAGTGCCGCCCGGTCCGGGCCAAGCTGCGCGGGCAGGGAGCGCACGCCCATCAGACGGTCGCCCTCGATGGATTTGAAATCGTTCAGCGTCATGATCCCATGCGCACCAACCGAGTAGGCGAGCGCGAGGAAAATGATCAGCGGGTTGGGAAAGGCGCCGAGCATGACAGCGGCGCCGGTAAACCAGGAGATGCCCTCATAGGAAATCCCGACCGCCGCATTGCCCCACCAGCCATTCATTTTCAGCCTGAGCGGCGGAGCGCTGTAGGCCCAGGCGAAGAAGACGCCGACAAGGGTGGCCGCGAAAGCCCAGATACCGAGCGCAAGGCCAAGCAACAGGGAGAGACCCGACCAGATGATCGCGAGATACAGGCCCCACTGGCCGGGAATCCGGCCCGACGGAATCGGCCGGTTCGGCTCATTGATCGCATCGACGTGGCGGTCATACCAGTCGTTCACAGCCTGGCTCGATGCGCACACCATCGGACCTGCCAGCAGCATGCCGCCGAGCAGGAGATGCATGTTTCCGAAGAAAGGCTGGCCGCTCGAAACGGCGCCGCACATGAAGGCCCACATCGCCGCAAACCAGGTGACTGGTTTGAAAAGTTCCAGCACGGCAGCCGGCTTCGGAAGCTGGCGTGACTGAGCTGGGATAGGCGTATGAAGCATGCCTGTACGCTAATGTTGACGGCGCGGAGTGTCAACGCAGGTAGACGCTTTTCGAGGCTGATTTTCGACCGATCCGTACGCGAATCAAATCCCGCAAGACGGCAGGCGCATCAGGCCTTGTCGTCGATCCCGAAGCGCTTGAGCTTGGAATACAGACCCTGCCGGCTGAGGCCGAGAATTTCGGCTGCGGAGGCGCGGTTATCGTCGGTCAGCTTGAGGGCGGCTTCGACGCAGAGCCGTTCGATCAGCGTCGTCGAATCGCGCACGATATCCTTCAGCGGCATCCGGCCGACAAGGTTCGTCAGGTGATCGACAGACCGCGGCAATTCCTCGCCCGGCGGCGGCTCTGTAGCGAAGCGGCGCGTCACGATGCGAACCGAGAAGGCGTAAAAGCCCGGCCGCGAATTGCTGGTGGACACGGCAGACACTTCGACCTGCTCTTCGGCATTGAAGCGGTCGCGCAGAACGGTGGCGAAATTGCGCGCGGTGCCGTTCGTCTTGAGGGTGGAGATCAGCACGTTGAGATCAGTGGTCGAGCGGCCGAGATATTGCGACAGGCGGGCGCCGGTCACGTGTTCTTCTTCGCTGTGATGCGCCATCTCGAGGAAGGCGCGATTGGCGGCGAGGATGCGCAGGTCATCATCCGTCACCACGAAGGCGTCAGGCAGATCCTCAAGCGCGCGGAGCAATTGTGCGCGGTCACCCTCGACTTTGTTGGACGCGATTCCCTCGCCGGCGATCTTGATGACCAGACGCGCATCGATGCCTTGTCCGAACACGGAGGCTGTCAGGTCCACCTTCTTGCCATTGGCCAGTTCGGTCTTGTCCGATGTCGAACTGCCCGTGGCCAGCGCCTTCGCGGCCATGCGTTCCACGGCGCGGGCAGCGCGCGGCGCAAACAGGCCGGGGAAGTCGGCGCGCGACAGGCGGTCGGCCTCGACGCCGAGCGCCTTGCCGGCGGCGCGATTCGCCGATTCGACGAGAAGTTCTTCGGCGGTCACGATCAGAATCGGATCGGCCACCGCTTCGAAGACCATCTTGTAGCGGCCTTCGGCTTTGCGAAGACGCGCATAATCGCGTTCGATATCCTGCTGCGCCTTGACGAGGCGCTGCTGCAGTTCGGAAATTTCGCGCAGGTCGCGGCCAAGTGCGATGACCGGGCCGCGCGCGGGTGTCTTGACGGTGCGATAGGAGACCGGCACATCGCGCACGCCGCCGGACGGGTGGTTGACCTGACGCGGGCGAATCGGTGCGGCGCTGTCGCCAGCGCTCAGCAAGGCTTCGATTTTTGTGCGGCTGTCAGAGGAGACCGTGTCGATCCAGGGCCGGCCAATCCAGCCATTGGCAAAGCCACTCCGGCGCAGGTCATCCGACGCGATGGCTACGTCTTTTACGAGTCCATTCTCGATGATGACAGCGATGTCCGAGGATTGTTCGATAAGGCTGGCAACTGTCTGGGCGTCAAATCCGGACAGATGTTTCTCCGCGTCGCGGAACGAGGATCTTGGTGCCGACGATTGCGACGAAGCATCCATTAATGTTCCAAACAGACTGCGAGCTACCTTTGGAGGCCCTAGCAGTAAGACTATGCCAATGCCAACATTTTCCTCGCAAGTTCCGGAGCGTCGAGGCCTCGCCCGGCAATCCCATCTGCGCCAATCTCGTGCGCCAAATGTGGAGAATGTTCAAAAATCTGTCCGCCTACCACCATTTTGGTCGCGGGATTCTTTGACGCCTTGCGCATCGCCTTGATGAGGTGGGTGACACCTTCCGTTGCGCCGTCATGGGAAACCGAAAGGCCTGCCATGTCAAAACGGCGCGACGCCATCAGGGCCGTGATCGCGGCAGGGTCGCCGCTTGTTTCGGTCGTGACCGACCAGCCCTGCTTGCGGAAAAGTTCAGCGGCCATCAGCACGCCGAAGACATGCTGCTCGCCCGGCGCAATCGCGATCAGGATGCTCGGAGCTTCGGCAGTTTCGGGTTTCCCCTGGGCTTCGGTCTGTTCGGAGATGCGGTGCAGCGCCTCGTGAAGGCGGCAGAGGCCGATGGTGACATCGACGAAGCTGACCTGATCATCGCTCCAGAGTTCGCCGAGCTCGCGGGCCGACCAGGCGAAGAGTTCCATCAAGATAATTTCCGGTGCGCGGCCATGGGCCAGATAAGCATCGGCAATGTCGCCGGCCAGGGCGCCGTCATCGGAGAGCAGCGCCGTAACAAAGGCGTGACGCTCTGGCGCCGCGAAGGTGCCCTGTTCGCCGCCGGGCGCCGTGCGCACCAGTGTCAGATGGCTTTCCGGCATGCGGTTGGCGATGACGAGGCGGGGGATGATCTCGGATTGCAGGGCGGCAAACAGTTCAGGCTCTTCAGTCGTGGGGCGCTTCAGCACGGTCTCGGCGCCGAGCTGGCGCCAGAGGCCGACCAGGAAGGGAATGGGTCTGACGACAAAATCCGCGTCGGAGCCATCTCTGGGTCTGTGGCCCATCTCCTGGTTGAGTGCCATCTGCGTCCTCCTCCTGACCAAGTCCCGAGCACACGCATAAGCTGCGCGCCCGAAGCCCGGCTTTTGTTGATCTTCCTATATGCCGTACCCCTCGGGTTCCGGCTGGTCTTGTGCTGACCCGAGCATCCGCATCCGGATGTAAAGTCATGTGACGGATGTGCTCGGGAGCGCACAGGGCCGTGAATCATGGGCAGAGTGGGCTGCCTTGACAACGCCTTAGTTGTTAACGCTTTCTGCCACTTCACTCGTGTTGGTAGCATGGGTTTTTGGTCAAATCTATCCAAATCCGAGTATTTCGACAAAAAACTCCCCGAATACCCCCGAAAGTGTCAAGCCAGATAGTCGTCAACAAAGATTGACATAACCATCTCGGGCGCTATCGTTGGGCCTGAACGAGAAGTGGGAGTGTCGCGTTTCGTGACGATGTTTGACGAACCCATCAAGGCAGGGAGGAGGGCGCCGCTGTACACAGCTGAGCAGCGCAAGCGTCGCGACTCCTCTCCCTGGACACTCGTTCAGGGTGTGCTCGCCCCGCTCCAGTTTCTGGTCTTTTTCGTAAGCCTCGTCCTCGTCGTCCGTTATCTGACGACCGGCGAAGGTCTGGCGCTCGCAACCGCCTCTATCGTCCTGAAAACATTCGTACTTTACGCGATCATGGTGACCGGGGCGATCTGGGAGAAAGACGTTTTCGGGAAGTATCTTTTCGCGCCGGCCTTCTTCTGGGAGGACGCCGTGTCGATGGTCGTGATTGCTCTGCATACGGCCTATCTTGTCATGCTTCTGGGCGGCATCGGATCGCCCGTCACCCAGCTCGCCGTCGCCCTCGCAGGCTACGCCATTTACGTCATCAACGCCGCCCAGTTCATCTGGAAGCTGCGTCTTGCCCGGCTTGATTCTGCCGGGTCCCTGGAGGCTACCGCTTGACCCAACTGATTCCGCCGCTGGCACAAAAGGCGCTTGGCGATTGCGCTGCGCCGGCACCCGCCCGGGTGGTGCTGCGTGAAAGAGGGCAGCGCGAAGTGTTTTGCGGGCTGACCTCGATCATGTGGCTGCACCGCAAGATGCAGGACGCTTTCTTTCTTATTGTCGGCTCGCGCACCTGCGCCCACCTGATGCAGTCTGCGGCAGGGGTGATGATCTTCGCCGAGCCGCGCTTTGCCACCGCCATCATCGAAGAACGCGACCTTGCCGGCATGGCGGACATCAATGAAGAGCTGAACAAGACGGTTTCGCGCTTGCTGGAGCGCCGCCCTGAGATTAAGCTACTCTTCCTCGTGGGTTCGTGCCCGTCGGAAGTGATCAAGCTGGATCTCGGCCGGGCCGCCGAGCGCCTGTCGATGACCTATGCGCCGCGTGTGCGCATCCTGAATTACTCGGGCAGCGGCATCGAGACGACCTTTACGCAGGGCGAAGATGCCTGCCTGACCGCGATGGTGCCGGAGCTGCCCGCGACGGACGATGCGGGCCTGGTGGTGGTCGGCGCGCTGGCGGATGTGGTCGAGGACCAGTTCGCGCGCATCTTCGAGGCGCTTGGCATTGGCCCGGTGCATTTCCTGCCGAGCCGCAAGGCGGGCACGATGGTGCCGGTCGGGCCGAACACAAAATTCCTGCTTGCCCAGCCCTGGCTTCGCGATACCGCCCGCACGCTCGAAGCGCGCGGCGCCACGCACCTGCCCGCCCTGTTTCCGCTGGGCGCGGAAGGGACCACCTCCTGGCTGAAGGCTGCCGCCGATGCGTTCGGCGTTTCCGCTGAGCGGTTCCATGCCGTCACCGAAATGCCGCGGGCTCGCGCTACCCGCGCGCTCGCAAGATATAATGACACGCTGGCCGGCAAGTCGCTGTTCTGCTTTCCTGATTCGCAGCTCGAAATTCCGCTCGCCCGGTTCCTGTCGCGCGAACTCGGCATGACGCTGGAAGAAGTCGGCACGCCTTACCTCCACAGTGTGCACATGGCGGACGAGTTGGCGCTGTTGCCCGCAGATGTGCGTCTCAGCGAAGGCCAGGACGTTGACCTGCAGCTGGACCGCTGCCGCGAGGCGCGCCCCGACATTACCCTGTGCGGCCTTGGCCTCGCCAATCCGCTCGAGGATGAGGGCCTGACGACCAAGTGGTCGATCGAGCTCGTTTTCACCCCCATCCAGGGATACGAACAGTGCGGCGATCTCGCCGAGCTGTTTGCGCGCCCGCTTATCCGGCGTACGAGGCTCGCAGTCTGATGCAATTGACCGTCTGGACTTATGAGGGCCCTCCGCACATCGGCGCGATGCGTATCGCGACCGCCATGGAAGGCCTCCACTATGTGCTGCATGCCCCGCAGGGTGATACGTATGCGGACCTTCTGTTCACGATGATCGAGCGGCGCGCCAAGCGCCCGCCGGTGACCTACACGACGTTTGAGGCGCGCGACCTCGGTTCGGATACCGCCGAGATTTTCAAGAGCGCCGCGCTGGGGGCCTATGAGCGCTTCCAGCCGCAGGCGATGATCGTCGGCGCGTCCTGCACGGCCGAACTGATCCAGGACGATCCCGGCGGCCTGACCAAGGCGCTCGGCCTGCCCATCCCGGTGATCGCCCTCGACCTGCCGTCCTATTCCAAGAAGGAAAACTGGGGCGCGTCGGAAACCTTCTACCGCCTCGTGCGCGGTCTCGCCGCCGAACAGCCGAAGACTTCGGCCAATCGCCTCACACGTCCGATCTGCAACGTCCTCGGCCCGACGGCGCTCGGCTTCCGCCACCGCGATGATGTGCGCGAGATCACGGGCCTCCTGTTCCAGCTTGGCATCGACGTGAATGTCGTAGCCCCGCTCGGCGCCACGCCGCATGACCTGACGCGCCTTCCGGCCGCGGACTTCAACGTCTCGCTCTATCCTGAGATTGCAGATGTCGCTGCCCGTTTCCTCGAGAAAGAATTCGGCCAGCCCTATACGAAAACGATCCCGATCGGCGTCGGCGCGACGAATGATTTCATCGTCGAAGTCTGCGGCCTCGCCGGTATCGAAGTGCCGGACCTTTCGGCCTTTGCGAGCAACATGCCGTGGTGGTCGCGTTCGGTGGACTCGAACTATCTCACCGGCAAGCGCGTGTTCATCTTCGGGGACGGCACGCACGCACTCGCCGCAGCCCGCGTCGCCGCTGACGAGCTGGCCTTCACGGTGGTCGGCCTCGGTTGCTACAACCGCGAATTCGCCCGCCCCGTCCGCGAAGCGGCGACCGAGCTTGGCCTCGAAGCGCTGATCACCGAAGATTATCTCGAAGTCGAAGCGGCCATTGCCCGCCTGCAGCCGGAGCTGATCCTCGGCACGCAGATGGAGCGGCATATTGCCAAACGCCTCGGCATTCCGTGTGCGGTCATTTCTGCGCCGGTGCACGTGCAGGACTTCCCGGCGCGCTACGCCCCGCAGATGGGTTTCGAAGGCGCCAACGTGATTTTCGACACATGGGTCCATCCGCTCATTATGGGACTTGAAGAGCACTTGCTCGGCATGTTCCGCGAAGATTTCGAGTTCAACGATTCGGCCGGTGCCTCGCACCTGGGCGGACATGGCGCCGCCGAGAAAGTTTCGGACGCCGTGGCTGCTGCCGGGCAGGCCGGGGAGGGGGCAGCTGGCATCCTTCATTGGGCGCCTGAAGCCGAGAACGAACTCAAGAAGATTCCTTTCTTCGTGCGCGGCAAGGCGAAGCGCAATACCGAAGCCTTCGCCCGCGACAAGCATCTCGAGACGATCACGCTCGAAACCCTTTATGACGCAAAGGCGAGCTATGGCCGCTAAGCGCGCAACCCTCGTCGACATGACGCCCGTCAGGGTCGTCATCCTGTCGCTGGATTCCCATCTCGGCACGGCTATCCGCGCCGCCGAGACCCAGCTGCGCCGGACGCATCCGAACCTGTCGCTGGCCTTTCATCCGGCCTCGGAGTTTGATCGCCAGCCCAAGGCGCTTGCGCGCGCCATCGAGGATATCGGCAAGGCTGATTTCGTGCTCGCCTCGATGCTGTTCCTTGAGGACCATATCAAGGCGGTGCTGCCGGCGCTTCAGGCGCGGCGCGATTCGTTTGACGCCATCGTCGGCGCCATATCGGCTTCGGAAGTCGTGCAGCTGACGCGGCTCGACCGGTTCGACATGTCGAAGCCTGCCAGCGGCCCGATTGCGCTGATGAAGCGCCTGCGGGGCGGTTCCGGAGACAAGGCGAAATCCGGCGAAAAGCAGATGAAGACGCTGCGCCGCCTTCCGAAAATCCTGCGCTACATTCCGGGCATGGCCCAGGACGTGCGCGCCTATTTCGTGACGATGCAATACTTGCTGGCGGGTTCGGAAAAGAACATCGCCAACGCCGTCCGCTTCATTGTGGACC
Source organism: Caulobacterales bacterium (assembly GCA_038251755.1). Lineage (GTDB taxonomy): Bacteria > Pseudomonadota > Alphaproteobacteria > Caulobacterales > Hyphomonadaceae > Hyphomonas. The sequence goes on from JBBSAZ010000026.1 coordinate 11,328, forward strand.
GGTATGCGGCCGGCCCGCGCGCCCACCTGCGCGGCAAGATGAATCCTCTGCCCCCGGAAGAATATCCGGAGACGGGGCTCTATCACCCGCAGATGAAGCCCACCGTGGCCGAGCGTCTCGACGCGCTGCCGAAAACGGCAGGCGAGCGCCCGACGGTTGGCCTGCTCGTGCTGCGCTCCTACATCACGTCCGGCGATGCCGGTCATTATGACGGCGTCATTGCCGCCCTCGAAGCGCGCGGCCTGCGCGTTGTTCCAGCCTTTGCGAGCGGTCTCGATGCCCGGTCCGCGATCCGCCGCTACTTCATGCGCGGCGAGACGCCCACCATCGATGCCCTTGTTTCCCTGACCGGCTTCTCGCTCGTCGGCGGCCCGGCCTTCAATGATGCTGAAGGCGCCGTCGAGATGCTCAAGGCCCTCGATATTCCCTATGTCTGCGCGCTTGCTTCGGAGTTCCAGTCCCTGTCGGACTGGGGCGCGAATGCGCGTGGGCTGACGCCGATCGAGACGACCATCATGGTCGCTCTTCCAGAACTGGACGGCGCCACGGGATCCATTGTCATCGGCGGGCGCGCCGACCATGGCACGACGTGTACCGGATGCGCCCGCCGTTGCACTTTCGCCGATGACAACAGACGCATGCAGGTCTGCCCCGAGCGGGCCGAGCAACTCGCCGCACGTGTCGACAAGCTGGTCCGTTTGAAGCGCTCCGCGCGCGCCAACCGCAAGCTTGCGATCACGCTGTTCAACTTCCCCCCCAACTCCGGCAGCGTGGGCACCGCTGCTTACCTGTCGGTCTTCGAATCCCTGTTCAATTTCCTCAAGCGCCTCGAAGCCGAAGGTTACGGCGTCAAGGTTCCGGCTTCGGTCGATGACCTCAAGGACATGCTGCTGGAAGGCAACAAGGACCGTTACGGCACCGAGGCGAACGTTGTCGCCGAAGTGCCTGTCTCGGATCATGTCCGCCGCGAGCGCCGCCTGAAGGATATCGAAGCGGCCTGGGGCCCGGCGCCCGGCCGTGTACTGACGGATGGCCGCTCGATCTTCGTGCTCGGCGCCCGGTTCGGCAACGTTTTGGTCGGCCTGCAGCCAGGCTTCGGCTATGAAGGCGACCCGATGCGCTTGCTGTTTGAGAAGGGCTTCGCGCCGACCCACGCTTTTGCTGCCTACTATACTTACCTGAAGCAGGCTTTCGCCGCCGACGCCGTCGTGCATTTCGGCACGCACGGTGCGCTGGAATTCATGCCCGGCAAACAGTCTGGCCTGTCGGGCGATTGCTGGCCGGATTATCTTCTCGGCGATCTGCCGAACATCTATTTCTACGCCGCCAACAATCCGTCCGAAGCGACGATTGCCAAACGCCGCGGCAATGCCACCATCGTCAGCTATCTGACGCCGCCGGTCACCGAAGCAGGCCTGTACCGCGGCTTGTCCGATCTCTCGGCCACTATCGCCCGCTGGCGCGGACTTGCCCCGGACGCCGACGCCGAGCGCGCAGACCTGGAAGAGCTGATCGTCGCTCAGGCCGGCGAACTCGACATTCTGCCCGCCGCCTCGTTCGATCGCCCGCGGGACCGGATCGAAGCGATCCGCGTGAAACTGGCCGAAGTCGAAACCTCTCTGATTCCGAACGGTCTGCATATTGCGGGCAGGGGCCTCGGCCCGGAAGATCGCCGCGAGATGATCGCCCTGATGCCGCCCGCTGTTGGACAGGACCTACTTCCGGCCGCCGCGTTTGATGCGATCGTTGCCGGCGGCGCGCCCGCCGATATCGTCCGCACCCTGAAGCTTGAGGCCCGCGCCGAAGAGATCACGAGCCTTGTGAAAACTAACGCCCTGCTTAGCGAAGACCATGAGATGGCCGCGTTGATCCATGCGCTGGATGCCGGCTACACGCCGCCGGTGCCTGGCGGCGACCTGATCCGCACGCCGGAGATTCTTCCCTCGGGCCGCAACATTCACGGCTTTGACCCCTTCCGCCTGCCGAGTGCTTTCGCCGTAGTCGATGGCCGCCGCCAGGCTGACCGCCTGCTGGCGCGTCACAAGGCCGATACCGGACGCCATCCGGAAACGATGGCGATCATCCTATGGGGCACCGACAACCTGAAAAGCGAAGGCGCCCAGATCGCGCAGGCGATGGCGCTGCTCGGCGCGGTTCCGCGCTTCGACTCCTATGGCCGCCTTGCCGGCGCAGATCTGATCCCGCTGAATGTGCTTGGCCGCCCGCGCGTCGATGTGATGGTCACGCTGTCGGGCATTTTCCGTGACCTGCTGCCGCTGCAAACGCGCATGCTGGCGGACGCCGCTTATGCGGCGGCCAGCGCGGATGAGCCGCACGAGATGAATTTCGCCCGCAAGCACGCCGTGCTGTGGATGGCCGAATCCGGCGCCGATATCGAAACCGCCGCCTTGCGCGTCTTCTCGAACGCTGATGGCGCGTATGGCGCGAACGTCAACTATCTCGTCAATTCCGGCACATGGGATGACGAAGACGAACTGGGCGACGCCTATGCCAAGCGCAAATGCTTCGCCTACGGACGGGATGGCCGCCCCTCGGCGCAGCCCGCCCTCTTCAACAATATCCTCTCGACGGTCGAGATGGCCTATCAGAACCTCGAATCGGTCGAGACAGGCTTGACCACCATCGACCATTATTTCGACACGCTCGGCGGTATCTCGCGCGCCGCCGCGAAAGTGCGCGGCGAGCAGCCCGCCGTCTATATCGGCGACCAGACGCGCGGTGACGGCATCGTCCGTACACTGGCAGAGCAGGTCGCGCTAGAAACCCGCACCCGCACGCTGAACCCGAAATGGTTCGAAGGCATGCTGCGCCACGGCTATGAAGGCGTGCGCCAGATTGAGGCGCAAGTGACCAACACGATGGGTTGGTCAGCGACGACCGGTCAGGTCCAGCCCTGGGTCTACCAGCAGATGACTGAAACTTTCGTGCTCGACGAGGCCCTGCGCCGCCGTCTCACGGATCTCAACCCCGCCGCGACCGCCAATGTGGCGAACCGGCTGATTGAAGCTTCGGAGCGCCGTTACTGGTCGCCCGACCCTGAAACGCTGGCAGCCCTTCGAGCAGCCAGCGCAGAAATCGAAGACCGTCTCGAAGGTATCATCCCCCTGCAAGGAGCCGCCGCATGACGTCGCTCGCACTCAATCGCCCCGGTAGCCGCCGCCCAGACGGGGAGGGCAGTGTTCAAGTCAAGCTCGACACCCGCTTCGAAGCCGGCACAGCCAAAGTATTCGCCGTGTACGGAAAAGGCGGGATCGGCAAATCGACGACGTCGTCGAACCTCTCCGCCGCCTTCTCCAAGATTGGCAAGCGCGTGCTGCAGATCGGCTGCGACCCGAAACACGACTCCACCTTCACGCTGACCAAGAAGCTGATGCCGACCGTCATCGACGTGCTGGAATCGGTCGAGTTTCACTCCGAGGAATTGCGCACCGAAGACTTCGTGTTCGAAGGCTATAACGGCGTGATGTGCGTTGTAGCGGGCGGCCCGCCGGCCGGCACCGGCTGCGGCGGCTATGTCGTCGGTCAGACCGTCAAGCTGCTGAAGGAGCACCACCTGCTGGAGGACACCGATGTGGTGATCTTCGATGTGCTCGGCGATGTCGTCTGTGGCGGTTTCGCTGCCCCGCTGCAGCATGCCGACCGCGCGCTGGTTGTCGCCGCCAATGATTTCGACAGCATTTTCGCGATGAACCGCATCGTTGCCGCCATCAAGGCCAAGTCGAAGAACTACGAAGTCCGCATGGCCGGCGTCATTGCCAACCGCTCGGCACAGACCGACGAGATCGATCGCTTCTGCGCCGCCACCGGCCTCGAGACGCTGGCGCACTTCCCCGATCTCGATGCCATCCGGCGCTCGCGGCTGAAGAAATGCACGATCTTCGAGATGGATTCGACGCCCGAGATCGAAGCCGTCTGCAACGAATACAAGCGCCTTGCGGCGACGCTGTGGGCCGGCACGCGGCCGCTCGAGGCGAATCCGATGAAGGATCGCGACATTTTCGAGTTTCTCGGCTTCGAATGAGCAAGGCGGCCGCCTCGACAGTGACCCCGGGCTGGGACGCCAAGCGTGTCCGGCTCGAGGAATATTTCGACCGCACGGCGTTCGATGCCTGGGCGGCGCTGACCAGCGACGCGCCGGTTTCGAAGATCCGCGCCACCGTCCGCGCCGGCCGCGAGGACATGCGCAACATGCTGCTGTCGTGGCTGCCGCAGGATCTGACCGGGCGCCGCATCCTCGATGCAGGGTGCGGCACCGGCGCGCTGGCGGTGGAGGCGGCGCGGCGCGGGGCCGATGTCGTCGGCATCGACGTGTCGCCGCAGCTGATCTCGATCGCCGTCGAACGCGCGCCGAAAGATGTGCACGGCAAGGTGCAGTTCCTGTCGGGCGACATGCTCGATCCGCGGCTGGGGATGTTCGACCATATCGTGTCGATGGACGTGCTGATCCATTATGAAGCCGACCAGATCGCCACTGCCGCCGCCGGGCTCGCCGAGCGGGCCCGCGAAAGCCTGATCTTCACCTTTGCCCCCGGCACGCCGCTGCTGCGCACCGCCCGCGCCATCGGCCAGTATTTCCCCAAGTCCGACCGTTCGCCGAGCATCATCCCCGTCAGCCACGACAATCTGCGCTCGCGGTTCAGCCGCTCGATGCCGCGGGCCACGCTGGGCCGTGACGAGCGCGTCAGCCGCGGTTTCTACACCAGCCACGCCCAGGAAGTGCTGACGGCATGACGCTGCGCTTGCCAGAAAAGGGCGCCGGCATGTGGATGCGGCTGGGCACCAATTTCCTGCCCTTCGCCGATGCGGCCAGCGTCGACCTGCCGTTGCCGCGGCTGCTGCGGCTGTCGCTGTTCCAGGTGTCGGTCGGCATGGCTTTCGTGCTGATCAACTTCACGCTCAACCGCGTGATGATCGTCGAACTGGGTGTGCCGGCGGCGCTGGTTGCCGTCATGGTGGCGCTGCCGCTGCTGTTCGCGCCGGCGCGCGCGCTGATCGGCCATAAATCCGACAATCACGTTTCGGTGCTCGGCTGGAAACGCGTGCCCTATATCTGGTTCGGCACGATGATGCAGTTCGGCGGGCTGGCGCTGATGCCGTTTGCGCTGCTGCTGATGACCGGCAAGGGCGAAAATGCCGGGCCGGAACTCGGCGTTATCGGTGCCTGCCTCGCCTTTCTGTTCGTCGGGGCCGGCATGGCCACGGCGCAGACCGCCGGCCTCGCGCTCGCCACCGACCTTGCGCCCGAGGACAAACGGCCACGCGTTGTCGGACTGCTTTATGTGATGTTCCTCGCCGGCATGTTCGTCAGCTCGCTGGTGCTCGGCCGCCTGCTCACCGATTTCGAACCGACGAAGCTCGTTCAGGTCATCCAGGGCACGGCGGTGCTGACCGTGCTG
>JBBSAZ010000027.1:0-16138 GCA_038251755.1 Caulobacterales bacterium
CGTGTCCGTGATCCAGCAGGACCTGGAGTCCGTAGCCGGACGAATTGCGCGCCTCGATCACCCGGCCGGGCGCGGCGGCATAGATGGTGCCGGGCGGCTGGCTGGTGAGATCAATCCCTGCGTGCGGGCGCCCGGCCCGCAGGCCGAAGCCGGAGGCGAGGCAGACATCATTGACGGGGGCCGTGACCAGCACCACCTGCCCCACGAGGATCACCGGCTTGTAGTCAAGGATCCAGCGTTCACTGTCCGCAGGCGGACTGTTGGAGACACCCATGCCGGCACAGAGCCGCAGGAAGGCGTTTGGCTGAAACGAGCCTTGCGGCGGATTGCGGACATCGCCCGGCGGGCCATAGTCCACCGGGGGACCATAGACGATGATCGGCGCAGGCTGCGTGGCGCACGCACCCAGCACCAGCAATGCCAGCAACATTCCCCCGAGGCGCAAGTTCACACGCTGACCTTCGCGCGTTTAGATCCGCGCTGGATTTCCTTCATCAGGTCCTTGCAATAGCCGAAAAAGTCGACCTGCATCCGGTGGCGCGGGCTGTCATAGAAGTGGCCGAGATGAGCCTCCTCATCGGCCTTGGTGACCTGGTCCATTTCGTCCGCAGGCGGAAAGGCGTAGGCGCCGGTCAACGCCGCAGCGACCAGTTTCGACTGCTGCTCCGCGAAGTTCACCAGCGTTGGGAGGGGCTGGGCAAGGCCGAGGAAAAACAGACTTTCGCGGCCGGGCTTCACCATGCGCTTGAACAACGGGAAGACATTGTCCTTCGGGGTCAGTTCGTCCTGCTTGAAAAACGGGAAGCTGGTATTGTAACCGGTGGCCCAGACGATGGCATCGACCTTCTCGCGCGTGCCGTCGGTGAACACCACGAAGTCCCCGTCGAGGCGTTCGATGCCGGGCTTCGGGATGATGTCGCCGCAGCCGACGCGCGTCAGGAATTCTCCGGATACGGACGGGTGCCCGTCGAGCGGCTCATGATCCGGCTTCGGCAGGCCATAATCTTCCATGTTGCCGATGGTCTTGCGGATCTTCGCCTTGGCGAGCGAGCGGCCGAGCTTGGGCGGCATCCAGGCCGGCAGCACGGCCTTGTCGGCGGGTTTGCCGTCCATGTATTTCGGCAGCACCCAGACGCCGCGGCGCATCGAGATGAACAGCTTCTCCGCCAGCGGGCGCTGGGAGAGTTCGGAGGATATATCCATGGCCGAGTTGCCGGCGCCGACGATCATCACGCGCTTGCCGCGGAAATCATACGGCGCGAAGGGGTCGCGGTAATGGTGGGAGTGAACCTGGTAGCCGTTGAAACTGCCGGGATATTTCGGCATCCGCGCGTCCCAGTGGTGACCGTTGGCGACGCAGACGGCGTCATACTCACGCACCTCCCCGGATGAGAGCGTCACCCGGAAGCGCCCGCCCGGGAGGTCCGACACATCTTCGACGGCGGTGTTGAAGGTGATCGTCTCGCGCAGGCCGAAATGATCGACATAGTCGTTGAAGTATTGGCAGAGCTGGGCGTGATGCGGGAAGTCCGGCCATTCGGCAGGCACGGGATAGTCTTCGAAGGCGAGGCGCCATTTGGACGTATCGATATGCAGCGACTGGTAGCAGGACGAGACCCCGTTCGGGTTGTTGTAATACCAGTTGCCGCCGACATTGTCGGATTTCTCGAAACAATCGTAGGGCAGCCCCAGATCCTTCAGGCGTTTCGCCATCGTGAACCCGGAACATCCTGCCCCGATGATGCAGGTTTTCGGCTTTGCCGCTGCGTCAAAGGCCATGGTCGTGTATCCTTACCTTGCGCGAACCCGTTTCCTTGAGTCCCGCGCGATGTTATCCGGCTTCCATAGGGCGTCAAATCGGAAAGCGAGCCGGGCCGCATGAACGACAAGCCGAAACAGCAATATGACATCGCGGCCATCATGAACGAAAACATCAACGTGATGCGCGACGTGGTGCCCTGGGCCAACGAAACCCGGTTCCGGGTGACCAAGGTCGAGAAGGGTCATGTCTTCGGCCTGCAGCCCTGGGAGGCGCATCTGGTGGGCGATCCGGAATCGGGCGTCATCCATGGCGGGGTGATCACGACCTTCCTCGACAACCTGTGCGGCATGGCCTGCACCGCGGCGATGACCGAGATGCGGTTTGTCGCGACCATAGACCTGCGCATCGATTATATGCGCCCGGCCGAGAAGGGGCGCGACATCATCGGCGAGGCGGAATGCTATCACCTGACGCGGTCGGTCTGCTTCACACGGGCTTGGGCCTATCATGAAACACGCGACAAGCTGATCGCCACGGCGGCCGGCACCTTTGCCATCAACAAGGCGCGCCTCGGCGGCGGGAGCAAGAAATGAACCCGCAGCTGACCAATCCGAGAGCGGACGAAATCGACGCGATCCTGAAGCGCATCCCGTTTGCGCAGACACTCGGCATGCGCTGCGAGGTGCTGGGCGACGAGATGACCGCCATCCTGCCTTTCCAGGAGAAGCTGATCGGCAATGTGGCGATCCGGGCATTGCATGGCGGGGCGATTGCGTCCTTCCTTGAACTGACGGCGATGCTGCAGGTGTTTCTCGTGTCCGACATGCCGCGCCCGCCGAAGCCGATCAACCTGACCATCGACTACCTGCGCCAGGGTCATGCGAAGGATCTCTATGCGCGGGCCTATGTGCTGAAGATGGGGCGGCGGATGGCGTCTGTGCGGGCGGAAGCCTGGCAGGAGAACCGCGCCGAGCCGGTGACCGCGCTGATGGCGCATTTTCTGGTGGCGTCAGACTGAGGCTGCGCTCCGTGGGCGGAGGTGTTGCGCAAGGACCTAGCGGGCGTTTTCCAACGGCTTGATCGGGATGGAATTTATTCTTCCAAAGGCGTGTTTCCTGTAGGCGAAAGTTCGGCTTTTGTCTCTCCAAACGGCTTCATTCCGTTGCAATCCTTGTACTTCGGATGGCGATTTTCTCTCAGCGATTCTCATTTTTTATCACTTCGTATCGGTTCTTTATCGCCTGTTCTCGCGGCGGGCGAAGGCAAGGTGTTGGGGGTGGGTGTGCCCGGATTTCGGCCTGCGGTGCGGCGCCTGCCGGGCAAATGGCATGGAGAATAGTTCGGGTGCAGATCCAGCCGGATTGGGGAGCTGCGGAATTCTTTGGGGTGGGCGATGGCCAGCGCACCGCGGTGCGAGCGCAGTATGCCGCAAGTGTCTGTTCTGTTTGGCTTTCTGGGTCCCGGTCTTCGCCTGCGGCGAAACCGGGATGACGACAAACATTTGTTCTGGATGGAAGATAAGTTGCTGGAAATGCAGGCGTTCGGGCCGGGCTTGTGCAACGGGTTTGGGGTGCGCGGCTGATCTGCGCTCTTCACGTCAGGGTCCGTCATGCTATCCTTGGCCTTCTCCCGAACCGGCAGCCCATTGGTGGACACATGAAACACGCACTCATCGCCTTCTCGCTTCTGGCCACCTCCGCCGTGCTCGCGCCGGCGGCGCATGCGGATGAAGGCCTGAAATGGATGACCGGGTGCTGGCGCACAGCGGACAAGAGCTACAAGGAAGTCTGGTCGAAACCGGAATCCGGGTTCCTGTTCGGCTATTCGCTGACCTATGACGAAACGGGCGCGCTGAGCTTTTTCGAGCAGGCGCGGATCGATGGCGGCGCGCCGGCGGTGTTCAATGCTTATCCGGGCGGCTTCGGGCCCTCTGAGTTCACCGAGGAAAGCCGCGCCAAGAACACGGTGACGTTTGCCAACTCCGCGCATGATTACCCGCAGAAGATTGTCTACACCCGCAAGGGCGGCCGGATGAGCGCGACGATCTCGCTGGCCAATGGCGCGCGGGCTCAGACCTGGGACTTCAAGAAGTGCTGATCTGATTGGCTGTCATCCCGGCCAGCGCGTGAGCGCGTGAGCCGGGACCTTTTTGAGGACGGAACGCAGAGAAGGTCCCGGATCACGTCCGCTGTGCGGCCTGTCCGGGATGACAGGGTGTTCCTATTCCTCGCTCGCCGGCTCTTCTTCCTCGACGATGGGCTCGCCGCCGAAGCGGGGGGCCCAGGCTTCGGTGAGGATCGGGGCGAGGTCTGCGGCGGGGAGCGTGGCGTAGTAGGCGCCTTCGGCGTAAGAGCCGATGTCATACGGCGAGAACATCAGGCTGAGGCCGCTGATCTTGCCAGTTTCGGTCGACGGCTCAAAGACGAAGCGGCCTTTGTAGATATCCGGAGCTTCCGGGGTTGGCGCCAGCAGTTCGCGCAGGCTCGCCTCGATGGCGGCAGGCGTGTCGGTGTAACCGCGCTCCAGCTTTTCTGCGACGAGCGCCTTGATCGCGAGGTCGTTGAAAGCCACGGGATCGGCAATGAAGGTGGAGAGCGGGAGAGCGTCCGCCTCGCCCTTGCGGTAGATGCCGCCGCCGAGGAAATAGTTCGGGTGGGCGCCGCCGGTAAAGGTGGCGACCGTGTCGCTGACGGAGATGACATCATCAAAGACGCCGGTGGCCTTGTGGGCGATTTCCAGCGTGTATCCCATGAACCAGGACTCGCCGCCGGCGGTGGCCGCGTCGTCATCCGCCATCTTGCGGGCCTCGTCTGCGGAAACGCCCAGCTCGTCGAGGGAGGTCTTGCCGTAGCTGAAGAGCCGGTAGGCGAGCGCGGGGTCGAATTCCAGGATGACGGGGTCGATGTCGAGCTGGACGGTGTAGTTCTCGCTTTCGAGGATATAGGCGGTCTGGAAGTCTTCGGGGGCCCCGGGGGGCGCCGCTTCGGCGCTGGCGGTTTCGGCAATGGCACTGCCATCCGCGCCGGTTTCAGCCGCTTCCGGCGTGCAGGCGGCGAGCATCAGGGCAGCGGCGGAGACAGTGGCGAGGCGGCGGATCATGGAGCGGGGACTTTCTAGAGGCTGAGGAGTTCGGCGTCGCCGCCCTGCGCGGTGATGTTGACACTTACCACCCGTTCGGTGGCGAAACGATGGAGATAATGCGGGCCGCCGGCTTTGGGGCCGGTGCCGGAGAGGCCTTCGCCGCCGAACGGCTGGACGCCGACCACGGCGCCGATCATCGAGCGGTTCACATAGGTGTTGCCGGCGGGCATGGCGGCTTTCACGGCGGCGTGGAAACTTTCGAGGCGCGAATGGATGCCGAGCGTCAGGCCGTAGCCCTTGGCATGGAGGGCGGCGCCTGTGGCGGCGATATTGTCAGGGTCGTAGCGCAGGATGTGGAGGACGGGGCCGAAGGTTTCCTCCGTGATCTGATCAAGGGAGGTGAGCTCGACGAGGGCCGGGCCGAAGCCTGTGCCGTTTTCGGCCAGCGCGCCGGGGTCGATCTGGTGGAGGAGCTGCGCCTCCCCTTTCATGCGGGCGAGATGCTTTTCCAGCAGGCCGCGCGCGTCGGCATCGATGACCGGGCCGGTATCGGTGTCCGGCAACGCGGGGTCGCCCATCTTGAGTTCGTTCATGGCGCCGATCAGGCCTTCGATCAGGCTGTCGGCGGTGGCATTGGGCAAGAAGGCGAGGCGCAGGGCGGAGCAGCGCTGGCCGGCGGAGCCGAAGGCAGAGGTGATCATGTCGTCGATGACCTGTTCGCGCAGGGCGGTAGTGTCGACGAAGAGACCGTTGAGGCCGCCGGTTTCGGCGATCAGCGGGATGATCGGCCCGTCCCTGCCCGCGAGGGTGCGGTTGATCAGGCGGGCGGTGGAGGTGCCGCCGGTGAAGCAGACGCCGGAGACGCGCAGGTCTGCGGTGAGTTTGGCGCCGACGGTTTCGCCGCGGCCGGGGAGAAGATGCAGTGCATCGACGGGCAAACCTGCGTTGTGGAAGAGGCGGACGGCTTCGAAGGCGATCAGCGGCGTCTGTTCGGCAGGCTTGGCGATAACCGTGTTGCCAGCCGCCAGCGCGGCGGCAATCTGGCCGGTGAAGATGGCGAGGGGAAAGTTCCAGGGAGAGATGCAGCCGAAGACGCCGCGCCCGTGGAGGGAGAGATGGTTGGTCTCGCCGGTCGGGCCCGGCAGTCGGACGGGGGCAGCGAACTCCTCCGTAGCCTGATGAGCGTAGTAGCGGCAGAAATCCACAGCCTCGCGCACTTCGGCGATGCCGTCCGGCAGGGTCTTGCCGGCTTCGCGGGCCATGAGGGCGATCAGGCGGGGCGCCTGGGCCTCCATCGCATCGGCCATGGCGTGGAGATGCTCGGCACGTTTGGCGCCGCCGAGACGGTCCCATCCGGGCTGGTAGGCGACGGCGGAGTCGAGCGCTTTGCTGATCGCGGCGTCGTCGGCTTCAAGGACGGCGCCGAGGGCGCGGGAATGGTCGGCGGGGGCGCGGACAATCTCGCCGCCGCCCGTGACAACGGCGCCGGAGACGATGGGGCCGGCGGCGATGGCGGGGCCGTCATCAAGCGCTTTCACAGCGGAGGCAAAGCCGCTGCGCACGCCGAGCTGGCTGAGATCGTGGCCGAGGGAATTCCTCCGTGCACTGCCAAAGAGGCGCGGCGGGGTCGGGATACGCGGATGGCGGCGCGGGCCGACTTCGACCTTGGCGATGGGATCGGTGACGACCTGTTCGGGCGGCACGCTCTCATCGAGGAAGGAGTGGACGAAGCTGGTGTTCGCGCCGTTCTCGAGGAGACGGCGGACGAGGTAGGGCAGCAGATCTTCGTGGGCGCCGACGGGGGCGTAGACGCGCACGCGGGTGCCGGCGTCGGCGGCTTCATACAGCGGTTCGCCCATGCCGTGCAGGCGCTGGAACTCGAAGCCCGAGACGCCGGCTGCCCCGGCGAGCAGGTCGACGGCGGCGAGCGTGTGGGCGTTGTGGGTGGCGAAGCAGGGATAGATGGCGGGCGAAGCGGCGAGCATGGCGCGCGCGCAGGCGAGGTAGTGAACGTCCGTACCCTGCTTGGTCGTGAAGACGGGGAAGTTCGGATAGCCTTCGACCTGGGCGTTCTTGATTTCCGAGTCCCAGTAGGCGCCTTTGACGAGGCGGACCATGAAGCGCCGGCCGGTGACGTTTGCGAGCGTACCGAGGCGATCGATGACCGCGAGGGCGCGTTTCTGGTAGGCTTGCACCGCGAGGCCGAGGCCGGTCCAGCCTTCGAGGGAAGGCTCGCGGGCGAGTTTCTCGAAGATCTTGAGGCTGATGACCAGGCGGTGGGCTTCCTCGGCGTCGAGGCAGAGGCCGATATTGGCTTTCGCGGCCTGCTGGCAGAGCGTGAGAACTTTCGGATACATCTCGGCCATGACGCGCGCTTCCTTGACCGCGAGATAGCGCGGGTGGAGGGCGGAGAGCTTGACCGAGACGCCGTTGGCGGCTTCCGGGGAGAGTTTCGCGTCCTTGTCGGCGGCGACTTGCGCGATGGCGTCTTCGTAAGCCTTGAAGTAGCGGGCGGCGTCGGCGCTGGTGCGGGCGCCCTCCCCCAGCATGTCGAAGGAGAAGTGGGCGGCTTCGCCGGACTTCACCATGCGGCGGCCGCGCTTCAGGGCTTCCTCGACCGTCCGTCCAAGGACGAACTGCTCGCCCATGATGCGCATCGCCTGCATCATCGCGGCGCGGATGACCGGCTCGCCGCTCTGGCGGATGAGGCCGCCGACGAAAGAGGCCGGGCCTTTCTTTGCGGTTTCCGGCGCGCCGATGACGCGGCCGGTGAGCATCAGGCCCCAGGTGGAGGCGTTGACGAGCCAGCTGTCGGACTGGCCCTGGTGGGCGCCCCAGTTGCCGGAGCGTATCTTCTCGGCGATCAGGTCGTCGCGGGTGGCGGCGTCCGGTACGCGCAGCAGCGCTTCGGCGAGGCACATCAGGGCGAGGCCTTCGGAATTCGTCAGGCCGAACTCTTCGAGGAAGCTCTCCATCATCCCTTTGCGCCGTCCCTTCGAGCGGGCGAGGACGACCAGTTCGCGGCCCCGGCGGACGGCGCCATCGCGGACAGGCCCGGGCAGCACCCCCTGCTTGATCAGGCTTTCGAGGAGGGCTTCCTCATCGGCGAATTTCAGGGCGTCGAGCGCGTCCCAGTCGACCGGGAGCGAGGCGAGGGTATCAGGCATGGAAACAGCGAACTCATTTGGAAAGGGGCAAAGTTTTGCGCCTGCAGCGCAGGCATCGCGCATGATTACCTGTGTCCGGGGCTGGCTGCGAGCGTAATTTGACGGCAGTGGACCTCTTTACGCACTGGCGCAACGCCGCCACATTGCGCCGCGAACGGCCCGCGGGGGGCCCCGATGAAACGTCCAGTGGGAGATGCCATGCGCATCATGCTCGTGACTGACGCCTGGGATCCCCAGGTCAACGGCGTTGTGCGCACGATGAAGCGCATCATCGCCGAGACCGAAGCGATGGGGCATGTCTGGGAGATCGTGCACCCGGGCGCGGGCTTCATGACGATGCCGCTGCCGACCTATCCCGAGATCAAGATGGGCCTGTGGGGCCGGCCGCGGATCAGCAACATCTTCCACGAATTCGAGCCGGACGCGGTGCATATCGCCACCGAAGGCACGTTGGGCATGGCCGCGCGGGCGGTGTGTCTGACCGAGAAACACCCCTTCTCCACCGCCTATCACACGCGGTTTCCGGAATATATTTCAGCGCGCCTGCCGGTGCCTTTAAGCTGGGGCTATTCCTTCGTGCGGTGGTTCCACAAGTATTCCGGCAAGGTGATGGTGGCGACGCCGTCACTGATGAAGGAGCTGGAGGAACACGGCTTCTCGAACCTCGTGGCCTGGAGCCGGGGTGTGGACACCGAGACCTTCACGCCGCTGAAGCGGGTGGAGGCCGGCCAGCCCGGCGATCCGTTTGCGGGACTGGCGCGGCCGATTTTCCTGAATGTCGGGCGCGTGGCGGTCGAGAAGAATATCGAGGCGTTTGCCGACCTGACGCTGCCGGGCACCAAGGTAATCATCGGTGAAGGGCCGCAACTGGAAGAGCTGAAGCGCAAGTATAAAGGCGTGGTTTTCCTCGGCGCGAAGTTCGGCGACGAACTCTCCGCCTGCTATGCGAGCGCGGATGTGTTCGTGTTCCCGAGCCTGACCGATACGTTCGGACTGGTGGTGCTGGAAGCGATGGCGGCAGGCACGCCGGTGGCGGCGTTCGATGCAACGGGGCCACGCGACGTGATCCCCGGTTCCGGCGCGGGCACGATCACGCCGCTGAACGGGGACCTGGCGAAAGGCGCGACCGACTGCCTTGCGCTCAGCCGAGAGACCGCGCGGGCACATGCCGAGACCTATAGCTGGCGGTCCTGCGCGGAAGTGTTCCTGGAGAACCTGCAACCCCTGCCCCCGCCGCTGCGCCGGCGCTTCTGGCACAAGATCCGTATACGGAGACGCAAGCCGGTGGAGGCGAAGGCTGAGGGGTAGGCAGGGGCCGGCTCACGCCTCAAGACCCTCACCTCCCATTGCTTCGCAACGGCCCCCCCCCTCTCCCGCGGGGCGGGAGAGGGGTTTTCATCTCGCCTTCACAAGGCGTTGACTTACGGCGTGGCGGTGGCGGCGGACTTCAGGGTGGCGGCGACTTCCTGGGCTTTGCCGAGTTCGGCTTCGTGCAAAGGGATCAGGCCTTTCTCGATCAGGTAGCCATCTTCACCGGCAGCGCCGTCGCTGACCGATTCGACGACGAATTCGGCGAGGCCCGGCACGAGGGCGATGTTCTGGTCCTTGACGTAGAAGTACATGACGCGCGCGAGGCCATACTGGCCGGTCGTGATGTTCTCGAAGGTCGGCTCGACGCCGCCGAGCAGGCCGCCTTTGACGCGGTCACCGTTCTGTTCGAGGAAGGAGAAGCCGAGAACGCCGAGCGCGTCGGGCGATTTCACGAGCGACTGGACGATGGCGGTGTCGTTCTCGCCGAAGTCGACCCAGGTGCCATCGGTGCGTACGGTGTGGGCGCGGGCCTTGAAGGCCTCCTCATCGGTTTCCTTCAGTGCGGCGACTTCAGGAATTTCCAGAGCGCCGAGCTCCATCCCCAGTTCGACGAAAGCGTCGCGCGTGCCGGAGGTGGGCGGCGGGCCGAGAACGAGAATTGGCTTGGCTGGAAGCGACGGGGCGACTTCGCTCCACATCTTGTAGGGGTTCGGCTTGAAGCCGCCCTGGCCGTCCGGGATGTCCTTGGCGAGGGCGAGGTAGAGCTGGGCTTTCGTGATATCGAAATCCGGGCCGTCCTTGGCGTTGGCAATGACGATGCCGTCATAGCCGAGCGGGATTTCGGTGATGCTGGTGACGCCGGCCGCGACGCAGAGATTGCGCTCGCTGTCCTTGATCGGGCGGGACGCGTTGGCGATTGAGGGCTGCGCGGCGCCGACACCGGCGCAGAAAGCCTTGAAGCCGCCACCGGTGCCGGTTGATTCCACGACCGGCGTACCGAAGGAGGTGGTGGCGCCAAAACGCTCGGCAACGGTGCGTGAGAACGGCGCAACGGTGGAGGAGCCGACAATCTTTATCTTCTGGTCGGCGGAGGCTGCTCCGGCGGCCGGGGCGGCGGCAGAGGCCGAATCGTCTTCCAGCTGCGACAGGTCGCTCTGCCCGCAAGCGGCAGCGGCCATTAACAATGCAGCAGGTAGGGCGGCCTTGAAGAAGCCTTTGAACATGATGTGTCTCCGCTTGGTTGTGCCCGGGTACGGCAGGATTAGCCAATTCGCCTTACGCTCGTCACGCAACAGTTCCAGCGAAAAAAAGTGACAGATTTGCGACAGGCCGCTGTAACCTAAAAAAACTTCTTGCGCATCTGGGGATTACCCCCTAAATGCACCTTCGAAATTGATGTGGCGGACATCTGGGCTAACCCGACAAAAAGGGGGGCCCCCTGTACTAACGCCCAAAGCTGGTTTGAAGCCCTTTGGAGGTTAGGTGTCATGCGCACTTACGCTACCCCGTATAATATTGTCCGCAATCTGCAGCCAGAGCTGCCTACCTATTGCTTCCGTCCGGAGCGCGTAACGGCGGCTGCCCGCTGGTTCGTGGAGAAATTCCCGGCCCAGCCCTTCTATGCCGTGAAGGTCAACCCGGCCCCGCACGTGCTTGACGCCCTCTGGGACGCCGGCATCCGCAGCTTTGACGCGGCTTCCGAAAAGGAAATCCAGCTGATCCGTGGCCGGTTCCCGGACGCGCGGATTGCCTTCCTGCACCCGGTGAAACCACGCCACGCCATCGAGCGCGCCTATTTCAACTATGGCGTTCGTATCTACGTGACTGACTCGCTTGCCGAGCTGAACAAGATCCTCGAAGCCACCCACTTCGCCAAGGACCTCACCATCCTCGTGCGCATTGCCGTCTCCAACGAAGGCTCGGCCCTGCCGCTGTCCGGCAAGTTCGGCGCCAATGCAGCCGACGCGGCGGAAATCCTCCGCCTTGCCCGCCGTCATGCGGACGAGGTCGGCGTGTCTTTCCATGTCGGCAGCCAGGCGATGAAGCCTTCGGCCTGGGCGCAGGCGATGGCGGACGCGAGCCGCGTGATCATCGAGGCCGGCGTGACCGTGGACATCGTGGATGTCGGCGGCGGCTTCCCGGCGATCTATGCCGACAAGACCCCGCCGGAAATGGACGACTATGTCGCCATGGTGATGCGTTCGTTCGAGAACATGTTCGTTCTCGAGAACGCCGAGCTGTGGTGCGAGCCGGGCCGTGCGCTGGTCGCCGAGTCGGAAAGCCTGCTGGTGCGCGTCGACCTTGCGAAAGGCCGCGAGATCTATGTCAATGATGGCTCCTATGGCGCCCTCTATGACGCCGTGCATGAAGGCTGGAAGTTCCCGATGCGGGCGATTCCGGGCGACGGGCGCAAGCTAGGCCGCATGGCGGAATACACCGTGTACGGACCGACCTGCGATTCTGCCGATATGCTTCCGGGCAAGGTCTGGCTTCCGGCCGGCCTGACCGAAGGCGATTATATCGAGATCGGCAATATCGGCGCCTATGGACGTTCTATGTCGACCCAGTTCAACGGGTTCGGCGAGACAGAAGTGGCGGAAGTCCAGGATTCGCCCTGGCCGTCGCTCTATGTCTCGGCCGGCGGCGCCGAAGTCATCTCGATCGGCTCGATGGCCACGAACTGAACGTCCGGAAATCCGTAACGTCTGAGGACGCGCGTCAAGCCGTCCGTCTCGTCCGGCGGGCGGGTGAGGGAGGCTGTTCCTCCCTGCCCGCCGGATCGAGTATTTTCCGGCAGCATACGGATGGTCTGGCGGGCAATCGCGGCGCCTGAGTCGACATAAGATACCTGACGCGGCGCGGTGGCGATCAGCTGGCCGCGCACCAGCGGGAAATGCGTGCAGGCGAGGACGACCGTGTCGATCTGGTCTCCGCCCGGCGCGTTGAACAATGGAGCCTGAGCGGCGGCGTAGGCTTCGGGCGGAACATCTTCGCCGCGCGCGTGGGCCTCCGCCAGGTTCACGAGCTCCAGACTGCCGTGCAGGATGACACGCTTGCCGGCGGCGAACTGCTCGATCAGCTGCGCGGTATAGGCGCGCCGGATCGTGCCGGGGGTGGCGAGGAGGCCGATGGTGCCGGTTTCGGTGAGCCTGGCGGCGGGCTTGATGGCCGGCACGGTGCCGACGACGGGAATGGAGAGTGCGGCGCGCACTTCGGCGAGGGCCAGCGTGCTGGCAGTGTTGCAGGCGATGACGAAGACATCCGGCTGGACAGCGTCCACGAGGGCTTTCGCGACGCGCGGCAGGCGCGCGCGCAAGGCCTCGTCCGACTTGTCCCCATATGGGAAAAAGGCGTTGTCGGCAGCATAGTGAACCGCGAGCCGGGGGCCCAGGGCGCGGATTTCGCCGGCGACCGTGAGCCCGCCCACACCCGAATCGAAGACCAGGACGCGGCCCCTTGCAGGGGACGGCTCGAAGGTGAAGGGCATCTGGTCGCTCATCTGTCAGGCGAATCTAAGCGCATTCGGACGTGGCGCAATCGGGGCAGCGCCGCGGCGTGAAAGCGCCGTGTGGCACGAAACTTGTTGTGCAGTGCACAATCGAGGCTTAGCGTGAGAGGCTTAACCGATGGGAAAACAGGACATGATGGATTTCTGGATGAATTCCTGGCGCACCTATACGGCGATGACCGCCGCGTCACTCGACACGATGCTGACCATGCAGAAGAGCATGATGAACCTCTCCTCAATCACGCTGTCGGACGGGTTTGACGGCACCGACGAGAATTACATGCGCGAGGCATTCCAGCGCGCCGCCGACGCCAACGTGCGCCGCTGGTCGGACACGGCCGACATGCTGAAGGGCATGCCCAGCTGGATGCAGACCATGAACTCGATGCCGGGCACCACTCTGGTGGACATGTTCGACAAGGCCCAGCGCGGCCGGGGCTGAACTGAAGGCCGGGGGCTGAAGCCTTTCTCCCGGTAGACTTGCCGCTCGCCCTGATTTACCTCGGGGCATGACCCTTCCGATCGAGACTCTCAAAGCCCTTGAGCAGCGCCTGCTTTGGCTGAGCGCGTGGACCGTTCACAACGCCAACCATCTGCGCGAGAAGCGCGACGACGACGTGAAGGTGGGCGGGCACCAGGCGAGCTGCGCCTCCATGGTGTCGATCCTGACGGCGCTGTATTTCCATGTGTTGCGGTCGGAAGACCGGGTGGCGGTGAAGCCGCATGCGGCGCCGGTTTTTCATGCGATGCACTACCTGATGGGCAACCAGACGCGCGAGAAGCTGGAGAACTTCCGCGGCTATGGCGGCGCCCAGTCCTATCCCTCGCGGACCAAGGACATCGACGATGTGGACTTCTCCACCGGCTCGGTGGGGCTGGGCGTGGCGGAGACGGCGTTTGCCTCGATGATCCAGGACTACCTGATGGCCCGTCCGTGGACGGAGCTTGGCAGCGGCGCGCGCAAACCGGGCCGCATGGTGGCGCTGGTAGGCGACGCGGAGCTGGACGAAGGCAACGTCTACGAGTGCCTTCAGGAAGGCTGGAAACACGGGCTGCGCAATACCTGGTGGATCATCGATTACAATCGACAAAGCCTTGACGGCGTGGTGCATGAGGGCCTGTGGTCCCGGGTGGAGGCGATCTTCAAGGCGTTCGGCTGGCGCGTGGAAGTGCTCAGGTTTGGATCCTTGCAGCGCGCAGCCTTTACGGAACCGGGCGGTGATCGTCTGAGAGACTGGATCGAGGCGTGTCCGAACTCGCTCTATTCGGCGCTGACCTACAGAGGCGGCGCGGCATGGCGCAAGCGCCTGCTGGATGACATTGGTGATCAGTGCAATGTGACGGCGCTGATCGAGCGGCGCTCGGATGCAGAGCTCAGTACCCTGATGAACAATCTCGGCGGTCAATGTCTCGAGACCCTGTGCGAGGCCTTTGACCGGGCCCGCGACGAGACGCCGACTGTGTTCCTCGCCTATACGATCAAGGGCTGGGGCACGCCGCTGGCAGGGCACAAGGACAACCATTCCGGCCTGATGACCAAGGCGCAGATGGCCGAGTTCCAGACGCTGATGGGGATTGCCGAAGGCGAGGAATGGGAGACGCTGGCGGGGCTGGAAAACCCCCGCTCAGTCAAGGACTTCCTGGGACAGGTTCCGTTTTTTGCTGCGGGGCCGCGGCGCTATACGTCTCCGGCGGTGCCCTCTCCCGGCCCGGTGTTTCTCGATGATGAGATGCTCTCGACGCAGGCCGGCTTCGGCAAGATCCTTGATGCGCATGCGCGGGAAGACACAGAACTTTCGCGCCGTATACTGACGACCTCTCCGGATGTGACGGTCTCGACAAACCTGGGCGCCTGGGTGAACCGGCGCGGGCTGTTTGCGCGCGAGGCGGTGGCCGACACGTTCCGGGACGAGAAGATTCCCTCGGCGCAGAAATGGAGCTTCTCGCCGGAAGGCCAGCATATCGAGCTGGGCATTGCGGAGATGAACCTGTTCCTGCTGCTCGGCGCGGCGGGGCTGTCGCATTCGCTGTTCGGTGAGCGGCTGATTCCCATCGGCACGGTGTATGATCCGTTCATCGCGCGCGGGCTCGATGCGCTGAATTACGCCTGTTACCAGGATGCGCGCTTCATCATCGCGGGCACGCCGAGCGGCGTGACGCTGGCGCCGGAAGGCGGGGCGCACCAGTCCATCGGCGCGCAGCTGATCGGCATGAGCCAGGACGGGCTGGTCTCGTTCGAGCCGGCCTTCCTCGACGAACTCTCGATCATCATGGACTGGAGCCTCGACTATCTGCAGCGCGACGGCGACGGTGACCCCGATGAGCGCACCTGGCTGCGCGACGAGACGGGTGGCTCCGTGTACCTACGATTGTCGACCCGGCCGCTGGAACAGGTGCGCGTCTGGAAGCGCGGCGACGCCGCCTTCCGGCAAGGCGTGATCGATGGTGGCTACTGGCTGCGCCAGCCAGGGCCGAACTGCGAGGTGGTGATTGCCTATCAGGGTGTGATTGCACCTGAGGCGATCAAGGCGGCCGCGCGGATCGGCGAGGGGCGGCGCGATATCGGTGTGCTGGCCGTAACCTCCGCAGACAGACTGAATTCCGGCTGGACCGCTGCGCGGCGCGCCCGCGCGCGGGGACAGAGGCAGGCAAAAAGCCAGATCGAACGCTTGATGGAAGGGGTGCCGCCGCATTGCCAGCTGATCACGGTGACCGATGGCCATCCGGCGACGCTGGCCTGGATCGGCGGGGTGAAGGGCCACGCGGTGACGCCGCTGGGGGTCGAGCATTTCGGCCAGACCGGCACCATCCGCGATCTTTACCGGCACTTCCAGATTGACGCCGACGCGATCGTCTCGGCGGCGAGCCACCTGTCGCCGGGCCGCATCCTGTAGGCTTTCAGGCGGCGCGTTTCGGCACGTTCCAGGCGGATTTGAGCTCGTGGAGGGCGTCGATCCAATCGCCGCCGTCGCGCAGGCGCTGGACGTAAAGTTCGAGGATCTGGCGGGCGGCCACGCTCGGCTCGATGCCGCAACGCTCGGCGTGCTCGGCGAAAAAGTCCTTGTCCTCGGGATCGAGACGGACGGTGAGGGCAACCCTATTTGACATCCGGGACATGCAAACGACTCCTGCAGCAGCTAGAAGATGCTCTATCGGATTTAAGTGATAAGTGTCAACAAGCACTGAATTTATGGTAAATATTTGACAAATTCCGGAGTCGATGCGCCTGTCTGGCCATGGCAAACTGGTCGAAATCCTCCATTCTTGATTCCAGTCCGGACAGTACGGACCTGATGTCCGTGCCTTTGA
>JBBSAZ010000028.1:0-15896 GCA_038251755.1 Caulobacterales bacterium
GCTACCCCTATGGCTGCACGGAGCAGATCTCCAGCCGCGCGCTGCCGCTGCTCTATTCCGAACAGCTCGTCGCGATGGGCGCCAAGGGCTCGCGTGACAATGCGCGCGACAAGGTGCAGGTTGCCGTCAACACGATCCTTAACCGTCAGGGTGCGGATGGTGCCTTCGGCCTCTGGCGCGAAGGGGACGGCTACGCCACGCCATGGCTCGGCGCCTACGCAACCGACTTCGTCTACCGCGCCAAGCAAGCCGGCTATTCGGTGCCGGACGAAGCCCTCACACGGGCTTATGGCGCGCTGCGCAGCGTCGCCACGGGCGATGCCTGGCGGGTCTATGGCTATGACACCGAAGTATACGAGGGCCAGTATTCGACCGACACCCAGCAGCAGATGATGTACCGCTCCTCGGCGCTTGCACTCTATGTGCTGGCCAAGGCCGGGCAGGCGGACATCTCCCGCCTGCGCTACCTGCATGACCGCGAGCTGGAGAATATCGCCAGCCCGCTCGCCAGCGCGCATATCGGGGCCGGCCTTGCCTATCTTGGCGACCGGGCCCGGGCCGCCTCGGCCTTCAAGTCGGCAGAGACCAAACTCGGCTACACGAATGGCGGCGACTATTACCAGACGCCGCTGCGCGACCTGGCGGGCATCCTTGCGCTTGCAGGCGAAGCCGAACTCCCGGCCGTGGTCGAGCGTCTTGCCACGCGCCTCGGCAAGGATGTGCCGGACGCTGCAGACCTGACGACGCAGGAAAAGTCCTACATGTTGCTCGCCGTCAACGCTCTCACCCAGGGCGAGGACAGCCTGCAGGTCGGCGTCACCGGTCTTGGCAATGGCAATGACAACCAGCGCCAGTACATGCTGACCGAAGCGCAGGCGACCAGCGGCGTCAGCTTCAAGCTGAATGCCAAGGCGCCGGTCTTCCGCACGGTGCTGGTCACCGGCGCGCCGTCGGCCCCGCCGCCGGCCGTCTCCTCCAAACTCACCGCGCAGAAGCAGTTCTACACTTTGGGCGGCAGCGCGGTGAAACTCGGCGAAGTGCGCCAGGGCGACAAGTTTGTTGTCGGCCTGACGATCTCGACCGAGGAACGCCGCCTCAATCCGGTGATCGTGGCAGACCTCCTGCCGGCGGGTTTCGAGATCGAGACGGTTCTGCGGCCCGCCGATGCCCGCGTCGTCGAGTATGACTGGTCGACCGGCGAAGACCGCGTGCGGGCAGGGGCCTTCGATTTCCTCGGCGAGATCGCGCAGGCCCAGTCCTCGCAGGCGCAGGATGACCGGTATGTCGCGGCCATCAACGTCTACGACAAGCCGGTTACGCTGGCGTATGTCGTGCGCGCGGTGACGCCGGGATCGTTCGCGATGCCGGGTGTGGTCGCCGAGGATATGTACCGTCCGGAAGTGTTCGGCCGCTCTGCGCCGGGCCGGGTGACCATCCTTGCGGCGCAGGGCGCTGCCGGCGGCAAGTAGGGAGGCATGCCAGTGACCGGGCCAGTGACCGGGCCAGTGACCGGGCCAGTGACCGGGCCAGTGACCGGAGCCGCGTTCTGGGCCAGGCTGAAGGGGTTGCCCTGGCCGAAGCGGCTCATGGCTGGGCTGGGCGTCTTCTGCGCGGCGGTGCTGGTCCTCGACCTCGCCTTCCCGCCGCCACTGACCCGGGCGCACATCAATTCCGTGCTGGTCACCGACCGGCACGGAAAGCCGCTGCGGGCCTTTTCGGCTCCCGATGGCCGCTGGCGGTTTGCGGTCTCGCTCGAAGAGATCGACCCTGCGTTTGTCGAAGCGTTGGTGCGCGTGGAAGACAAGCGTTTCTGGAGCCATCACGGTACGGACTGGTTCGGTATGGCCCGCGCCGCTGTGGACAGCGCCTCAGCGGGCCGCGTCGTCTCCGGCGGCTCGACCATCACCATGCAGACGGCGCGGATGCTGGAGCCGCGCCCGCGCAATATCGGCTCCAAGTTCGTTGAAATCTGGCGCGCCAACCAGCTGGAGCGGCGCTTCACCAAGGACGAGATCCTTGAACTCTACCTCACCCTCACGCCCTATGGCGGCAACCTCGAAGGTGTCCGCGCCGCCAGTTGGAGCTATTTCGGCCATGAGGCCGACCGTCTGTCCTCGGATGAAATCGCACTGCTGATCGCGCTGCCGCAGTCGCCGGAAGTGCGCCGCCCCGACCGGCGTCCCGAACAGGCAAAGAAGGCGCGCGACTGGGTGGCCGCCAAGCTCACCGGCTACGGCGTCTTCCCGGAAGGTGAAGCCGAAGAGGTGGCCGCGCTGCCCGTGCCTCCAAAACGGCTCGACTTTCCGGACCGTGCCTGGCACGGCGCCGATGCCGCGTTGGCCAATGGACCGCGCCAGGATGTCCGTTCCACCCTGGACGCCGCCTTGCAGGCTGAACTGGAACGCATCGCTCTGAC
This sequence comes from Caulobacterales bacterium, assembly GCA_038251755.1. Classification (GTDB taxonomy): domain Bacteria; phylum Pseudomonadota; class Alphaproteobacteria; order Caulobacterales; family Hyphomonadaceae; genus Hyphomonas. The sequence goes on from JBBSAZ010000028.1 coordinate 2,417, forward strand.
ACGCGCCGAGTCCGAAGGCGCTGACGTGCAGGTCTCCGCCATCGTTGTGCATGTGCCGACCCGGGCGGTTCGGGCGCTCGTGGGCTCAGCCTCGCGCGACCGCGCCGGCGGATGGATCGACCTCACCAACCGCGCCCGCTCGCCGGGCTCCACGCTGAAGCCTTTCATCTATGGCCTCGCCTTCGACGACGGCATCGCCTCATCTGACACGCGCGTCGAAGACCTGCCGCGCCAGTTTGCGGGCTACCGGCCGGAGAACTTTGACCGCATGTTTCGCGGCGATGTCCGCATCTCGGACGCGCTGCAGCACTCCCTCAATATTCCCGCCGTTCTGATGCTCGACAGGATCGGCGCGGAGCGTTTCTCCGCGCAGCTTGCCATGGCGGGCGCACGGCCCCGATTCACCGGCGCGGCAGGCCACGGCGCGGGCCTCGCCCTCGCGCTCGGCGGCGCAGGCCTCACTGCGCGCGAACTCGCCATTCTCTATGCCGCGCTGGGCGACGGCGGCATTGCAAAGCCGCTGGTCTGGCGCGCCGAAAAAGAACGCCAGAGTTATGAGGACCCGGGCCGCCGGCTGATGAGCAGCGCCAGCGCGGCGGAAATCCTCCGTATCCTGCAGGGTTCACCCGCCCCGGCCGGGCGTATGCCGGGCAGCCTGACACGTGATGCGCCGCAGATCGCCTTCAAGACCGGGACATCTTACGGCTTCCGCGATGCCTGGGCGGCGGCTGTCTCAGGTGACCATGTCATCATAGTCTGGATCGGCCGCGCTGACGGCGCTCCCCGCACGGGTGCCACCGGGCGCGACATTGCGCTGCCCGTGCTCTTCGAGATGGCTGACCGTGTTTCACACCACCTGCGCGATGACGGCGAAGCCCGCGCCCGCCTGACCACCGAGCCGCGCCGTAAATCCAAGGGCGCACAGCGCAACCTGTCCGAAAACCGCCCTCCGGAAATCCTGTTTCCGCCGGAAGGCGCCGAGCTCTGGGCTGGCCCCGTCAACGGCCAGCCCGGCCGCCCCTTCGTGCTGGCCGGGCGGGGCTCGGGCCACCTCAGCTGGTTCGTCGATGGCGCGCCCACGGCTCTCGATGATGCGGGCTCGCCCATCTGGCAGCCTCGCCAGCCCGGTTTCTATCAGGTCACCGCCGTTGACGCCAACGGCCGCGCCACCCGCGTCAGAGTCCGCGTACTGACTGAAAATCCGGCATAACGGCCTTGCCCGGGTGTGCAAATTGGTCACAACGGCGTGACATTAAGCGAATGTATGAGTCTGTTGTCTTCTTTTAGGGCGACTGCGCAACTATTTCGCCACTCGGGCATGGTATCCTGCCTGGTTCCGAGTGTGAAAGTTTTGAGTGCCCATGCAGCGTCCCGCCCTGGTAATTGCCCTGACCGCCGGCTTGATGTCGACCGGTCTTGCCTTCTTCTCCAGCGCAGGCGCTGAAGACCGCCGCCTGGTTGATCCGCCGGCCCGCGTGGCAACGGCAGTTTTTGCAGGTGGATGCTTCTGGTGCGTCGAAGCCGACTTCGACAAGGTCGATGGCGTTCTCGAAACCGTCTCGGGCTACAGCGGCGGCAATGTCGACAAGCCGACCTACAAACAAGTCACCTATGGAAATACCGGCCATTACGAAGCCGTGAAAGTCACCTATGACCCGGCAAAGGTCTCGTATGACGAACTGGCTGACTATTTCGTCCGCCATATCGACCCGACCGACGCCAAGGGCCAGTTTTGCGACAAGGGCGACAGCTACCGCTCGGCCATCTTCGTCTCCGGCCAGGGCGAGCGCACGGCGGCTGAAGGCGCGCTCACAGAAGCTGCAGAAGTTCTCGGTGAAACGGTCGCGACCAAGGTTCTCCCCGCCGCCACTTTCTGGCCGGCCGAAGACTACCATCAGGACTATTACATCCGCAGCGCCGTCAAATATGGCTACTACCGGAAGGCTTGCGGCCGGGATGCGCGCCTTGAGCAGCTCTGGGGCAAAGCCGAAAAGGGCGTTTGACGCCCGGTTTCAGTCCTTTGCCGGGCAGGGCGGTTCGGCAAACTCCTTTTGGCCCTCCAGCCGCGCTTCCCATTCCGGCGTGCGCGCCGCAGGCGCATAGCCGCTCGCCACGTACAGCTGGAACACGCGCGTGATCGGGCAGCCATTGCGGCGCACGCCAAGATCAATCCGGATCTGGCCTGCCGGCTCGAACGCGGCAAAATCGCTGCGGAGACGTGGCCGCATGCCGGCATGCACCGAAGCCACCAGCACCCGCTCTGCCAGTGGTCCCTCTAAAGGCTCGCGCTCCGAAAAGCTCTTCGGCCCCGCATAACGCCGCCACGAGATCAGCGGCACGGTGCGCGCCCTGCCGTAGAAATCCAGCCCGTGCCAGGCCTCCCGCTCGTCGACCAGCACCGCGGTGGCGCCGAGGCGCTCCGCTTCCACAAACAGCTGCTCCGCCGCCATATCCCAGCCGCGCGTGCGCTTCAGGGCATTGTCGAACCCCAGAGTGCGGGTCTGGGCCGCGGTCAGCAGCGGGACGATCATCAACACAGCTGCAATTCCCGAGTTCACCACCAGGCTGGACCAGACGACCGCCCGCCGGCCGGCAAACCAGGCCGCCACCAGCAGGCTGGCCCCCGGATAGGCCGTCGCCGCCCAGTTGGCATGAGCCCGGCTCAGCACGGCCTGGCCCAGGATAAACACGAGCACCGGCAAGACGAAACACAGCAGCCAGCGGGCCGGGGCGCTGCTGCGGTCCTCCCTGAGGCGCCAGCCGGCCAGTCCCGCCAGCAGGGCGAGAAAGCTGACCGGTCCGAAAACGCCCAGCTGGTCTGCAAAGAAAGTCACCGCGTTCTCAGGGTTGAACAGGTCGCCGCCCAGGTTGGCGTTGTCGACCGTGTGGCCCACGGTCTGGAAATCATTCGCCGCGTTCCAGGCAAAGTGCGGCGCCACCAGCAGCCCAATCAGCAGCAGCGCCAGCGCCCCGGCCTTCGAGATCAGCGCCCGCCGCATCGGCGCATCCACGAGGCAGGTCAGCGCCAGGCCGATGAGGAAATACAGCATGGCATACTTGGAGAGAATGCCGAGGCCGAGCGCCGCGCCCAGGGCCGCCGCCGTCACCAGCCCGCCGCCGCTTCGCAGCCGCCACGCGAGAAACAGCCCCGCGCACCAGAACGGCATCAGCACACCGTCGGTCGACAGCACGCTGGATGAGAGCGTCACCGCCGGCATCAGGGCGTAGAGGAGGGCCGCATAGACTCCTGTTTTCGCAGAGAACATCGCCCGCCCGGCAAGGAAGAGGAAGCCGGCCGCTACCGTGTGCAAGAAGGGCGCCGCGATCCGCACGGCCCATTCCGATTCCCCGAACACAGCGGTCGCGGCGTGGATGACCCAGGCGATCATCGGCGGCTTCGAGTAATAACCCCAGGCCAGATCCTGCGCCCAGCGCCAGTACTGCGCTTCGTCCGCATACAGATTAAGCGGCGACGCAAGCACCCCTGCCACCCGCATGGCCAGCAGCAGGGCAAGAATCCCCAGCGTCAGCCGGGCTTCTGGGCTTTTCGGGAAGAGGGAAGCGGCTGACATCATCGATTCGGGCTGAAGGCGCCCCTTATGACGGGAGGGCGCGGACAAATACAACTCAGTTTGCAGGTAAATCCGGCCCGGCCTGCTTACAGGCGTGTCATTTTTGCATCGCAACAAAAAAACAACGTCCCGAATTGGCGGTGCAGCAGAACCTTCAATTGTCTGTCACTTAACTGTCATCTAGCGGGGCTAAGGGCGAGGCCTGACCGGAATGACGCCAGGGTCATCCGGTAAATGTCGACAACGACGGGGAAGTCATCATGATCAAGAATTTCTTTGCGCGCAGCGCATCCATCGCCGCCATCGCGGCGCTTGCTCCAGTAGCGGCAGTTTATGCTCAGGAAACAGCCTCCGAGGTCCGCGGTTCGGTCGTGGACCAGAACGGCGCCAACGTTTCGGGCGCAACCATCACCATCGTCCACGAGCCTACCGGCTCGGCCAACACGGTCACAACAGGCACCAGCGGCAACTTCTTCCAGTCCGGCCTTCGCCCGGGCGGTCCGTACAGCCTCACTGTCGAGGCCCAGGGCTTTGAAGGCGGCACGCTGACCGGTCTCAGCTTTGCGCCGGGCCCACAGTCCCCGCTGCAGCTGACGCTCGCAGCCATCGATGACACTGCCGTCCTCGAGAAAGTGGTTGTCACGGGTTCCGCGATCAACCTCCAGGACCTGAACAACGGCGTCGGCTCGAACCTCACCTCGCGCGACCTTGCCAACCAGCCGACCCTGAACCGGGATCTCGCCTCGATCCTCGCGCGCGATCCGCTGTCGATCTCCAACGGCACGAACAACCTCTCGATCGCCGGCGTCAACCCTCGCTTCAACAGCGTGACCATCGACGGCGCGATCCAAAAAGACAACCTCGGCCTTGGCTCTGGTCTTGCGGCCACCCGCCGCTCGCCAATCGACATCGACATCATCGAATCGGTCCAGCTGGTCGCTGCTGACTATTCGGTTACTGCTGCCGGCTTCACCGGCGGCGGCGTCAACGTCGTCACCAAGGGCGGTACGAACGAATTTGACGGCGCGGTTTACTACTATTACCGCGACCAGGATTTCGTCGGCGAATCGACTTTCGGTGGTGCCGGCACCTTCAATCCCGGCGTATTTGAAGAGAAAGAATACGGCGCGACCCTCAGCGGCCCGATCATCAAGGACAAGCTGTTCTTCCTCGTGAACTACTCGAAGTTCGAAGATGCACGCTCCGTAGACTTCGAATCCGCCGACGCGAACAACGGCCTGACGCCGGCCTTCTTCACGGCCCTGAACACCCTCGTGCTGAACGAACTCGGCGTGGACATGGGCGGGCGCCCTTCGTCGGCAGCCTTGCCGGAAGAATCCGAGCGCCTGTTTGCCCGTATCGACTGGAACCTCAACGACGCGCACCGCCTGCAGCTGAACTTCCAGCAGACTGAGGAAGTGGTGACGGAAGGTGTTGGTGCCTTGAGTTTCCAATCGGCCTGGTACCAGTCCCCTAATACGCTCAACAGCTATGGCGGCCAGGTCTTCTCTGACTGGACCGACAATCTCTCGACCCGGCTTCGTGTGAACTTCACCGAAAACCAGCGCGAGCAGGCCTGCAACGCCGGTACCGGCGTCGGCGCCCTCAACTTCCAGGTCACCGCAGCGGCTGCAAACGTGGCCGGCTCACCGCTCGCCGGCACGGTAACGTCGACCCAGAACCGCCAGATCGTAGGTGGTTGCGACCAGTTCCGCCACACCAACACCTACGCTGACGAGCGCCTGCAGTTCTTCGGTGCGGCTGACTACACCCTCGGTGACTACATCTTCACCTTCGGCGGTGAGTATGAAGCCATCGAGGCGGCCAACGCTTTCTCGCAGTTCTCGCGCGGCCTCTACACTTTCGGCGCCAACACCACAGGCAACACCTCGCTGGTTCCCAACATCATTGCCGGCACCGCCAATACGGTCCAGTACCGGAACGTGCGGTCCAACAATACCGCAGATTACATTTCCAGGTTCGCTTATGACCGCGCCGTTCTGTTCGGCCAGGGCCGCGTCCAGGTAAACCCGGATCTCGAGTTTTCCGCTGGCGTGCGTTACGAGCGCATTCTGACCGATGATGCTCCTGTCAACGACCCGTCATTCCAGACCGCTGTCGGCATTCCGAATACGACGACCACGGATGGTCTTGACCTGATCATGCCGCGCTTCGGCTTCCGCTACACACCGTTTGACCGCACCACAGTCACAGGTGGCTTCGGCGTGTTCGCTGGTGGCGACCCGGGAGTGTGGACCCTCAACTCGCTGGCACCGCTCGTGGTCACCTCGCAGCTCACGAACGTCGTGAATGCTGACCCGACGGTTGTTCCTGCGGCAGCCATCACGGCCGTGGCTAACGGGACTCCCCGCGCCATCGACGCGCTCGATCCGAACTTTGAACTTCCGCGTGACCGCAAGGCTTCGCTCCGGATCGACCAGGGGTTCGACCTTGACTTCGGCTTCATCAATATCGGTTCAGACTACCGCGCTTCTGCCCAGGTGCTCTACACTCAAGGCTTGGAATCCTTCCTCTGGCGTGAATACGCCCAGACCAACGCGATACCGGCTCGCACACCCGGCATTGCTCCGGATGGGCGTCCGATCTATGCAGACCTGCAGAACCTCACCGGTACCAATGCCGGCGTGGGCAACAATACCGTCTTGTCGAACGGTCTTGGCGGCGACAGCACGGTTTACACCCTGTCCCTCGACAAATCCTTTGACTACGGCCTCGATATCTTCGCATCCTACAGCTATCAGGACGTGAGCTTCCTCAGCGAGGGCACCTCGTCGCGCGGTGTCTCGGCCTTCAACGGAACGACCGCCGTAGACAAGAACTTCCCCGACCCGCGCACGTCGCAGTTCCAGGTCGAAGACTCTTTCAAGCTGGGTCTGTCCTATGAGCGTAATCTGATTGGCGACCTCGCCAGCCGGATCGATCTCTTCGGCCAGTTCAACTCGGGCGGCGCTTACACCTACACCTTCGACATCACCAACACGAACTCGCTCTTCGGTCGCAGCGGCAATGGGGAAAACCCGTTCGACAACGCGCCGCTTTACATTCCGAACCTCGGGGGCGACCCCCGTGTCGTTTACCGCACTACCTTCAACCAGGCCGCCTTCCGTTCCTTCGTCGAGGGGCGCGGCCTCGAACAAGGCAGCATCCACGAGGTCAACTCGGACGAGTCGGCTTGGAACCAGCGCTGGGATCTCCGCTTCCAGCAAGACCTGCCGGGTCTGTTCGGCGCAAAAAACATTGTCGGCGAAAACAAGTTCAAGCTGATTTTCGACATCGAGAACTTCGCGAACCTGCTGAACGATGAATGGGGCACGTTCTTCACTGCTCCGGGCAACGGCCAACGTCCGCTGGTCGAGGCAGACCTCGTGAGCGCAGCAGCGGTTCAGAGCCTTGGCGTGAACGCCGCTCCAGCTCTAACCAACGGCACCGCCCGCACGACCTGTCTGACGGAAGGGTCCTGCGTGTACCGCTACAATAACTTCATCACCAACAACACGACCAGTAACCGGTCGAACGCGCTGTCTGCTTGGCGCGCCCGCGTCGGCATCCGTTACGAGTTCTAGGCGGCCCCGGCTGTCTCGAACGACACTGCATCAAAGGGCGGCCTTCCGGGGCCGCCCTTTTCCTTTGGGTGAACCTATGGCAAGGCGCACTGCAACATGACCGGCCTCAAACCTTTCCTTGCCCCCGAATGGGCGCCGCATGCTGCCCTCTGGGCGGGCTGGCCCCGCCTTGCCGAGGAGTGGGGCGGCGACCTCACCGCCGCGCGCGCCGACATTGCCGCCTTCATCCACGCCGCTGCGCGGCATGTGACGGTAAAGGTCGCCATCGGTTCGGACGAGGCGATGGCTTCGGCACTGGCGGCAGTCGGCGGCGCAGCGCAGCTCGTCCGGATACCGACCGGTGACATCTGGCTGCGCGATACCGGCCCGATCATCACGGGTGCAGGGGCCTCGCGCGTGGCGCAGGTTTTCCGCTTCAATGGCTGGGGCGGAAAGTACCTGCTGGACGGCGATACGGGCACCGCCGCCGCCATGGCCTGGGCCGAGCAGCTCCCGGCCCGCACGCATGATTTCGTGCTCGAAGGGGGAGGCATTGATGCCGACGGCGAAGGCCGCCTGCTGACCACCCGCCAGTGCCTGCTCAACCGGAACCGCAATCCGGCCCTCAGCGAAGACCAGATCGAGGGCCACCTGCGCGCCGCGCTTGGCGTCGAGGATATCCTCTGGCTCGGCGACGGCCTCGCCAATGACCATACCGACGGACATGTCGACAATATCGCCCGCTTCATCGGCCCCGGCCATGTCCTCTGCCAGAATCCGGCAGGCCCGGATGATCCGAATACGGATGTTCTCAGCGAGATCGAGCGCAGCCTCGCTGCCGCCGGGCTGATGGTGTCGACCGTCCCGTCGCCCGGCCGGATACATTTCGGCGACGGCGTGCCGGTGCCGGCCAGCCACATGAACTTCACGATCACAAACGGCGCTGTCCTCGTGCCCATCTACGAGGACCGCTACAGCGCCGTCGCCCTAGCCGAACTCAGGGCCCTGTTTCCCGGCCGGGAAGTGATCGGCCTGCCGGCCCGCGGCATCCTCGCAGGCGGCGGCAGTTTCCATTGTATGACCCGCGAAATCCCCGCCTGACAGGAGGCTCCCCATGGCCCGCACGCTGACCCTCGCCGCGATCCAGTTCACGCCGTCCGATGACGCGGCGGACAACATCACGCGCGTCGCCGGCTTCATCCGCGACGCCGCCGCGAAGGGCGCCGATGTCGTGCTGCCGCCGGAACTTTTTTGCGGCCATTACTTTTGCAAGACGCAGCAAGAGGAACACTTCGCCCGCGCCCTGGAATGGCCGGACCATCCGGCCGTTCGTCAGCTCTCGGAGCTTGCCGCCGAGCTTGGCGTCGTGATCCCGGTCTCGATCTACGAGAAGGATGGGCCGCTTTATTTCAACACCATCGTGATGATAGACGCTGATGGCACGCCGCTGGGCGTGTATCGCAAGAGCCACATCCCCGATGGTCCCGGCTATCAGGAAAAATTCTACTTCCGCCCCGGCGACACGGGCTTTCGTACCTGGTCGACTCTCAAGGGCCGTATCGGAGTCGGCATCTGCTGGGATCAATGGTTTCCGGAAGCCGCCCGCGCCATGGCGCTGATGGGCGCAGATGCGCTGCTCTACCCCACTGCCATCGGCGCCGAGCCGCAGGATGCGGGCCTCGACACGGCGGACCGCTGGCGCCGGGGCATGCAGGGCCACGCCGTAGCCAACGTGATCCCCGTCGTCGCCGCGAACCGCGTGGGCGATGAAGGCGGACAAATCTTCTACGGCACCAGTTTCATCACCGACGAGACCGGCGAGATCGTGACGGATCTCGGCCGCACGGAAGAAGGCATCCTGATTGCTACTTTCGACCTCGACAAGATCGACCAGGCCCGCGCCGCCTGGGGCTTCTTCCGCGACCGCCGAAGCGACCTCTACGACATCCTGATCTAGGCGAGCGGCGTCAGCCCTTCGCGCGATCGGCCGCACCGGTATCATTCGCGGCCATGCTGGCACGCTCTCCCACGCGGGCGAAGAACGTGCCCGGAGCTGGCACCAGGCCCATGCCTCGGCGCGTCTTGCGGCGTTCCTGTTTGCGTTGATCCGCAATACGCACCATGCCGCGCCCGGCTTGTTTCACGGCGTATAGTTCGAGGTCCGCCTGCTTCATCATCGCCTCAAGGCCCATGTGGTCATCGCAGAAGGCAACCCCGACACTGGCATCGATCGTCACGACCTGATCTTCAAACAGCACCGGCTGGCGGTTGGCATTCAGGTAATCTCCGGCGAGATTAATGATCTCCATCCGGCTGAGCGAACTGTAGCAGAGGATCAGGAATTCATCACCGCCGAGGCGGAACACATCGCCCTTGCCCTTGAAGGTCGCGCGCAGCCGCTCGCCCACGGCCACCAGAACCGCGTCGCCGGCCGCGTGGCCCAGCCGGTCGTTGACCGGCTTGAATTCGTCAAGGTCGATCGCAATCGCCGCGCCGTAGCGGCGCGCCGGTTCACGCACTTCCAGATCCATAAGGGCCGTCAACAGGCGGCGGTTCCCGAGACCCGTGAGCATGTCATTGTTGGCCCAGAGCTCTGCTTCCTTGGCGCGCCCGCCGAGGATTGCGCTGAGGTGCGCCAGTGTGAACGCAAAGGAGAGCGGCACGACGAAATGGTTGATCGGCATGTAGGGCGTGATGTTGACGAGGCGAAGGTACATCCAGATCGTTGCGAGGAAGCACGGAGCCCAGGCGGCGAGCAGGCTCCGCGCGCCGGGCACGCGCCGGAAGGCCAGCCAGCTGAGCCCCGCGATCTGGATTATCGGGCCCAGCCCCATGCCAATCAGGTAGCTCAGCCGCGCCAGCCATTGCGGCAGCCATAGGCTGATACCCGTCAGCGCGGCAAATCCGGCAACAGTCAGGAACACCACGCAAAGGCGCGGGGCGAGGTTGCGCATGTCGAGAAAGCGCGTGATGAAAAGTGTGCCGAACGCGATCAGCAGCGCCTGCGAGGCATAGATGAGCGAGTTGAGGTTTACGGCGAGACCGGATGCGAAGAGCGCCCTGACCAGTCCGGAAGACAACAGGATGTATGCCGCTGCTGCGAGGCTGAAACATAAATAGGCGCGGTAGGCCCCACGTGATGCACCGAACGACGTCGACGCCGAATAGAGCGCAAAGGCGAGCGCGGTCCCGGCAATCAGGCTCCAGATCAGGGTGTCGCGTGTGATGGCATGCGAAAACCGGCTCTCCGACACGATCCGCATTGGAAAGAAGAGAACCGAGTTGCTCCGGACACGCACATAATAGTCCCGTGTCTCGGCAGGCGCCAGCGTCATCTGGAATGTGGGATAGGCGGTGGCCACTGCGACGCCGGATACGGGCGTTGCAGATCCCGCCGTGCTGACGCGCAGCGCTCCGCCCGGCAGCATCTCGAACAGGTCCACGCGCTCCAGGTAGGAGAAATGGATAACGAACTTCGCAGCCCGCGGTTCGCTGGACGAGTTGGTCAGCCGGTAGCGGATCCATACGTCGCCGTCATTCCACTTGTATTGTGGCACCTTGGCGGTAGGCCGCGCGAAGGGCAGCGGCGTGGCCCCGGAAATGACCGCCTTGGGATCAAGTGAGGGATCGGCCTGCGGCGCGATCTCGGTGGTGATGGCGACCGCGCTGGACCGTTCCAGCGTTGCAAGATCAAAAGCCGGCGGTGCGGCCATCGCGGGCGGCGCGCACCAAAGCGCCGCCAGTAGAAGAGCCAATGCCTGCGCCCCGCGCCGACGCGCGAGGCTCAGGAGAGATGCCGGTATGTTGCCCACGCAGTCTTATAAGGACAGGAGGTAAACTCCGGGTTGATCGGCGCAGTCAAAAGATCAGCGCTCAGCCCTGCGTGACAGATGCGCTGGTGAACCTGGCCGACTGCTGCATCAACCGGGCGGCCCGGCGCTGCATTTCCGGATCGCCGGACCGCCCGTCGCGCAATGCCGCGATCAACTGGCACGTCGCCCCTTCGGCGCTCATCGCGGCCACCTCCGCCAGTTCGTCGCGCGCCCGTTCGCCCTCCAGGATCAGCGCCTGGTCCAGCGCGTCGAGGCGCTCCAGAAGCTTCTCCCGGCGCAGCCAGTCGCCCGCCGCCACCGCCTGCGCCACGCGGCCCAGCTGCTCGCGCCGCGCTTCGAGGCGTTCGATATGTCCGTAGATGCCCCGGGCGGGACAAATGGGGTTGAAGATGCTCATCCTGGCCTCCTGCGCCGCCCGCCGCGGCCTGGATGCCCGGAGGTGCTATTAGCAGCTCCGGGATGCCATGAGAGTGGTTAACAGTGCGTTAAGGCGCGTCTTTGAGCGAGCTCATGAAGCCCGCCTGTCGTGCGATGGCGCGGGTTATCTGCGCGGCTCGGAATGCATCGGACCAGATCTCGATGTCCCCGGCATAGCCGCGCACGAACACGGTCGCGCCCGCTTCCTGGCTGACCTCCGCGAGAACGCCGAGATGCGGCACCACCGGATCGCTGAGGTCCAGCCGGTCGCGGATGAAGCTGCCACGCGAATAGATCAGCCGCAGGTCGTCCAAATCCTCCGCGCTCGCCGCCATGGCCTCCAGAATACGGGGCAGGGCGGTGTCGAGCGCGAGCACCCGCACGCGCCCCGCCTCGTTCAGTTCGAACAACACGTCCACCTTCGCCGGCGCCGCCTTCAGCCAGACGACGGCCCGGCGCACCTCGGCTGGCACGGCCAACCGGTAATCGCGCTTCAAAGGCACGGACATCAGGTCCGTACTGTCCGGACTGGAATCAAGAATGGAGGATTTCGACCAGTTTGCCATGGCCAGACAGGCGCATCGACTCCGGAATTTGTCAAATATTTACCATTAATTCAGGGATTATTGACACATCACACCTAAATCTCTTAAGGCATCTTCTAGCTGCTTCAGGAGTCGTTTCATGTCCCGGATGTCCAACAGGGTCGCCCTCACCGTCCGTCTCGATGCTGAGGACAAGGACTTCTTCTCCGAACATGCCGAGCGCTGCGGCATCGAGCCGAGCGTGGCTGCCCGCCAGATCCTCGAACTCTATGTCCAGCGCCTGCGCGATGGCGGAGACTGGATCGACGCCCTCCACGAGCTCAAATCCGCCTGGAACGTCCCGAAACGCGCCGCCTGACGCCTTAAAGGATGCGGCCCGGCGACAGGTGGCTCGCCGCCGAGACAATCGCGTCGGCATCGATCTGGAAGTGCCGGTAAAGGTCGCGGATCGTGCCGGTCTGGCCGAAATGCTCGACCCCCAGCGGCGTCACCGCATGGCCCTTCACCCCGCCGATCCAGGCCAGCGTGGCCGGGTGGCCATCGGTCACCGTGATCAGCTGGCAATGCGGCGGCACGCCCTCCATCAACCGTTCGATCTGGCTTTTCGCCTTGTGCTGCCCGCGCGCGCGTGCGCGCCGCGCGGCGGTCCAGCCGGAATTCAATCTGTCTGCCGAGGTCACCGCCAGCACGCCAATGTCGCGCCGTCCTTCGCCGATCCGCGCGGCCGCCTTGATCGCTTCCGGTGCAATCACGCCCTGATAGGCAATCACCACTTCGCAATTTGGCCCCGGCGCGCGTAGCCAATAGCCGCCATCAATCACGCCCTGCCGGAACGCGGCGTCTTCGCGCTTCCACACACGCACCTGTTCCACCGGCCGCGTCGATAGGCGAAGGTAAACCGAGCCGCCCGTCTCGTCGCGCAGCCAGGTGCGCTCGTCAGGATCGCCCTCGCCGTCGCGCTGCAGATAGTCAAAACTCCAGTCCATGATGATCGACAGCTCATCCAGGAAGGCCGGCTCGAACGAGACGAGCCCGTCCTGGCTCATCCCGATCAGCTGCGCGCCGATAGACTGGTGTGCCCCGCCCTCAGGTGCCAGCGTCACGCCGCTTGGCGTGCCCGCGATGATGAAACGCGCGTCCTGATAACAGGCATAGTTCAGCGCATCGAGCCCGCGCGCGATGAAAGGGTCATAGACGGTGCCGATGGGAATGAGCCGCTCGCCGAAGAGGGAATGGGAAAGCCCCGCCGCGCCCAGAAGCAGGAACAGGTTCATCTCCGCAATGCCGAGCTCGATATGCTGGCCTTCCGGCGAGAAGCTCCACTTCTGCGCCGAGGGGATCTTCTCGTCCCGGAACGTGTCCGCAACGGCCTCGCGGGCGAACAGCCCGCGCCGGTTCACCCATGGTCCGAGGTTCGTCGAAACGGTCACATCCGGCGAAGTTGTCAGAATACGGCGCGACAGCTCGGTATCCGCCCTGGCATGCGCGTCGAGGATCTTGCCGAAGCCCTGCTGCGTGGACAGCATCTCGTCATCGAGGAACACCGGCCC
>JBBSAZ010000029.1:0-15520 GCA_038251755.1 Caulobacterales bacterium
CCACCAGGCGATCATCTGTTCCTTCACCGGCACGGGGCAGGGCGCCGCCGCGTGGATCGCGAACTTGATGCTGGAGACATCGTATTTCTTGCGCACCTCTTCCGGCAGTTTCAGCATCTTGACGAACATGGTCGGCACCAGCTGCGAGTGCGTGACCTTGTGCTTTTCGACAAGGTGCAGGTAATCCTCCGGCTCGAACTTCTCCATGATGATGAGCGTGGCGCCGATGCGCGTGAACGTCATGCACCAGCGCAGCGGCGCGGCGTGGTAGAGCGGGGCCGGGGAGAGGTAGATCGACTCCTCATTGGCGCCCGAGAAGGCCTTGGCGATCTGGATCAGCGCATTGTCGGCGTCGATCGGCAGGCCGCGCTCCAGCGGCGGGCGGATGCCTTTCGGACGGCCGGTCGTGCCGGAAGAGTAGAGCATGTCCGTGCCGGCCATCTCGTCGGCCACCGGCGTGGCCGGGAAACGCGCTACATGCTCTTCCATCGCCACGAACCCATCAATCGCGCCGTCGATGGACCAGTTGTCCTTCAGCCCGGTGGCGGCCTTCACTTCCTTCGCAACGCTGCCCTTGGAGGCGCTGGCGATCAGGAGCTTGGCGCCGGAATCCTCGATGATGTAAGCCACTTCCGGCGTCGTCAGGCGCGAGGAGACGGCCACATAGTAAAGCCCGGCGCGCTGCGCGGCCCAGCAGATCTCGAAATAGCGCGGCGAATTCTCGGCGAAGATCGCGATCGTGTCACCGGGAGCGCACCCCGCAGCGCGTAGCGCATGCGCGATGCGGTTGGAGCGCTCGTCCAGCTGCTTGAACGTGATCACCTCGCCCGAGCCGGACATGATGATCGCGGCCTTGTCCGGGTGGGATTTGGCGAAGTGAAAGGGATGCATGAAGTGTCCTCCGGGGGCGTTTCTTGAGTCTGTCAGGGTTCCATCGGCCCGTTGAACTGGCGGGCAAAGAAATCGTCTTTTTTCCACAGCGGCCGCGCGTCCTGATTGGCGAGCGCCAGCGCAATGCGGGCATTCAGTTCGGCGAACTTGGCGGCTGCGTTGAAGTCGAGATTGTTCGACATGTCGTCCGACGGGCGATGGTAGTTCTTCGCCTGGTGATCCGCCCAGGCCTTGTCGCCGCCGTTCTGGAAGCCGGGCTTGAGGTATACGGACGGTATGCCGGCCTCCACGAAGCGGAAATGGTCAGACCGCGTGAAGATGCCCTGTTCCGGCGTTGGGTCCGGGCTCGTCGCCACGCCCATCGCCGCCGCTGCGGTCTCCACGGTCGCCGCGATGTTGGAGCGCAGGGCGCCGTAGACGATCACGTCGGTGAAATCATAGGTCAGGATCGGCATGTCGAGATTGACGTTGGCGACGATTGTGCCGGGTGCGGACGGGTTCATGGCGAAGTACTGTGCGCCGAGCAGACCCTTTTCTTCCGCCGTCACCGCCGCAAAGACGACCGTGCGGCGGAGTGCCGGGCCGTTCTTCAGCATCCGGGCGGCGTCCAGCAGCGTGGCGATACCGCTGGCATTGTCTAGCGCGCCGTTGTTGATCTTGTCTTCCTCGATCGACTTGGAAATTCCGATATGGTCGAGGTGCGCGCTGATGACGATGACTTCGCCTTTCAGGTCGGGGTCCGTGCCTTCCAGCATGCCGACAACGTTAGCGGATTGCACCGTGTCATGCGTGGAGCGCTGGGTGATCGAGATTGTCAGCGGCAAGTCGAAACTCGGTAGGGCGCCCCCTTCGGCTTCAGCCGCCGTGATGATGGCTTCCCAGGTCGCAGGCGCGCCTGCAAACAAATCCGGCGCGCCTTCAAGCGAGACAGCGGTTGTTGCCTGCAGGTTCGGTGCGTTTGAATAGGGCGTGCCGTCGGCTTGCAGCCAGGCGAGGCTTGCGCCTTCAAGGCGGCCTTCGGCCAGCAGGCGCTGGAACGGATAGATGCCTTTCGAAGTGGGCGTCTCGATGGACACGCTTGCCACCGCGCCGCGATCCGACATGTTCTTGAACTTTCGGTTTCCGTAGAAGGCGCGTTCCTCGTTGTCGATACCCTTCGGCGTGCCGCTCAGCATGACGGCGACCTTGCCGGTCAGGTCCAGTCCGGCGAAATCATCGCGCCCGAGTTCCGGGGCATCGATGCCGAACCCGACGAACACGGCCGGCGCACTGAGGATCGCTTCCGGCACCATCAGCGCATTGTAGACCACGGCGTTCTGGCCCTCGGTGAAGGGGAGCAGGTTGCCCGCCGCATCTTTCACTTCGAACACCCGGCCTTCGGCCGCGCGTACGGACCGCCGGAATGTGATCTGCTGGAAGTAGGTACCGCCATCGCCGGCCGGGGCAACGCCGATCTTCTCGAACTCCGCTGCCACATAGGCCGCCGCCAGGTCATAACCCGGCGTGCCCGCCTCGCGGCCTTCGAGGTCATCGGAGGCGAGATAGGCCATGTGCGCCTCGATGGCCGCCGCGTCGGATGCGGGCAGCTCGACCGGCGCTGCGGGCGCTTCCGGCGCGCAGCCCACGATCAGCACGGCCAGCAGCGCGGTCAGTCCAAGCGAAGTCAGTTTCATCGGCGAAACGGGCCTTTCGGGGCAATTTTAGCTGTTGGTTCCATCTCTAGCGCCCGCTGCCGCCCTGTCCACGTCTGACGCGGCGGGAGGGCGTCAAAGCGCCCGCATCCAGTAGGCCATGGGGTGTATCAGGCTCGCCCCGCCGGACTCCACCGGCCAGGCAAATTCCGTCACCAGCCCGTCCAGCTTGCGGTAGCCGCGCTTCGTCCAGAAGGCATCCAGCGGTGAGTAGTTTTCGGGTCGTTGCGGATGGTCCTTCGGCCGCTCCACCGCGCAGAAACAGGTCCGCTTGTAGCCGTGCGCCCGAGCATGCGCTTCGCGCGCATCGACGAAGGCGTGCCCCAGCCCATGGCCGCGAAAGGCCGGGAGCAGAACGGATTCCCCGAAATAGAACGTCGAACTCAGCGGGAAGCCTGCCGCAACCAGCGGCCCGGAAAACTCGGCATGATGTCCGGTGATCGCCGAGCCCGTCGCGCAGCCCACGATCTCGCCCGCATCCGTTTCTGCCGCGATGATGAAGCTGTCTTTCGCCGCTGCGAAGTCGCGCAGGTAGGTCTGCTCGTAGTCCTCGCTGCCCGCGTAGAGATAGGGAAACGCCCGGAACACTTCGATCCGCAAGGCGGCCAGCGCGGGCAGGGCGCGCTCCAGATCCTCGCCGGTCAGCGCGCGGGTCTTCACGAAACCTGCCGGATCCATTCCTTGAGATTGTAATAGGTGGTGACCCTCTGGATCAGGCCATCCTTCACCTCGAAGAAGGCGCCGGCGGGGAGGCGGTAGGTCTGCCCGTGCGCTTCCGGCAGGCCGGGATCGGTCTTCTTGTAGGTGCCGTTGACCATGAACTCCGCCGCGGCGCGTGTGCCGTCCGCCGAGGGCATCACGACGATGTCGGTCAGCAGTTCGTCATAGCAGTCGTCCATGTGCGCGATGAATGCGGCAAAGGCTTTGCGCCCGCCGCGCTTGTCGCCCTCGTTGACGAAATGGTTGAGGTCCTCGGAGACGCAGGCCGCCATGCCGGTCCAGGCTTTCGCGTTGAAGGCGGCGTAGTAGCGGGTGATGAGATCGGTGGTTTCGGTCATTTCGGAAGTCCTGGTTGTCCTGCCTGATCGGGGTGTGCCCGAACGTAGGCGCGCTTCAGTTCGACCGAGCGGTTGTGCGCCCCGTCGGGGTTCCATCCCGGTGAATTGATCGCGCGTCCCACCCAGCGCCAGGGCCGGACGCCATCGCGCGCGCAGTCGCTCAGGAAGCCACCGAACTCATGGAACGCGATCACGAACGGGTTGAAGGTGCCGACCGGCTTCACGATGCCGTAAATTGGTTTTTCGCGGTCCATCTCCGGCACGAAGCTGCCGAACATCTTGTCCCAGATGATGAACACGCCTGCATAGTTTGCGTCGAGGTAACGCGGGTTCGTCGCATGGTGCACCCGGTGATGGCTCGGCGTATTCATCACCGCTTCGAACCAGCGCGGCATCCGGCCAACGGCTTCGGTGTGAATCCAGAATTGGTAGAGCAGATTCAGCCCGCCGACGAAGGCGATCACGTAAGGGTGAAACCCGATCCAGACCATCGGCAGGCCGAGCAGGATCAGCCCCGTGAACGGCCCGAACCAGGGTTGGCGCAGGGCTGTGGTCAGGTTGTAGTGCTCGGAGGAATGGTGCGTCACGTGCTCCATCCAGAACCAGCGCATACGGTGCGCAAACCGGTGCTTCCAGTAATAGACGAAATCATACAGCACGAAGGCCAGCACGACGGTCCACCAGGTGAAGGGCAGCGTCGCGATCCGGTAGGGCCAGAGCAGCGCCATCATCCAGACGAAGATCGCCGCCGTCAGCGTGTTCACGGCGAGGTTGCCGATGCCCATTGCCATCGAGGCGAAGGCGTCCTTCGTTTCGTAGTGCCCGGTGGCGCGGCCGGTTTTTACCGCCCACCATTCCAGCGCGACCGCGAGCACGAAGAACGGCGCGGCCAGGGTGGTCACTTCGGGGAGAGGTACAAATTCCATGCCCCAGCGCTAGCGAAAAATGACGGCCCCGTCACTACGTCCCGCAGCGCTTGACGGACGTTGGGGAAGGGGCCCCTTGTCGCACCCAGCCCAGTCAATCCGGAGGAAATACGATGGCTCGCCCCAAAGAGTTCAAGGAAATCATTCTCGACATCGAGGACGGCATTGCCACGCTGACCCTGAACCGTCCGGACAAGATGAACGCCTTCACCGGCGTGATGATGTACGAAATGATCGAGGCTTTCGACATCACCGACAAGGATGACAACGTCAAAGCCGTGATCGTCACCGGCAGCGGCGACCGCGCGTTCTGCGCCGGGGCGGACCTTTCCGCCGGCGCCAAGACGTTCGACTATGACGCCCGCGCCGGCGACGGCGAGAAAGGCCGCACCGAGTCGGTCGACATCCAGCGTGATGGCGGCGGCCGTGTCACCCTGCGCATCTTCGAAAGCCTGAAGCCCGTCATCGGCGCGATCAATGGCGCGGCGGTTGGCATCGGCGTCACCATGCAGCTGCCGATGGATATCCGCATCGCGTCTGACAATGCCCGCTTCGGCTTCGTCTTCAACAAGCGCGGCATCAATCCGGAAGCGGCCTCCAGCTGGTTCCTGCCGCGCCTCGTCGGCATCCAGCAGGCGCTCGAGTGGTGCTATACCGGCCGCGTCTTCCCGGCCTCCGAAGCGCATAGCGGCGGCCTCGTCAGCAAGGTTGTTCCGCAGGCGGAGCTCATGACCGTCGCCCGCGCCCTTGCCAAGGAAATCGCCGACAATACCGCGCCTGTCTCCAATGCCCTCACCCGCCAGATGATGTGGCGCATGCTGGGTGCCTCGCACCCGATGGACGCGCACATCATAGACTCTGCGGCCATCTACTCGCGCGGCAAGACGCCGGACGCGAAAGAGGGCGTGATGAGCTTCCTTGAGAAGCGCACGCCCACCTATCCGGTGAAGGTCTCCGACGGCATGCCGAACTTCTTCCCCTGGTGGGAAGAGCGCGAGTTCGAATGGATTGGCGGCAAGGACTGATCTCGTGCAATCGCTGCTGCCTCTGGCCACGGATATCGGCGCGCGCCTGAAAGCGCGCGCCGAAACCGTCGCCATCGCAGAATCCTCCGCTGGCGGACTGATATCCGCCGCCGTACTCGCGGTGCCGGGCGCGTCCGCCTGGTACCGCGGCGGCGGGGTCATCTACACGCCGCAGGCTTTCCGCGGCCTGCTCGGCCTGCGCCGCGAAGACCTCGGCGACATGCGCTCCTCCACCGAGCCCTATGCCCGCCTCCTGGCGCGCACCATCGCCGGCAAGCTCGATGCCCATTGGGGCCTCTGCGAGACTGGGGCCTCCGGCCCGACCGGCAATGGCTATGGCGACGCCTCGGGACACACCTGTGTCGCGCTCGCCGGTCCCGGAAAATTCGAAGTCTCCCGCACCCTGGAAACAGGCCTCAGCGACCGGCCTGAAAACATGCGCCTCTTCGCAAGAGAAGCGCTCGAACTTCTGCACGCTGCTCTGAGCTAGAAAACCGGCAGGGGTCCAGCCTGATCGGGCTGTGGCGACTGAGGGATGCGGCGCCCTTGCCTGGCGCGAATAGCTCAATTCGCCACAAATTCGCCTTATCGGTCGGTGACGGAGGCGCGGACGCAATTGGCGGTATTTTCAGCTCAATATGCGACCATTCGGACGCTCTTTCATTGAAATAGTGCCCGGGATGTTGCGCCGCAGCATGATGTTACCAGATATGCGGCTGGGGTGATGAGTTGGGAGTGTGATGTGCAGCGGATTGGCAAGGCCATCCCGGTGACAAAATGGGCTGCCTCGGCGGCCTTTTTGCTGTTGTGCGCATGTTCGGCCCCGTCCGGTCCTGGCAAAGCAGACGGGCAGGAAGGCGATATGCCAAGCACAGTGCCTGTATCTGTCGCCGCCGCACCCGATGCGGATGTCCTCGGCGCGGTCCCTGAGGCGGATTCAGCTGCTGACAGCATCGGGTTTGACGCCGGGACAGACTGCGGCCCGATTGCCGGCAGTCCTGACGGCTTCGCTGCGGGATGCCTTGAAACGGACGCTGCGGCGAAAGATCCAGACGTCCCTACGCCCGAATTTGATTTTGAAGACGTGCGGCAGAAGGCCAAGCGCCTCTCCGAGCAGAGTTATGCAGCCGGCGAAGACCTGCCGAAGAGCGCCGCTGAACTGAACTATGATCAGTACCGGCGGATCCAGAACCGCCCCGCCGCGACGATCTGGCCGGAAAGCGCGAACGGTTTCCGGGTGCTGCTTGACCCGCGCGGCTACCTGTTCGCGCGGGAGGTGGGCATCAACCTGGTGGAAGAGGGCGATGCCGAACGGCGCAAGTATGCCGCGGCCGACTTTGACTTTCAGGACCTGCCGCTGTCGGACAAGATCAAGGGCTCGCTCGGCTATGCGGGGTTCCGGGTTCTGACCGTCCTGAACCAGGCCGGGAAGTTCGACGAACTGGTCAGCTTCAAGGGCGCGAGTTTCTTCCGGGCGCTGGGTGCAGGAACCGTCTATGGCGCGTCGGCGCGGGGGCTCTCGATTGGCACCGCTTCGGCAGAGGGTGAGGAGTTTCCTTATTTTACCGAGTTCTGGCTGGTCAAGCCGACATCGGCTTCGCCGGCTGTTACCGTCTACGCGCTGATGGACGGGGAAAGCGTGACGGGCGCCTTCGAATTCCAGATCACGCCCGGACCTGAAACCCGGATGGAAGTCTCGGCAGCCTTCTTCCCGCGCCGTGAACTTACTTCGGTCGGCATAGCGCCGCTGACATCGATGTACTTCTTCTCGCCGCACGACCTTCGCAAGGAGGCGGAAGATTTCCGCCCGGCCGTGCATGATTCAGAAGGGCTTCAGATCCGGATGAAGAATGGCGAATGGGTCTGGCGGCCTTTGGTCAATCCCCAATCGCTTCAGATTTCGGTACTGGCGACAGAGCTGCCACGCGGCTTCGGCCTTATCCAGCGCAAGCGGGATATCGACGCCTACGCCGATGTGGAAGCCGAGTATCATCACCGGCCGAATGTCTGGGTTCAGCCGACATCCAGCTGGGGCGAAGGTCATCTCTCGCTCGTCGAAATTCCGACGGCCAATGAGTATAACGACAATATTGTCGTGTTCTGGAAACCGCAGACCGCCTGGCAGCCTGGGCGCGCGTATGATCTGTCCTACAGCATGCGGTGGAGCCTGCGCCCGCCGGCTGTCTCGTCCGTCATCCCGATCGCGGAAACCCGCTCCGGCAAGACGCCTGACAAGAAACGGCAACTGTTCGTCATCGATTATGAACCGGCGGAAGAAGCGCTGCTGAGCAATGCCTCAGCGAGCATCTGGACATCAAACGGCCTGATCCACAATCCGGTCGTCAAGCGCCACCCTGAGACCGGGAAAACCCGGCTCAGCTTCGAGCTCAGCACGCAGAATGCTGACGTGGCCGAACTTCGAGCATTGCTCACCAAGGGAGGGAAACCCGTTTCTGAAACATGGCTCTACCGGTGGAGACCCGAATGACCGATTCCCGCGCGCGTCCGATCGAGTTTCCCGTGTCCATGCCGGACCAGGCCTTCAGCAGCCCGGCCGCGGAGCGCGACAGGTTTCGGCCGAAGTCCCACGCCTGGCGCAAGGTGTTCGTGTTCTCGACGACCGTGCTGATGACGGCCTGGGCGACACACGAGATGTTCCAGGTACTCAAGGTGTCCGGCCTGACGCTCTTTGAATGGGCGTTGCTGGCGGTGTTCGCGCTGAACATCAGCTGGGTGTGCTTTGCGTTCGTCAACGCCGTTGTCGGGCTGGGCTCGGCGCTGTCTGTTGGAAGCGCCGCTGAAGAAAAGATCTGTGTCAGCCGGATTGCGCAGGCGCGAACGGTGATCGCGTTCCCCATCTATAATGAAGACGTCGACCAGATTTTCTCCACGGTGCTGGCGACCGCCCAGAGCCTGTCGGATGCACCGGGTGATTTCGAGTGTTTCATTCTCAGTGACACGACGGACGCGGGCATCGCACTGCGCGAAGAGGCTGCGTTTGAGCAGGTGACGCGCATCGGCCCAACCGATGTGAAGATCCGCTACCGCCGGCGCACGATCAACCTGCATCGCAAGTCCGGCAACATCCGGGATTTCATCACGCGTTGGGGTGGCCGCTACGATTACATGATCGTTTATGACGCCGACAGCTACATGGAGCGCGATGCGATCCTGCGGCTCGTGGATGCGATGCAGGCGTCGCCCAAGACCGGCCTGATCCAGACCATTCCGCAACTGGTCGGCGTCGAAACGCTGTTCGGCCGCTGCCAGCAATTTGCGGCGGCGCTGTACGGCCCGGTTCTCGGCCACGGCATTGCTTGGTGGGCACAGAAGGAAGGTAACTTCTGGGGGCACAATGCCATCCTGCGGGTGCGGGCGCTGGCCGAAGCGGCTGGCCTGCCCGTGATCCCGGGACGCGCGCCGTTCGGTGGCACGATCATGAGCCACGACTTCGTCGAGGCTGCCATGCTGCGGCGCGCCGGTTGGAACGTGGAGGTGCGGCCGGACATTCTCGGCTCCTATGAGCAGGGTCCGCCGACGATCATCGACATGGTCACGCGCGACCGGCGCTGGTGCCAGGGCAACATGCAGCACATGGCCGTGTTGCTGAAGGCGCGCGGCTTGACCTGGACCAGCCGGTTTCACCTGATCACCGGAATCTTCTCCTATCTCTCCTCGCCCCTGTGGTTGTTGTTCATCTGCATCGGCATGATGCTGTCGCTTCAGAACAGTTTTCTGGTGCCGGATTATTTCGGCGAAGGCGCCTCTCTCTTTCCGCAATGGCCGGTGATCGACTCCGAGCGTTCCTTGAACCTGTTCATTGCGACGATGATCATCCTGTTCACGCCGAAGATCTGCGGGCTGGTTTACGGGTTGAGCAACAAGGTCTGGCGCAAGGATGTCGGCGCCTGGCGGACCATTACCGGGACGATTGCGGAGACCCTTCTTTCCGTGCTCATCGCGCCGATCCTGATGGTCACCCAGACGAGCGCGGTGGTCAGTGTTTTGTCGGGACAGGATTCAGGTTGGGCGCCGCAGAAGCGGGGAGATGACGGGTACACGTTCATGACGACGCTGCGCCACAACTTGCCGGCCACCGCGCTCGGCTTTGTGCTGACCGTTGCCGCCATTGCGATCTCGCCGATCTACGCGGCCTGGCTCGCGCCGGCGACAATCGGATTGATGCTGAGCGCGCCGGTTTCGTATTTCACGGCCAAGCGCTCGGCAGGACTTCGCTCGAAGCGGCTTGGCCTGTTGGCCTCGCCGCATGATGCGAACCCGCCGGCCTCAAGGACGGAGGCGTTGCGCGTGCGACACCGGTTTGCGGACCTTCGCCCCAACCGGCTTGCTTCCCTGTTGATGCATCCGCTTGAGCAGCAACGGCGCGACTATCTCGTCGATCCCTTCTGGCCGCTTCATTGGAGCGACATTCATGTGCCGCTGGCGACGGCGCGTGCGCGCGCCGACAAAGCGGCGAGTATTTCGGAGTTTGTCGACTCCCTCTCGCCGGCCGAGAAGATGGCGCTGCTTAATTCCAGCAAGGACATGAAGATGGTGAGCATACGCTTCGCCCCCTTCCGCACCGCCAGCCGGCGTGGATGGCAAACGGCTGCAGTGCCGAGCGGCCAACTGCTGCCGGCGGATACAACGCGTAGCCTGAAGGCGCGAGTCGATCCGTTGCGGCGAAAGCCCTAAGCCTCGGCGTTACCGGGACCAGGCCGTCCAAGCGCAGAATTCGGGAGTGGGGCGTCCGTGTCCAGCAGGATGCGGGCGGCTGCGCCGTCCGGGTCGTCGAACTGCCCGGCCCGCACGGCCCAGACAAAGGCGGCGAGGCCGGCTAAACCCATCAGCAAGGCAATCGGTATCAGGATGACGAGACCGCTCATGCAGGTTTCTCCGAAGGCAGATTGAGACGCAGCGCGTTCAGGCACACGATGAGAGACGATCCCGACATCGCGATGGCGGCTACAAGAGGTGTCGCATGGCCAAGAATAGCGATGGGCACTGCGACCAGATTGTAGACGGCGGCAAAGCCGAAATTCTGCAGCATTACATGTCGCGCCTTGCGCGCCGTGCGCACAAGCAGGGGCAGCGGCGCGAGCCCGCCGGAATAGACCGCATCTGAGGCCGATTGGCTGACATCCAGTGCCCCGCCCGGCGCGGCCGACGCGTGCGCCAAGGCCAGCGCGCCCGCATCGTTGAGGCCGTCGCCGACCATCAGGACGTGTTTGCCCTCGGCCTGCAATTGTTCGAGCCGGAGGACCTTGTCCTGCGGGCTGGCCGCTGCGGTCCACTGATCAATGCCGAGGGTGCGCGCCACTTCGGCGACGGCACCGCTGCGATCCCCGGAGACGATCTCCACGCCGAGGCCAAGCTTCCGCAAACTGGCGATGGTGGCTGACGCGCTGGCGTGGATGTCATCTTCAAAGCGGAGCTCAAGTGGCAATTCAGTGCCGCGGACGAAGAACAGTGAGGCGCCGTTGTGAAAGCTGTCGCGCGCGCCGGTCCATTCGGCGGAGCCTAGCCGGCAGGCCATGCCGTTCACAGTCCCCTCAAGTCCAAGTCCCGGTCGCTCCTTGACGTTGGCGGCCAGCGGACCCGGTCCGGCGGCGGCCGTGAGGGCTCTGGACAGCGGATGGCGGCTGGCGCGTGCGAGTTGGGCCGCGTCCTGCAATGTTCCGGCTGGCACATGGTTCGAGATGAGCCGGGGCGTGCCGAGGGTCAGCGTGCCCGTCTTGTCGAACACAACATGATCGCAGGCGGCGATGCGTTCGAGGGCATCACCGGACTTGAGGTATGCGCCGCCCCGGAACAGGCGCCCCGCAGCCACAACCTGGACAACCGGCGCGGCGAGAGCGAGGGCGCAGGGACACGTGATGATCAGCGTGGATACGGCGATGAGGATGGATTCGCGTAGGCCAAGCCCGGACAGCCACCAGCCCAGGAACGTGAGCAGCGCGGTCGAGTGGACGATCGGCACGTAGAGGGACACCGCCCTGTCAGCGATGCGGCGGTAGGCGCCGCGCTTCTGCTCACCCGCTTCGAGCATTCGTCCGATGTCGGACAGAAGCGAGTCCGCAGAGGCGGCAGTCGCCCGGCCGGTGAGCGGCTGGGACAGGTTGATCGAGCCCGCCATCACCTGCATGCCGGCGGCGGAGAAACGCGGCAGGCTTTCCCCGGTGACGAGGCTTTCATCGATCTCGGATTCGCCCTGCTCGATCATCATGTCGACCACCGCGCGTTCACCGGGGGCCAGCAGGATACGGTCGCCGGGGCGCATGTCTTCGGCCCGGACGGGTTCATGGGTGCCGGTGTGGCTGACGCGCGTAACAGTGCGGCTGGCCAACGCGGCAAGATCGCGCGCCGCGGAATAGGCGCGGCGGCGCACGCGGGCGTCCAGAAAGCGGCCGATGAGCAGGAAGAAAAGCAGCATGCAGGCGGCGTCGAAATAGGCATGCTCGCCGCCGCGGATGGTTTCGGCGACGCTGACGCTGAAGGCGAGGATCAGGGCGAGGGAGATTGGCACGTCCATGTTGGTATGGCGGCGTTTCAAGACGTTCCACGCTGACCGGAAGAACGGCCGGCCGGAGAACAGAAGCGTCGGCAACGCGATAAGGCCCGAGACCGCGTGCAGGCCCTGCCGGGTCGCTTCGCCCATTTCACCATTTCCGCCCCAGACCGAAACGGAGAGGAGCATGATGTTGGCGGTTGCGAACCCCGCCACACCCATGGCGAGCAGAAGGGATTGCTCCTCTTTCTTGTGCCCTGCGTCTCCGGCGCGCGTGTCGAGAGGGGCGACGCCGTAACCCAGGTCGCTGACCGTGCGCGCGATGCGCTGGGCGGAGAGGTCGCCGGTCCAGGCAATGTCCAGCCGGCCTGTCGAAAGGTTCAGGCGGGCAGTGTCCACGCCGGGAAGTACAGCAACCGCGCCTTCGATGCGCGCAAGGCAGGCGCCGCATTTTGCGCCGCGCACGGTGAGCGATAGGCGGTCCTGATTGCCGACGCGGCGAACGAAGGGCGAGGGATCGGCCGCGTTCGTGGCACTGGGCGGCGCGAGGCCGCTAGGACAGCCGGCCGTGTCGAGGGCAACCGTAGTCATGGGATGACGATCTCCCTTGAGGCCTTGAATTCGTGGCCTTCCGCCGCAGGATCGACATCTGCGCTGAACTGAACCGTCCAGGCGCCCGGCGTCAGGCTTTCCAGCGAGGCGGTGTATTCCCCTCCACCAACCGGCGTGAGTTCGACGACGCGGTCCAGCGCGCGATCGGCGGGGTGACGCAATTGCAGGTTCGTGCCGGATACCGGAAGGGCATCGCCGTTCGATTGCGTCAGGCGAACGCGCAGTTGCGGAACGATTCCGGTCAGGCCGATTTCAGCGGCCCAGCCTGCGTCGGCCTGAAGCGCCCGCCGCGCGATCTCGCGGTTGTAATCCAGACCGGCGGCGTAGGATTTTTCGGTGTCTTCGCCCGGAAAAGTCGTGATGGCCGTCCACAGGAATATTCCGTTCACGGCAAACATGAAGCCGAAGAAGCCGAGGAACCAGAGCAGGGCGTGCCAGCCTTTGAGCTGACCTTTCGTTGAAGGCACGGTAAGGTGTGGAGACATCAGTGCTCTCCTAGCGTGAAGGGTGCGGCGGCTTCGATCGTTTCGCCGGAGTCGGGGTCCTTGATTTCGACGACCAGGTCATCCCGGTCCTCTTCCTCCTCCTCCTCATCATCACCGTCGGCGGGAACGGTGACGAGCATGCGGTAGCGATCCACACCGTGCGCTACAGATGTCAGAGTGAGCCCGCCGCCGGCAGGCGCTGTGCCGATGCCGATGATTTCAAACTCGGCGTCGCCTAAACCTTTCACCGTGATGTCGACTTGCTGGGTCGTCGTGGATTTGTTGACAAGCTTGAGGGTGTAGCCGTTGCGCACACGGCCATCCGAAAGGCGGATGAAAGGCGGGGAGCGATCCTTGAGGACGCTGAATTCATAGGTCGACTTTGAGCCATAGCCCCAGAGGATCAGTGTGCTGATCAGGACAATCAGGATCGTATACAGAATGGTGCGGGGACGCAGGAGGCTGTATTTGGCGACGCCGCCCTGCGCGCGCGTGCTGACGGCAAGGTCCGTATCATAGGCGATGAGGCCAGTGGGGCGGCCGACCGTGCGCATGATGTCATCGCAGGCATCGATACAGAGGGCGCAGTGGATGCATTCGAGCTGGGCGCCGTCGCGAATGTCGATACCCATGGGACAGACCTGAACGCATTGCTTGCAATCGATACAATCGCCGCGACCTTCGAAGCCCTGGTCCTTGTGCAGCGGAGCGCGGGGCTCGCCCCGGTCGTAGCGATAGGTGACGTTGAGCGCGTGCTCGTCCGTCAAGGCGCCCTGAATGCGCGGCCAGGGGCAGAGATAGGTACAGACCTGTTCCCGCATCGTGCCGGCCAACATGTAGGTCGTGAAGGTCAGGATGCCGGCGAAGAAATAGGCCGTCAGAGGCGCTTCGCCCTTGAAGAAGGTGCGGGCAATGGTCGGCGCGTCATGCCAGTAGAGAATGAATGCGCCGCCGGTGAGGAAAGCGATCAGTAGCCAGACGATATGCTTGCCGCCCTTGCGCAAGCCCTTGTTGAGGCTGAGCGGGGCCTTGTCGAGACGCATCCTGGCCGCGCGGTCGCCTTCGAAAGCGCGCTCGACCCAGATGTAGAGATCCGTCCAGACGGTTTGCGGGCAGGTGTAACCGCACCAGACGCGGCCGAGCAGCGAGGTTACGAGGAAGAGGGCCAGCGCCGCGAGGATCAGCAGGCCGCCGAGAAAGTAGATTTCCTGCGGCCAGATCTCGAGGAAGAAGAAGTAGAATTTCTCGCCTTCGAAATCGGCAAGCACGGCCTGATCCGGAATACCGGCGCCTCGGGGCCAACGGATCCAGGGGATCAGATAGTAGACACTGAGCGTGGCCGCCATGACCAGCCACTTGACCATCCGGAACTTGCCATGGGCCAGTTTCGGATAGATCTGGTGCCGCTTCTCATACAACGAGTCCGGACGCTCCGGCTTCGGAGCGTTCGGGTCTCTCGATGAGATCAAGGTTACCTTGGTCACTTTTCACCGCCGCCGAGGGAGTGGACATACACGGCCAGCGCCTTGATGGTGGCGTCATCCAGACGGCCTTGCCAGGCAGGCATGTGGGCGTTGCGGGCGCTGTAGATCGTTTGCTGGATGTCGCGCGGCTCGCCGCCGAACAGCCATTCCTGATCGGTCAGGTTCGGTGCGCCCAGTGTTTGGTTGCCCTTTCCGTCGGCGCCGTGGCACGAGGTGCACTGCTGTGCAAAGATCGGCGCTGCGCGGCTGGCCGCCGCGACCTCACCCTCGCGGCCGGATTTGACCATGACGAACTGGACCAGGTCATCGATTTCCCTGGGCGTGAGCAGCCCATCACGGCCGAAGGCTGGCATCGCGCTACTGCGCGTGTTCGGATCCTCGTAGTGGCGAATGCCATGGCGCAGGGTGGTTTCGATGCCCCCGAGCGTTCCGTCCCACAGCCACACATCATCCGCGAGCATGGGATAGCCCTTCGCCCCGCGTCCGCCCGCGCCGTGGCAGGTGGCGCAATTGTCGCCGAACGCGCTTTCGCCCATTGCGAGGGCAAATTGCTGGAGATTCATGTCGGTTTCGATTTCCGAGAGAGAAGCTGTCAGGAGCTTCGCGGAGCCTTCCGCCCGCTGGGTGTTCAGCTGGGCGATATCCTCCGCGACGAGGGCGCGGTCGGAGTGTCCGCGGATGCCGAGCGTGTTCGTCATGCCCGTTCCCGGCAGCGCGGGTATGGCCGGCATGAACACCATGTAGACGACAGCCCAGACGATGGAGGCGTAAAACATATACAGCCACCAGCGCGGCAGGGGGTTATTGAGTTCCTTGATGCCGTCCCAGGTATGCCCGGTC
>JBBSAZ010000030.1:0-15458 GCA_038251755.1 Caulobacterales bacterium
AGGCCGTCGCCCCGATGATGAAGGACCAGTGGCGCGCGCGCCTGATGCTGATCGAGGAACGTCTCGCCGGCGGCAAGGGCGCAGGCAGCGGCAATTACCAGATCGGTGCCAAGCCCGGTCTTGTCGATGCGCATGCGTACATGAACGTCTGGTGGATGAAGTCCGCCGTGCCGGAATTTGCAGATGCCTGTCTCGAAAATGCGCCGCTGACGGCCGCCTGGTACCGGCGCCTCGCCGAAGCGGAAGGGCAGGAACCTGAGACAATCACCTCGAAGGAGGCCGTTGCCATCGCCAAGGATGCTGCGCCGCGCCTCGTCGCGGCCACCACGCGCAACGAGCCGCAGGAATTTTCGCCCGGCGAAAAGGTGGCCGTCGCGCCGGATGATTACGGTCAGGACTGGGTCGAAGGCGAACTGGTGCATGCCGACAGTCAGCGCATCATCGTGCGCCGGTTCACACCGGAGGCGGAGACCATCCACGTCCACTTCCCGCGGGCCGGTTTCTGGGTGCGCCGCGCCTGAAGGGATTGCCAATGCGGCCCGCAGGGGTAGGCTCCGCCCAAACATAAAGGGAGGAGACACAATGAAACGCATTCTGATCGCCGGCACGGCCTTGCTCGCGGCTTGCAGCAGTTTTTCCAGCGGCGAGGCCGAAGCGCCCGCCGCGGCGGCGAAGACCGAAGTGAAGTCCGAAGGCTGGTATCCCTCGCGCTATGGCGCGGACGACCGGCTGGGCGCGATGAACAATCTGTCCGAAGCGAAGACGGCCGAGGCGGCGCGTCTCATCACCACCGGCAAGACCTACGCGCTCGGGCAGGTGACCGGCCGCAAGACGCCGGCCTATGGTCCGCGTACGTTCAATATGACAATTCTTCAGTTGTCGGACGGTTCGGGCACGCCGCTGGGCGAGAACAAGGCCGTGGGAAACGATGATCTCGTCAACACTTATGTCGGCATCGGCAGCCAGATCGACGGGCTCGGCCATATGGGCATCGACCATCGTTACTATAACGGCGTGCCGGTTGCGGACTTCGTCACGACGGGCGGCCTCACGCAGTATGGCACGCACACGCTGCCGCCGGTGGCGACGCGCGGCGTGCTGCTCGACATGACGAAAACCTTCGGCGATCCGGTCGCCGCCGGGACCGCGTTCAACCGCGCCGAGATCGAAGCCGCTGCGAAGGCCGCCGGGGTGACCATCGGAAAGGGTGACATCGTCCTCTTACATACCGGCACGATGAAAGCCTCCGAAGGCGCGAGCGAGCTCTCTCCGGTCGAGCCGGGCCTTGGTGTCGAAGGCGCGCAATACCTCGCCGATCTTGGCGTTGTTGCGATTGGCGCCGATACCTGGGCGCTGGAAGTGATCCCGTTCGAAGCCGAGACACGTCCTTTCGATGTGCACCTGACTCTGCTCGCGAAGAACGGCGTTTATATCCTCGAGAACATGGTGACGACCGAATTGGCAGCAGACGGGGTGACGGAGTTCTTCTTCACGCTTGGGGCGCCAAGGCTCGAAGGCGCGGTACAGGCGATCGTCAATCCGGTGGCGATAAGGTAGATCGTCCTTAGGCGGAACAGGCCCCACCCTGACCCTCCCCACGCCCTGCGCGGGGAGGGTTAGGGCGGGGGAGGCAAGCGCTGGTGCCTAAGCCCTCAAAAACGGAACGATATCCGCGACCAGCGTATCCGACATCTTGTCCGAAAGGTCGTGGCCCCATTTGGGATAGGACTTGAACACGGCGCCTGGAATACGCCGGGCGATGTCCTGCCCGGCGGCCGGGCGGATCAAGGGATCGTCCGCGCCGTGCAGCACCAGCGTTGGCGCGGTCACCTGGCCGAGCCGCTCATGCCAGCGCGGCGTGGCGAGGATCGCGGTGTACTGCCGCGCCATGCCGAAGGGCCTGTCGGAGCGGTGGAAATCCTCGATGGCGCGTGCACGGATCACTTCGGCGCTGTTGCGCAGATCGGCGTGCGAGCCGATGGCGTGTTGGGCGTGCACGGCAATGTCGCCGATGGCCTCCGGTGTGCGCGAGGCGGGCACGGCGGTCAGCGCGGCCATCGCCTCGGGTGTCGACGGCGGCAGCATGGGGTCGCCGGAGGTCGTCATCACGGGGATCAGCTTGCGTACCTTGTGGGCGTGATCGAGCGCCATCAGCTGGCCGATCATGCCGCCCATCGAGACGCCGAGCACATCCGCCGTCTCCACGCCTATGGCGTCCAGCAGGCCTGCCGAGTCGGCGGCCATGGCATTGAGCGTGTACGGAACAAGTTTCGACGCGTCCTGCCCGGTCATTGCCGCCGTCAGCACCTCCATGGGGGAGGGCGGGGTGTATTGCGTGAACTCGGTGGAGAGGCCGACATCCCGGTTGTCGAACCAGATGACGCGGAAGCCGGCGTCCGCCAGCCCGCGCTTCAGCGCCTCGGGCCAGCGCGTCATCTGCAGCGCAAAGCCCATCACCAGCAGGATCGCGGGATCCTGCGCACTGCCCAGCGTGTCATACTCGATCTCTATTCCGTTGACCTCGGCGCGCGGCATGTTCGTTTCTCCCTGACTTTCATTCACCCTAGAGCAGTTGGCGAAGGTTCGGAAAATGAAAATCGCCGCCCCCTTGCGGAGGCGGCGCGGATTTCAGGTCCGGAGGGCCCAGATCAGAAGTTGAGGGTCGCTTTCGTGTAGACGAAGCGGCCCGAATAGCCGAACGGCGAGTAGGTCGAGAACGGCGTGTTGCCGGTGCCGTTCAGGCCAATGGGGGATGCATCCGGATATTCGTCCAGGATGTTGTCGGCGCCGACGGCCAGGGTAATGCGCTCGTTCCAGGTATAGCGGCCTTCAAGATCGAGGATCGTCTTCGGCGAGAGCGTGAAGTCGGTGGCTGCCGTGGTGCCGGGCACCAGGACTTCGCCGTAGCGAACCGCACGGAAGGTGGCCTCGAACGGCCCATTCTCCCAGTTCACCTGGCCAGTGAACTTGTCTTTCGGCGCGCCTTCCTCGAGGGTGAGCACGTTGACCCGTCCGAACAGGATCGGAGCCGGCGACAGGCCAGCCAGCACTGGAATGGCCGGCACTTTGGTGACTTCGGTCTTGTTGAAGTTCGCGCCGAGTGTGGCGTTGAACGCGCCGAAGCTGGTTTCCGGAAAGGTGTAGTTCGCGATGACGTCCACGCCGGTTGTCTCGGTGTCGACGCCGTTCAGGAAGAAGCGGCCGCCGCCGGAACCGATGAAGCCCTGGGACTGAAGGAAGGCCCGAACGTTCGCGGCCGTGAGGTTTTCCGAAAGCACGATCCGGTCCGTCACTTCGATCATGTAGGCATCGACGGTCAGGTTGAAGGAGCCGGTCTGGTAGACGCCGCCGATGGCAAAGTTGGTCGACGTTTCAGCATCGAGGCTCTCGGCGCCGAGGGCCTGTGCGATCGGGTCATCCACACGGAAGGTGGTGATGTCGAACGGGACGCCGCCGATGAAGTTCGTCGATGTCGTCGTGAAGAACTGCTGCTGGAGCGAAGGTGCCCGGAAGCCGTTCTGGACCGAGCCGCGCACGGCGAAGCTGTCGGTCAGGTCATAACGGGCGGCGAGTTTGCCGGTGACGGTTTCGCCGAAGTCGGAATAGGATTCTGCGCGTACGGCGGCAGACACGAGAAACGCGTCGGTGACATCGGCTTCAAGGTCAAGGTAGGCGCCAAGCGCGGTGCGATCTTCGTCGAGCTCGTTCTCCGGACGGAAGCCGGGGAAAACCTGTGCGCCCGAAGCCGTGACGCCGCCGCCGGGAAGCAGCACGCCGCCGTTGCGGTAGGAGTCCGGCTCGCCGGCAAAGATTTCATAGCCTTCGCGGCGGGCTTCCACGCCCCAGGCCACGTTGAGGTCGGAGGCCAGGCCGTCAACGGCAAAGCCTTTCACCATGCTCAGAGCACCAACGAGTTGGTTATGCTCGAAACCACCGGCATCGAATTCCGTGCCGGACACCGGGCCGAGCGAGCGGTTCAGCGTGTTGATGATGTCGAATTCCATCTTGTTGCTGCCGTAACCGAGCGAGGCATCAGCGTCCCAGCCGGCCCAGTCGAACCGCACGCCGCCTAGCGCCGAATAGTCCGTGGTCACCGGGTTGATCAGCGGCAGGAAGCCGTTGGGATAGATTTCGATCGTGTTGCGATCATCCAGCGCGCGGCGGAAGAAGCCGGCCGAGATCGTTTCGCGGTCCTGGAAGCTGGCCCAGCCATAGAGTTCGGCGCCGCCAAGGTCGTAACCGGCATTGGCGAAGAAGCTCAGCTGTTCGAGTTCCGGCTCGCCGGTCCAGGCATTGTATCGGCCAATGATGGCTTCGCTTGCGGGCTGGCTGCCCGGATATTGCTGGCGAGAATCATAGCCGCCGCGCTCGGTGTGGCCCTGGTCCTTGTATTCGCCGGTGACGGTCAGGAAGCCGTCGTCTCCGAGCGCAAAGCCTTTCCAGCCGGCCACGGTATAAGTGCGGCCATCCGAACGTTCACGCGAAACCGAGCGGCCGGGATCAGGCACACCGGGGGTTGTCGGCAGTGCGACCGGCACAGTGTATTCCGTTTCGCGCCAGCCATAGCTGGCCGAGACAGCGCCGCCTTCTGCTGCTTCGCGCAGGCGCACGTTGACGACGCCGGCAATCGCGTCGGAGCCGTACAGCGCCGAGGCGCCATCGCGCAAGACTTCCACGCCGCCGACGGCGAGGTTCGGGATCGTGTTGAGGTCAACCGCGGAAGCGCCGCGGCCGATGGTTCCGTTGACGTTGACGAGCGCGGCGGTGTGGCGGCGCTTGCCGTTGACCAGCACGAGGGTCTGGTCAGGTGCGAGGCCGCGCAGGGCAGCGGGGCGGACCGAGTCGGTGCCGTCAGCCAGGGCAGGGCGAGGGAAGTTCAAGGAGGGCAGGTTGACCGACAGGGCTTGGTTCAGTTCGCCGACACCAATGTTCTGGATCGCTTCGGCCGAGACCACGTCCACCGGGGCGGCCGTATCCAGCGCCGACCGGTTGGCTACACGCGTGCCGACCGTGACCACGGTCTCCAGCGTGCGGGCATCTTCTGCCGCAGTGGTGTCTTCCTGCGCCCAGGCCGCCGAAGCCCCGGTTGAAACAGCGGCCGTGGCCGCTGCGGCGAAAAGGAGTGCCTTGAACTTCATGCTATCCGCTCCGTAAGTTTGAAAATGGGGCTGTGCCAGGGCATTTGTTGTGTTTCCCCTGCAGAACCGTAAGGTGGGGATTGAGCGCCGTGCAACAACCGATCAGGGGTTACGTCAAATTTAAGTTCGGCTTTTGTTGTATTTCAGCCACATTTTCGCATCTGGGGTGAGTTTTTGACCATGAATCGCCGTTTGTGCCTCATCACCGGTGCCTCTGCCGGTATCGGCGCGGAGTTTGCGCGCCAGTATGCAGCCCTCGGATGGAACCTTGTGCTGACGGCCCGGCGCGAGGACCGTTTGCAGGCTTTGGCGGATGATATCCGTGCACGGTATAATGTCGACGTGACCGTCATCGCCGAGGACCTCGCCGACCCGGCGGCGCCCGCGCGGCTTGTGGCGGCGCTGGACGGGAAGGGCCTCGCGGTCGATGCGCTCGTCAACAATGCGGGCTACGGTCTGCCGGGCACCTTCTTCTCGACGACATGGGCGGATCAGGCGGCCTTCCTGCAGGTGCTCTACACGGCGCCGATCGAACTGACCCACCGGTTGCTGCCCGGGATGGCGTCGCGCCAATACGGCCGCATCATCAATGTCGCCTCGCTCGCCGGCTACGCCGCCGGCAGTGCAGGCCACACGCTCTATGGGAGTGTGAAGGCCGGCCTGATCAAGTTTTCCGAGAGCATAAATGCCGAATGCGAGGCGCTCGGGCATACGAATCTTCATTGCACAGCGCTTTGTCCGGGCTTCACGTTCAGCGAGTTCCACGACGTGAACGGCACGCGCGAGGCGACGAAGCAGATGCCACAATGGTTGTGGATGGAAGCGGCGCCCGTCGTGGCCGCAGGCATCGAGGCGGTCAATCGCGGGCAGCCGGTGGTTGTCCCCGGCGGCGCCAACAAGCTGCTCGCCACGCTGACCCGCATCCTGCCGGAGCCTCTAGGCCGGGCGATGGTCCGCGCCCAGTCCTCCCGCTACCGCCGGATGGATTGACCGCACACACCAGAGCGGCCCCTCTGTCAGGAAGGGCCGCCCGGTAGATCTGTGTGCGGATCAGCGGCGCGCGTAGCGCTGGCGGATGCGGACCGGTTCGTCGTCGGTCACCGGGGGTTTGTCTTCGTCTTCCGCTTCTGCGGCGACCGCCTCCGGCTCGTCGTCTTCGAAGGCATCGATGTCGCCGATCTCTTCGTCCTCTTCGGCGTCCGCTTCATACTCGGGCTCTTCGTCGTCCTCGATCAGCGCCTCGTCTGCCTCGTCCTCATCGGCGTCGAACTCTGCCGCCTCGGCCAGGTCGTCATCGATCTCTTCTTCAAGCAGGAGGTCCTCGTCCTCCTCCTCGATCGCAGCCTCTGCTTCGAGCATCCGGGCCCGGATACGGTCGGCGGTCGGCGTCGCGTCCTCGCTGCGCCAGTCGCTCGCCCGGCGGCGGGTGATCACCGGACCGTCTTCTGACAACGCCCGCTCCGGATCGCGGCGTTCGACAAAGGCCGGCTTCGCTGCTTCGACGATCACCGGCCGGCGTACGGCGGGCGGTTCGTAAGGCGCGTCCTGCGCCGGACTTGCAGCGGCGCCGAAGAACAGGTTCCAGTAGGCCTCGACTACGCCCGCGCGCTGCTCAAGCTTCCGCAGGCGGCGGCGCTCTGACCATTTGGTCAGTTTCACGCCTTCGATCTGGTACCGGCGTCCCCCGGTGGGTTCTCCGTATCCGGAGTAAGCTCTCGGCGCGCCGCGGCGCTGCTCGAACATCAGCTCGCTGGTACCGCGCGCCTGGTTGCCGGCGCCGTCCGGCATCAGGCTGCGATAGGCATGGAACAGGACCGGCCCGTCGAGCCTGGTGTATTCGACCATCCGGTTGCTTTCGATCTCGCTCACCTGATTGAAGCTGTATCCGGACAGATCATAGCCGGCCCCGGCTGGACGGATGTGCAGTACGGTGAGGCGCTCGGTCCCGGATGGCCCGCGCTCGGCCTGCAGCCAGGTGCCTTCGACGGAATGGCGGCCCAGCACGATCCGGCGCAGGACTGGCAACTGGAACAGGGCGGGGAAGATGGCTTCGGAGAGTGTCAGGAAGGCGGCGACTGCCAGCGTGGCCGCGATGGCGACAAAGGCCGTGTAGGCGGCCGTCACACCGCCGGTCGCGGCGGCGATCATCCCGGCCAGCAGCGGCCAGACGGCGCACAATCCGCCCGCGATCAGCGCGGCAGCGGCGGTGTTCGAGATCAGCCTGAATCGAGAATAGGGGGTCATCCGGCGGGCGGCTCCTGAAAGATTCGCTATGATGTTTGATTGAATTAGGGCTTCTGGCACCAACATTCTGTTAATAAACTGAGGGTTAACGATAGCCTAATCAACCCGCAGCTGGTTAACGCGTGTAAGCAAAGTGTTAAGGATTGGCGCGGCCCCGGCCTTGCAGGTCCAGCGTTGTTGCGCCGCACAATCCGGACTCGCCAGTTCCGGCGGCGCGCCTATAATACTGTCATCATACTTACCATAACGATTGAGGGAACGGGTCATGGACGGCTTGAGCGGATTTGACGATGTGGCCCAGGCCCGGATGAGCGGCCTGACAGAGGCGATGGCCGAAGCGGTCGCGGCCGTGGAGGCCTATGTCGAGGCCGCCACCAGCGCCGCGCGCGCGTCGCTGTCGCTGCCGAGCGGCAAGCCGGACCGCGCCGCCTTCGAGCGCCACCAACACCGCGCGCATGGCCTGGCCTGGGTGGCCACCTATCTCGAAACCCTCCGCCAGACGGCCGGTTGGGCCTCCCGCCTTGAGGCCGATGGCCAGTTCGGCGATGTCGAGGCGCTGCTCTCGCAGATCCTGTTCAGCGAATATTGCGCGCAGCTGCGCGGCGGCATTCCGATGAACCAGGGCGAGATGGTCCGTCCCGCCGATCTTGGCTGCGGCCCCGCCGAAACCGCCCTGCTGTCGGCGCCCGCGATCGAGCGCTTCATCAGCGAAGGCAAGACGCCCGAGGTGATGGCCGCTGCGGCGACCTTCCTGCCGGACGCCCTGTCGCGCCATACAGTGGAGCGCACCGGCCTCGACGAGACGATGGAGATGGTTCGCGAGCAGTTTGCCAAGTTTTCGGCGACCCGCATCAAGCCGGTCGCGCATGGCTGGCACCTGCGCAATGAATACATCCCGATGGATGTCGTCGACGAGATGGCCGAGCTCGGCGTTTTCGGTCTGACCATCCCGGAGGAATTCGGCGGTCTCGGCATGGGCAAGACGGCGATGTGCGTCGTCTCCGAGGAACTCTCGCGCGGCTATATCGGCACTGGTTCGCTCGGCACGCGTTCGGAAATCGCGGCCGAGCTGATCCTGATCGGCGGCACCGAGGAACAGAAGGCCAAGTGGCTGCCGGCCATTGCCTCTGGCGAAATTCTGCCGACCGCGGTGTTCACCGAACCGAATACCGGCTCCGACCTTGGCTCGCTGCGGACCCGCGCAGTCAAGTCCGCCGACGGATCGGATTACGTCGTCACCGGCAACAAGACCTGGATCACGCACCCCGTGCGCGCCGACCTGATGACGTTGCTGGCGCGGACTGATCCGGCCACGAACAATTTCTCCGGCCTGTCGATGCTGCTCGCCGAAAAGCCGCGCGGCACGGATGCAGATCCGTTCCCGGCTGAAGGCATGACCGGCGGCGAAATCGAAGTGCTCGGCTACCGCGGCATGAAGGAATACGAGATCGGCTTTGATGCCTTCAAGGTGAAGGCGGAGAATCTGCTGGGCGGCGTCGAAGGCCAGGGCTTCAAACACCTGATGGCGACGTTCGAAAGCGCCCGCATCCAGACCGCTGCTCGCGCCGTCGGCGTCACCCAGAACGCGTTCGAGATCGGCCTGCGCTATGCGCTGGACCGCAACCAGTTCGGGCAGGCGATCTTCAATTTCCCGCGCGTCTCCAACAAGCTCGTGATGATGGCCGCCGAACTCATCGGTGTACGTCAGCTGACGTATTATTCCGCCCGCCAGAAGGATGACGGCAAGCGCTGCGACCTCGAGGCCGGTATGGCGAAACTGCTGGCTGCGCGCGTCG
Source organism: Caulobacterales bacterium (assembly GCA_038251755.1). GTDB lineage: Bacteria > Pseudomonadota > Alphaproteobacteria > Caulobacterales > Hyphomonadaceae > Hyphomonas. The sequence goes on from JBBSAZ010000030.1 coordinate 9,179, forward strand.
CCTGGGCGGCCGCCGACAATGCGCTGCAGATTCACGGCGGCAACGGCTTCGCGCTGGAATACCCGATCAGCCGGGTGCTGCAGGATGCGCGCATCCTCAACATCTTCGAAGGCGCCGGCGAAGTGCAGGCGATGGTCATCGCCCGCCGCCTGATCGAAGGCGGGAACTGACACAGTCGCCTGCCTTTCCGGCGAGCGACGGATGGTAGCTTGGACGCGCGGCTTGCCGGACATTGGAGTGAGCGCGTGAGCACTTTGCTGCGCTGCGCGCCTTGACCCCGCTTACGGGCAACTGGCCTTCGGTTCCCCTTGGGCTCGTTTCACTCTAAGAGGCGCTGCATGAGCACGACCGAGGCCCCTCGCCGCGAGAAGCAGCCCTCCTGGCGGCGGCGTCTGCGCGTGGCGCGCTGGCGCGGCATCCGCGAGATCCATCACAAGGACGTGGTGGATCACGCGCATGAGGAAGGCGCACTGACGGGCCGCTACATCTTCATGAACGTCATGTCATGCGGAATCGCGATCCTCGGTTTGCTCCTGTCATCGCCGGCCGTCATTATCGGCGCCATGCTGATCTCGCCGCTGATGGGCCCGATCATGCTGATGGGCTTTTCGTTGGCCATTCTCGATCTTGCGGCGCTACGGCAGGCGGTCGTCTCGCTCGCCGTAGGCACCGGTGTGGCCCTCGCCACCGCCTTCCTCATCGTCTTCGTTTCTCCGCTCACGGAGATTACCACCGAAATCCTTGCGCGGGCCCGGCCCAATTTCTTTGACCTTCTCGTCGCGGTCTTCTCCGGCCTTGCGGGCGGCTACGCGGTGATCCACCGCAAGGGCGAGACGATCGTCGGCGTGGCGATTGCGACGGCGCTGATGCCGCCGCTCGCGGTCACGGGGTTCGGCCTCGCCTCGGGCGAGTTCGAGATCGCCGGCGGCGCCTTCTTCCTGTTCATGACCAACCTTCTGGCGATCGCCTTGTCGGTTACCATTCTGGCGCGTTTCTACGGCTTCGGCGAACGTCACAGCCCGCAGCATGCGCGCTGGCAGAATGCGCTGATCGTCAGCGTTTTCCTTGCTCTCTCCATTCCGCTCGGCTTGTCGCTGCGCGACATTGCCTACGAGGCGCGGGTGCGCGATGTCGCCGGCGATGCGCTGCTCGTGCCGTTCGAGGCGGCGGATGCGCGGGTCACGGATTTCGACGTGACCTTCCCGCGCACTGGGCCCGACCGGATCAAGGTGCGTGCCACTGTGCTCACCCCGCAGCGCGTGCCGGGGGCAGAGGCCAGCTTGTCGGCGCAGCTGTCTGAACGCTTTGGCCGGCAGGTCAATGTCGTGGTCGATCAGGTGATCATCGACAATGATCTCGGCTCGGAATCGGCGCGCCTCGCCGCCGTCGCCGAATCCTCCTTCGGCGCGCCGATGCGGGCACAGATCGCGCAGCTCGAATCCCTGTCCGTGGAACGGCGAACGACGCGCGAGATACGTGCGGCCTTTCCCTACGCGCTTGCCGCGGCCGAGATCGATCCGGTCGAACGCCGCGCGGTCTTCTCCGCCGCGCCGACCGAGGGCGTTGGCCTCGCCGCGTTCCGCCGCCTGGAGGAGGGGATGGCGCGCAACTATCCGGACTGGGCGCTCGAAGTGCTTCCTCCGAGGACGGAGCTTCCGCCGATCCTGTTCGCCGACGGGGCGGACACCCTCGCGCCGGAGGAAATTGCCCGCGCCGCCGATCTCGCCTGGGTGCTGCAGCGCTGGGGCGTGACGCAGGTCGAGGTGATTGCTTTCCTGCCGACGGCCGCCGCGGCGAGCGGTTTCAACGAAAACACAATCGGCTACCGGCGGGCAGCAGCCGTCAGCGCAGAGCTGGCCAAGGCCGGAATCACGGCGGTTATCGACGGCGAGTTGCGCGCGGGCGGAGCCACCGCTGCGGAGCGCGAGGCCGCCGCCCGCCGGGCAAACCAGATTGCCGTGCGCCCGGTTGCGGCGTTGTCCGACCCTTAGCGGATGATGCCGCCGAGCGGGGCGATGTCGGCGGGCTCATGCTGGATGATGACCTTCGCGCCTAGCGCCGCTGCGCGCGCTTCGAAAGCGGCCATCGAGGCCATCGTCTGCTCTTCATTGACGTTGAAGCGCGGCACGCGGTTGAGCGCGCGGCTTTCGCTGCGGTGGTAGAGGTCGCCGGTCAGCAGGATCGGTCCGGATTCCGGCATCGTCAGTTGCAGCGACGTGTGTCCCGGCGTGTGACCGGGCGTCTCGAAAATCACGACCGAGCCATCGCCGAACACGTCCTTCTCACCGGTGAAGGCTTCGCGCTTCAGGTTCTTGAACGCATTGAACTGCGCAATCTGGTCGGCCGTGGTATCGGGGACGGATCCGTCAGACGGGATCATCGTCTCAAGCTCGGCCTGATGCACCAGCCAGGTGGCGCCCTGCACCTGGTCGATCTGGCCAATATGATCGAAGTGGCTGTGCGAGATGGACACATAGTCGACATCCGCCGGTGTCAGCCCATGCTCCGCCAGCTGATCCGTGATCGTCGCGTTCAGCGACACGGTAAAGATGTCCTGCACCACGGGACCGGCTTCCTTGAGGATGCCTGGCACGCCGAGATCCCAGAGCAGGATGCCCTTGGGATGGTGCACGACATAGCAGGTGTCGGTCAGTTCGTCCGCCTGTCCGGCATAGTCTCCGGCGGAGGAGAACGCGTCCATGTTCGATACGGCGATGGTCCCGCAATCGAGCACGGCAACGTGCAGCGGCTTGTCTTCCGTGACTTCGGCCACCGGCTCGGCGGCGGCGGGTTCGACAGCAGCGGGCGTTTCGGGCGCGCAGGCCGCGAGCAGCAGCGCGCCGGTGGCGGCAGTGACGAGCAGGGCGAGGCGCATGGCGGTTTCCTTTGGCAGCGTTTTGAGTTGACCGGACGCTAGCCTGCTTCGCCTTCGCCCGCCAGCGTGAGGCCTGAGGCGTCCGCGATCCGGTAGAAGCAGCTCTGCCGGCCGGTATGGCAGGCGCCGCCGGTCTGGCGGACTTTCAGCAGCACGGCGTCCTGGTCGCAATCGACGCGGATTTCAACGACATCCTGTGTATGCCCCGAGGTTTCGCCCTTGACCCAGATTTCGCCGCGCGAGCGGGACCAATAGGTTGCCTTGCCTGTCTCCAGCGTCAGGCGCAGCGCTTCGGCGCTCATCCAGGCGAGCATCAGCACTTCGCCGGTGGCGGCATCCTGAGCGATGGCCGCGACGAGGCCGTCGCTGTTGAATTTCGGGCGCAGCTCGCGCGTTTCGTCCTGCGCACGGCCGGAGAGGGGAGGGGGATAGTGGGTCATGACGCGAGGCGTAGGGGGCGGCGCGGGGCGGAGTCAAGCGCGCGCCGGGGCAGGCTGACATCCGGCGCCAATCGGGGCTACAGTCGGGCTATACATGAACAAGGGAGCTTCGAGATGGCCGAGTACGGGGAAATTCTGACGGGCGTGGATGGCGGCGTGCTGACGATCACGCTGAACCGGCCGGAGCGGCTGAACGCCTGGACCGGCCTGATGCAGACCGAAGTCGGTTCCGCGATCCGCGCCGGCGGGGCGGATGAGGCGGTGCGCTGTATCGTGATCACCGGCGCCGGGCGCGGCTTCTGCGCGGGCGCCGACATGAACGGGCTGCAATCGATCCAGGCGAGTGGCGGGGACACTTACCAGGCGAGCCGTCCGGAGGTGAAGCGACCGGCGCCGTCGCCGCTGGAGCAGACGTTTCCGGGCCGGTTCGGCCACATGTTCGCCTGCCCGAAGCCGATCATCGCGGCGATCAATGGTCCATGTGCGGGCATTGGTCTGATCCTGACGCTGTTTGCGGACCTTCGCTATGCGGCGGCCGAAGCGAAGTTCACGACCGCCTTTGCGCAGCGCGGGCTGATTGCCGAGCATGGCATCGCCTGGCAATTGCCGCGCCTGGTCGGCGAGGCGAATGCGCTGGACCTGCTGTTCACCGCGCGCAAGTTTGACGGCGCAGAGGCTGAACGCCTAGGCCTCGTCAACCGCGCGCTGCCCGGCGCGGAGCTGATGGCACATGTCGGCGAGGTGGCGCAGCATCTGGCGACGCAGGTCTCGCCGCGCTCGGTGGCGATCATGAAGCGGCAGATTCGCGAGAGCTATTTCCAGTCCTATGGCGAGTCCCTCGCGGCGGCGGATGCGGAGATGGAGCGCAGCTTCGCGACGCATGATTTCAAGGAAGGTGTGGCGAGTTTCGTCGAGCGGCGCGCGCCGGCATTTACGGGCAAATAGTCATGGGACGGAAGATTCATATCGTCGAAGTCGGCCCGCGGGACGGGTTGCAGAATGATCCGGCCAATCTGAGCTTGGCGCAGAAGCTGGAATTCATCGCGCGGCTGGAGGCGGCGGGCGTGACGCGGATGGAATCGGGCAGTTTCGTCTCGCCCAAGGCGGTGCCGAAAATGGCGGAGTCGCCGGCGGTGTTTGCGGGGCTGAGGCGCAAGGGCGGCACCAAGCATATCGCGCTGGCGCTCAACGAGACCGGCGTGCGGCGGGCGATCGAGGCGGGGGCGGACGAGATCAATTTCGTGCTGGTCGCGGGCGAGGGGTTCGGGCGGCGCAATCAGGGCATGAGCCCGCAGGAGAGCGCCGACATGCTGGCGAAGTGCGCGCCGCTGGTGCACGAGGCGGGGCTGCCTCTGTCGGCGACGATCTCGGTGGCGTTTGGCGATCCCTATGACGGGGATGTGGATATCGGCGTCGTCGGCAATCTGGCGGCGCAGGCGCAGCGGGCGGGGATTGCGGAGCTGGCGCTGGGCGACACGATCGGCGCGGCGACACCCTGGGATGTGCGCCAGAGGATCGAGCGTGTACGGATGGAAGCGCCGGATGTGAGCTTGCGGCTGCATTTCCACGATACGCGCGGGGCGGGCCTCGCCAATGTGTTTGCGGCGGTCGAGGCGGGCATCGACATCATCGACGCCAGCTGCGGCGGGATCGGCGGATGCCCGTTTGCGCCGGGCGCGACGGGCAATGTGGCGACGGAAGATGTGGTCTGGATGCTGCACCGGGCGGGTTTCGAGACCAGCATCGACCTTGGGCGGATGATCGAGACGGCGCGCTGGCTAGAGGGCGCACTCGGGCATGGCGTCTCTTCGGCGTTGAGTAGGGCGGGGGTGTTTCCGCGGGCGTAGGATTTGCCGCAAGTCCCTCACCTCCCATTGCTTCGCAATGGTTCTGCTCGGGGCGATTGCCGCGCAATCGCTTGTCCCTCGCAGCCTCTCCCGGAAGGAGAGGGGTGAAGTGGCGATCAGGCCTTCTGGGTTTCGATGGCGCCGTGGCAGTGTTTGTATTTCTTGCCGGAACCGCAGGGGCAGGCGGAGTTGCGCGGGGTGTTGGACCAGTCGTCTTCGGCCTGGGGCAGATCCACGGGGGCCTCTTCGGGGGCCATCTCGTTGACGCCGGTGTCGGGGTCGAGCTTGGTCTCGTGGGCGACGGCGGGCTTCGGCGGGACGGGCATCGCGGCGACCGGGACCGGACGGCGCTGGGGCTCCGGCGCGGCCTGCACGCGGATGTGCATCAGCGAGCGGGTGACGGTCGTACGCAGTTCGCCGAGCAGTGTGTCGAACAGGTTGAAGGCTTCGCGCTTGAACTCGTTCAGCGGATCGCGCTGGCCGTAGGAGCGCAGGTGGATGACCGAGCGCAGTTGGTCGATATGCTGGAGGTGGTCGCGCCAGCGCAGGTCGAGCACCTGCAGCAGCAGCTGTTTCTCGATGCGGCGCATCTGCTGGTCGCCGACCGCTTTCGCCAGGTTGCCATAATGGGTGTTGACCGCGGCGCGGATGCGCTCGGCGATTTCCTCATTGGCGACGCCTTCCTCACCCGCCCAGTCCTTGACCGGCAGATCGAGCGCCAGATCGCCGCGCAGGGTTTCGGCGAGGCCTTCGATGTCCCATTGCTCCGCATACGCCTTTTCCGGCATCGTGCGGGCAACGAGGGCGTCGATCACGGTTTCGCGCATGTCGAGGATGGTGTCGGACACATCGTCCGAGCGCAGGAAATCCAGGCGCTGTTCGAAGATCGCCTTGCGCTGGTCGTTGATCACGTCGTCATACTTGAGGACGTTCTTGCGGATCTCGAAGTTGCGTTCCTCGATCTTTTTCTGTGAGGTTTCCATCGCCTTGTTCATCCAGGGATGGGTGATGCCCTCATCTTCCTTGATGCCCAGGCGGCGCATCACGGCGTCCATCCGGTCGGCCGCAAAGATGCGCATCAGGTCGTCTTCGATCGAGATGTAGAATTTCGACTTGCC
>JBBSAZ010000031.1:0-15328 GCA_038251755.1 Caulobacterales bacterium
CATCGGCGCCAAGAACCGCCGCATCCTGATCTATTGCAACAACAACTTCAGCGACAACATCGCCCCGGTCGTCCTGAAATCAGCCCCGCTAGCCCTCAACGTGCCGACCTTCATCAACCTCTATGGCTATGGCTACGAGAATATCTACGAGCTGTCCGGCGCCTACAGCCTCGAGGACAGCGAGATCGACTGGGTCAGCCGCCCGATCTATCAGGAAAACTAAAGCCATCATCTGCCGCATTGCTTTTGCGCGGCGCCTCGCTCAATTGAGGCCGAGATACCTCGAGGAGGGCTGAGGATGAGCGCCGATGCGCCCGCTGGCCAGACGGCCGCTGCGAAAGCTAACCCCAATGGTCCGACCGAGGAAACCGTCCTCGCTGTCGAGCATTTCACCGACCGTCTGTTCCGCTTCCGCCTGACCCGGCCGAACAGCTTCCGCTTCCGCTCAGGCGAATTCGTGATGATCGGCCTGCTCAAGGAGGACGGCAGACCGCTGCTGCGCGCCTATTCCATCGCTTCGCCGTCCTGGGACGAAGAGCTGGAGTTCTATTCGATCAAGGTGCCGGACGGCCCGCTCACCTCGCGCCTCGAGAAAATCCAGCCGGGCGACAAGGTCCTGCTTGGCCGCAAGCCGACCGGCACGCTGGTGCTCGACGCGCTGACGCCCGGCAAACGCCTCTACATGTTCTCCACAGGCACCGGCTTTGCCCCTTTCGCCAGCCTTGTGCGCGACCCCGACACCTATGAGCGCTACGAGCAGGTCATCGTCACACACACTTGCCGGGATGTTGCCGAGCTGACCTATTCCCGCAACCTGATCGACAGCCTGAAGGATGACCCCCTTGTCGGCGAGTTGGTGGCCGGCAAGCTCGCGCTCTACACGACCACGACGCGCGAGGCCTACCCCAACATGGGCCGCATCACGACCCTGATCGAAAGCGGCAAGCTGTTCGCCGATCTCGGTGTTCCGCCGCTTGATCCGTCGATGGACCGGGCCATGATGTGCGGCTCCAACGAAATGATCCAGGACGTCAAGAACTTGATGCTCAAGGCGGGCCTGAAGGAAGGCTCGAACGCAGCCCCGGCAGAGTTCGTGATCGAGAAAGCCTTTGCCGGCTAAGGCGCCGCCGTCAGGAACGCGCCTGCATTCAGCACGATGTGGCAGACTGCGCCGCCCGCACCGGTGGAACAATAATCCACGCCAAACAGGCTGTCCTTGACCTGCGCCGTCGCGCGGAAGGTTCGCCCGTCTGCCTGCCAGACGCTGACGGCCCGATCCCCGAGCACGGCCAGCGCCTCATAGAAACGTTGCGCCGGTGCGCTGGAACATGTGAAGCGGATGAGCTTCGTCTGGCCTTCCGCGAGGTGCGTAACCTTGTCGTTGCTGATCGCCTGCGCAATACAATCCGTATAAAGAACGGTTTTTGCTGGCGCGGCGCGCGCCGCCGGCTCGGACAGGTCGGCCGCAACGACGGGCGGCGGGGCCGGCGTGCCCGCGCAAGCCGAAAGTGCCAGCCCCGCCAGCGCGCTCACTAAACCCTGTCCTGCCTTCATCGCACGCTCCTGCATTGGCCCTGCACCAAGCCTAGCGCCGCCCGCGCCGCGCGCAAGCTCACACGCGCCGGTGCGGATCGGAATGGTCCCACTCGGCCAGCAGCATGCGCAGCGCCGAGATGAACGCAATCGGCTGGTCCAGCATGACATGATGGCGCGCATGCGGGATCGACACGAACGGCACCTGGTGTCCGAGCAGGCTGCGCATATAATCGCGCACCTCGTCCGGCATCAGCGCGCTCTCCTCGCCCCGGATGATCGCCACGCGGCATTTCGCGGCCTTCAGCAGCTCACCGCCATCCCGGCCCGGCTCGAACCGCGTCCAGATCGTCGGATCAAACTTCCAGGTCCATCCGCCTTCGTCCCGCTTCAGGCTCCAGCGCGCGATATAGTCCATCGCATAGTGATTTTCGCAGAGCTGCGGCGGCGCGAGGCGAAAACGCGAGAGCGCAGCGGCGAGGTCGGCATAGACCTTGTGCGGCCGCCCGGCGCGTGACGGGCCCTGATTGGGACGCTCCGGCGGATTCACCGGACTGTCGACGATCACCATCCCCTCGAACCGCTCGCCATGCTCGGCGCCGGTCACCAGCGTCACGAAGCCACCGAACGAATGCGCGACGATCACCGGCTTGCGCGGCCCTTCGAACAATCCGGCATCCTCTGCCACCGCCACCTGCTCGGCCGAGAAGGTCGCCATGTCATACGTGCTGCGCCACGCACTTTCCCCCATACCGGAGAAGGTCAGCGCGGCCACATTGTAATGCTCGGCAAAGTACGGCGCGATGAAATCCCACCAGTGCGCGTGTGCGCCGTTGCCATGGACAAAGAGGAGCCCCGGCGCGCCGCGTTTTCCCCAACGCTGGTAGGACACTTCCGCCCCCAGCACATCGATCCGGTGCGTTTCATAGGGAGTCGCTACAGCGTCCGGGAACCAGTCCGGCGCCGGCGGCAGCGCGCCGCGATACTCGGCCAGCGGCCCGCCTTCGGAGGGCATCTCCGCCGGCTGGTCGCGGACAATCGGATCACTCTCGCGGCTCATGCGCCCTCCCCGGTCTGGCCGCCCAGTCTGCGCCGGACACGCCCCGCCAATCAACCCCGTCCGCTACGGCAGGCCGCGCGCCATGAAAAAGGCCGGACGCAAGCGCCCGGCCCTCTCTTCCATCCGTCTCCGGATTACTTGTACTTGACCGCGCAGCCATACGGCTTGGTTACCGGCGTCGCGACCGGCTTGCCGGCCTCAAGGTCGGCGAGCGCGGCGGTCACGTAATTCGAAGCCGTCTCGATATCGGCCACCTTTGACGAAGCCTTGGAGTCTATTGCCCCATCATAGACGAGCTTGCCGTCCGGCGTGATGATGAACATGTGCGGCGTCGTCTTGGCGCCGTAGAGCTTGCCGATGGTGCCCGCTTCGTCGAGGACGACATGCGCCGGAGCCGCGCCGCGCGAGGCCGTCAACTCATTGGCGCGAACAGCGTCGGCGTATCCCTGCTCGCCCTCGGCCGACGAGATGACCGATATCCAGACCACATCATCCGCCGCGGCGCTGTTCTGCAGCGTCTGCATGTTGGAGGGCGGTGCCGCGTAGTGCTTCTTCACAAACGGGCAGCCGTCATTGGTCCATTCCATGACGACCGTCTTGCCAGCGAAATCGGCCAGCGAGATCGTCTCCCCGGCAGACGTCACACCCGAGAAGGCGGGCGCCGGTGTTCCGGTGGCAGGCGCGGCCTGTGCGGTCGAGGCGATCAGTGCGCCGGCTGTTAGGGCCACGGCAGCGGTCATCCCTGCGGCAAGCGAAAGGTGGCGGCGGGTGATTTGCATCGTCGTCTCCTTGAAGTGGGTTTCAATTCCGAAATATTGGCCTAACGGCCTTCGACAAGTCCAATGACAAGTTCTTGAGTGAGCAGTTCGGGCAGGATCTGCGGCTCGCTGGTACCGGCCGGATACCAGAGATACATCGGCACACCCGCCCGCCCGCGACGCTTCAGCTCGTCCGCAATCGCCGGATCCTTCTGCGTGAAATCCGCCACCAGGAAGGCGACATCCGCCGCCTCAAAAGCCGCCTTCACGCGCTTCGAAGACAGTGTCGTCAACTTGTTGACCTGGCAGCTGGCGCACCAGCTCGCGGTGAAGTCGACGAACACCGGGCGCCCCTCCGCCAGCAGTGCGTCCACCTGCGAAGGACTCCACGCCGCCTCGGCATAGGCGGGTACGGACGGCTCGCCGCCCGCCTTCCCCGCCGGTACATTGGCCTGCACGGCGGGCAGCGCAAACGCGGCGATCAGCGCCGCAATCGCCGCGCCGCGCCGGACCGGTCCTGCGCCGCGCCCGATCCACACCGCAAAGCCAAGCGCCGTCGCGCCCGCCAGCGTCCAGCCGACTGCCCCTGCCCCCGCAAGGTCGGCCAGCACCGAGAGCAGCCAGGCCGCCGTCAGGAACATCGGGAAGGCAAAGAACTGCTTCAGCGTGTCCATCCACTTTCCCGGCTTCGGCAGCACGCGGTGCAGGCCCGGCACGAAGCTGAGCACCAGGAAGGGCAGCGCCATGCCGAAGCCCATCGCCAGGAACACGGCCATCACGGCTGGCGCGGGCTGGCTCATCACCGCGCCCAGCGCCGCACCCAGAAATGGCCCGACGCAAGGCGCGCCGACAACGGCCGCGAGGACGCCGGTAGAGAACGCCCCCACCGCGCCGCCCCGGCTTGCGAGGCCCGAGCCGGTATTGGTGATCGAACTGCCCAGTTCAAAGAACCCCATCAGCCAGAGGCCGACCGCGAACATGATCAGTGCAAGGACGGCTACGGTCGGCGCATGCTGCAGCTGAAAGCCCAGCGTCGCGAATCCTGTCGCCTGGCGCACCGCAAGGATGACGAGCGCCAGCGCCGCAAACGACACCAGCAAGCCGCCGGTATACCAGAGACCGTGCGCACGCAGTTCGCCCGCATGCCCGCTCGCCGCCGCCGAGACCATGCCGAGCGCCTTCATCGACAGGACCGGCAACACGCACGGCATCAGGTTCAGGATGAGTCCGCCCAGAAGGGCAAATCCTGCGAGGCTGAGCAGCCCCTGCCAGCTGAGCCCGGCCACTTCGCCTACGCCCGCGACCGGCACAAAAGCGGCGTCAGCCGTGCCGGCAAGCGCCTCGCCGCGTTCCGCGCGGATCACATAGCCCACCGGCTCTGCGCCCGGCGCATCAACCCGTATGATCCCCTCCAACGCGTCGCCCACCTGCCCCGCCCGGTCCGGCGTCAGCAACAGGCTCGCGCCGTTCGGGCCAAACCGCTGCGGCTGGTCTGCCGGATGGCTGATCTCGTGTTCGAACGGAAAGAAGCGGATGCCCGCGCCCTCCGGAAAACCGCCCGCCAGAGACAGGCTCAGCGTCCAGGGCGCCGCTGCATCATCGATACGCGCCTCGCCTTCGAACGATCCCGGAACTTTCGCAATCCACGCCCCGATCAGCTCGCCCGCCGGAACATTCTCCACCGCCTCGCCGACCGGCAACACAAGCGATACATCGGCGGTCTCGGGAATGCAGATCGACTCGCAGATCAGGTAATCGGCAACCGCCTCGATACGCACCTCGCCCACGGCATCCACTGGCACCGTCAGCGCCAGCGCGAACACCGCCTCGTCGTCATAGCCATAATCCATGATCTCGCCGTCGACGACCGGCAGCAGCTTCGGCAGCGGCCACATCATCTCGCCGAGCGCATCCTCGGCAATGCTCGCGCTGTCCTTGAGGATCAGCTGCGGCGGCAGTCCCGCATCCCCGGCATTGCGCCAGTAGATGTGCCAACCCGGGTCCATGGTCATCTTGAGCGCGACGAAAACGGTTTCGCCCGGTATGACGCTGGTGCGCTCGGAAATCAGCTCTGCCTCGGCCCGCCGCGCATCCGCGGCCTGTGCAGCGGCCACCGGGCCAAGCAGGGCGAGGCCTGTCAGGGCAAGCATAAGGGCGCGGTAGGCGCGGATCATCACTCAGCTTCCCTGCCAAAAAACCTTCGTCCAGCATATGCGACGGACGTGCCAGAGGGGAAACCCCTACTCGCCGCATCGTGATGGCGCACCTTGCGCCGAACGCAAAACGGCCCTCCACCGGGGAGGGCCGCTGTGTCTCGATTGCGGGCATTTACCCTGAATTGGTCTGTCAGGCAGCGGCCTGGCCCGGCGGCGGCGTGCGCACGGCGCGCTGGATGACTTTCGACCAGTTGAGCAGCGATACGAGGTGCGCGTAGCAGGCGCCAAGCGCGCCATTGTTGCGCAGTTCCAGATATTTCTCCGGCGATAGTGCGTTCAGGCGCTCTTCGGAGATGGCCCAATAGTCCGCGACTTTCTGCTGCGGACCGGTTTCGCGGCCTTGGGCATCGCGCGGCTGGAAGGCGACCGTCTTCTGCTCGAACAGGTCCATGGCGCTGACCATCTTGACGAAGTCCAGCGTGGCGCGGCGCTGGCGCTCGAATTCCTTGCAGAACTCCACGGCGTCCTGCGTGAACTTGCTGGGCTGACCGTTTTCGAAGAACGGCACGTCCGGCTGGTTCGAGACCATCGGCGCCGCGCGGTCGACGCACAGCAGGAGGCGATCGGAGCCTTCATCCGCGGCGAATACGAACGGATACCGGCGCACGAAAGCGGGAATGTAATAGTCTTCGTAGACAAAGCCGTTCGTGTCGACGAACAGGTTCTGGCCCTGGCGCACGCCCATCACGGCGACCGGTGTACGCTCATCGCCGACAAAGATGATCGGGTAGGAAGCGGCCGCGACACCGAACTCGGTGACCGTGACCGGCACAGCATGCGCCTCGCGAAGGAACGCGAAAGGCTGGGCCACCTGCTTCACACCAAGCCCGCCATGGTTCTCGGCAGACAGCGGTTGCGGTTGCCTGTAAAACAGGACTTGTCCAGTGATCGGCGGTACTCCGCCAGCAGTGGTTGGCATGGTCACGGTGGCAGCACTCCTCAGATTTGGCGGGAGCGATACCGGAAATATAGTCTGGCCACAACTCCCGAACCGGGCTCAATTACAGTGCCCTTCCCGTGAAAAATCCGTCATGCACCAAACCTTTCGCCAAGCCCTTGCGTTCTCGGCCGCCGCCCTCCTCGGGCTGGGCGCGCTGGCCGCGTGCTCAGGCGACGCCGACCCCGAAGGCACCCCGCGCCGAATTGCCCGCGAGGTGGAGCAGACACTCAAGACCGTCGCGCAGAATGAACTTGTCCGGGATCCGGAACTCGCCACCGAACTGGGTCTTTCCCCCGAGGCAGCCGGCTATCCGTTCGGCGGCTTCCTGACAGACCGCTCGCAAGCCGCATTCGAGCGCGCCCGCCTCGAACGCCTCGAAACCCTCGACGTCCTCGTCCGCACGGCGCGCCCTGCCCCCGGCAGCGCGCTCGCCCGCAATCTCGATACGGTGATCGCAGCCCATGAAGCGGCCGAAGCTGTGCTGGTGTCCGGCCACGGCACCGGCGACCTTTCCGCCTTCTACCCTTACGTCGCCGACCATATGCGCGGCGCCTACCTGGATGTCCCGGAACTCCTGGTGCGCCGCCAGCCGATCGAAACACCGGCGGATGTCGCCGCCTTCCTGGCCAGGGTCTCGCAACTCGCCGGCGCCATCGATGATGACCGGCGGCGCCTCGAAGCCGATGCCCGTGCCGGGGTCGTGCCGCCTGCCGCCGTGCTTGCCCGCATGCAGGGCCTCGCCGCCGCCGGCGCGCGCGACCTGCCTGAAACGTCCTTCCTGATCCAGACGTTCGACAATCTCCAGAACGGCGTGGAAGGTCTCACCGCGGACGCCCGCGCGGCCAATTCGGAACAGTTGCGCGCGCTGTTCACCGGCAGTGTGCTGCCCGCCTATGTCCGTTTCGGCGATGCCGTCGCCGCCCTGTCAGACAGCGCCCCCGCCGAGCCCGGTGTCTGGCAGATCGAAGGCGGCGACGCCTATTACAGGTCGGTCCTCAGCGCCTATACCGGCACGCGCCAAACCCCCGCAGAGCTTCACGCCAGCGGCCTCGCTGACGTGAAGACGCTGACCGCAGAACTGAACGCCGCGCTCGCCGCCGCCGGCTTGCCCGAAGGCACGGTCGCCGAGCGGCTCGCCTTCATCGCCCAGCAGCCGGGCCAGCTGTATGAGGATTCTGACCTTGGCCGCGCCGCCCTGATCGAGCGCCTGTCGCAACTGACGGCGCGCGCGAGAGGCGTGGTGGAAGCGCAGATCGGCGCACTGCCCGAAGGCGCCGTCACGGTCAGCATGGTTCCGCTCGCCTTCGCGGCCGCCGCGCCGTCGGCTGTCTACACGCCCCGCACGGCGGATGGCCGCAACCCCGCCCGTTTCGAGATCAACCTGCTGCGCATCGCGGACTGGCCGGACTTCAGCCTGCCCACGCTGGTCTTTCACGAGACCGTGCCAGGCCATCATCTCGAAAGCGCGCTTGCCGCCGAACAGGCAAACCTGCCGCTCGCCCGCCAGCTGATCTGGAACGCCGGTTACGGCGAAGGCTGGGCGTCCTATGCAGAAACGCTCGCCGATGAAAATGGTCTCTATGCGGACGATCCACTTGGCCGCATCGGCTATCTGCAGTCGATGTTGCTGCGCGCGGCGCGCCTGGTGGCCGATACCGGCATCCATGACCAGAAATGGACGCGCGACCGCGCCATGGACTATATCATTGTCTCGACCGGCCTGAGCGTCGAAGCGGCGGCTGACGAAGTGGATCGCTACAGCGTCTGGCCGGGCCAGGCCGCCACCTACTGGATTGGCCGCCAGCGCATCCTGGACCTGCGCGAACGGGCCCAGCGTGTGCTTGGCCCCAAATTCGAGCCGAAGGCCTTCCATGCCGCGATCCTCGGCGGCGGGCCCCGTCCGCTCGACATGGTCGAGGCCGACGTGACCCGCTGGTATACCGAGGCGGCGCGCTGAGCGCCCGGTTCAGGCGGCGAGGCGGATGACTTCGCCGGACCGCACGACCGGCTGGAAGCCGGCCTCGAGGTCAGCCACGATCTGGCGGCGCATCGCCGCATCAAACTCGAGCGCCACGAACACGGCGCTGGCGCCGTACCGTTCCGCTTCGGCAAGGGCCCAGATCGGCTGGATGTCGTGCGGTTTGCCGGAGAGTTCGATCACCCGGAAAATCCGCCAGCCACAGGCCTCGGGAATGGCGAAAATGGCCACCCCGGAAGTCCGTGCCCAGGGCGCGTCCACCGCTGCCCGCTGGAATGACCACGCCTTGCCCGATTGACCGCGAAAGCTGACTGCGCTACCCATGTTCTTGCTCCGTTCCTTGTAGGATGTTCCTACTATGTTCCGTTAAGGTTCGCAAGAAGTTTTTGGTAAACAATGGGTTAACGGTTGCCTGAGTCCGTTAACAGACGATTGTGAACTTCCGGCTCTCAAAGACGCGCAGAACCTGTCTCAGTTCCCGTCCGCGCCGGAGCACCTGCCCGCCAAGTCCGTACACGGCATATTGCCCCTGCCGGTTCGCCAGCGCCGGCTCCTTCTCGATCCGCCAGGTCGGGCTTTCGGCATGCCGCCGGAAGATCGCGAAGGTCGCGACTTCCTTGCCCAAACCAATAGAGTAATCGCGGGCTTCCCCGGCAATCACCATCCGGCCATAAACATCAAGGATGGGCTGGAGTTCGCTCTTCTGGAAGGCGACCACCGGATCGGAGGCAGGCTTGCGCGAAAGATGTTCCGTCATGCGTGAAGTTCCGCACAGGTTTGCGTCCACGTCCAGTGCCCGAAACAACTAACTGCGATTTAATCCTGAATTCCCGAAATCTCCGCATTTCGGACTTGCCGCGAACACAGCACACCGCCATCTTTGAATTGTCGGGCGGAGGCATTTAGCAGGTGCTCCAGACCCATCAGCCCCCCCAGCCCCCTGGGGCGCTTGATCAGCTTCTGTCCGACACCCTCCCCTTTCAGCTCTGAAGAACGCGCGCGCCTCAGCGCTTGCCGAAGCGCTCGAGAACCGGCTTTACGAAACGTCCCGCCCGCTGGCCGATGCCGGACGCATTGGCGAGGCGCCGCGAGACAAATCCGTCCAGATCTTCAGGCGCAGGATGATCCGCCCAGTAGAGCACGATCGCAGGCAGCACCGCCGCCAGCAGCCCGCGCTTCGAATACCGGTTGTAGTCTTCGGAAGCGTCCCCGGCCGCCGTCCAGATCATGTCCGCCACTTTCCAGGTCCGTTGCAGCGCCGGCCCGGCGCTCCAGGGCAGGAAACCCCGGCTCGCCGCACGGCGCACCGCCTCGCGGTTCGGCTCCAGCGCCGCCAGCCAGGCCAGCACGCCGCGTTTCACCTTGTCAGGCACCCGCATCGCCGTCATGTCGAGGCTGGCCAGTGTCTCGCGGGCCTCGCGCTCTGCCGCATCAAAGAAGGCATCGATCAGGTTGACGACGCCCTGCGGCGCCGCCAGCACCTGTTCACCGTCAGTAAGCCCGGCGCGGCCCGCTGCCACCTTCGCGGCCTCCTCGCTCCAGCCCTCGAAGGCCACTTCCGGCAGCAGTTCGGCCAGCCAGCGGCGGCGCAGGATTTCAGAAGGTGGCAGGGTCATCGTAAATTCCGCACAGACGAGGGCTTGGCGAGTCCGCTTTCCCCGTGATATAGGCCGCGCTTTCCGGGCTGTCAGGCCCTGTCTGCCGCATTTCCGGGCTGCGCGCCCGAACCGAACCCGATGGAGAAGTCCTATAGTACAGATCGTCGTCCGCGATAATAACGTCGAGCAAGCCCTGCGCGCGCTGAAAAAGAAGATGCAGCGCGAAGGCCTGTTCCGGGAAATGAAAGCGCGTCAGGCGTTTGAAAAACCTTCCGAGAAGAAAGCCCGCCAGCGCGCCGAAGCCGTGCGCCGGGCCCGCAAGCTGGCCCGCAAACGCGCCCAGCGCGAAGGCATCGTGTAAGCGACACTGCCACACAGTTCCTGCAAGCCCCGTGAGTGTCCCTCGCGGGGCTTTTGCTTTCAGCCCCTGAAGTGCGGCCTGCCGGTCAGCCGCACTGCCCTGCCTTGAACTTGTCCCGCAGCGCATTCAGTCCGCCGCTCAACAAGGTCTGCGCCGTATCGCCCGTCAGCAAAGCGGCTTCGCCGCGCGCCATCACCTTGCCGTTGGATGCATCCGTCAGGGTCACTGAAATCGGCAGGCCTGCATCCGCCGCCCTGCGCCATTCGGCGTGATCGCCAACCCGCGCCGCCGGGTACGCGCCGACCAGCATGTCCTCGAAATCGATCGCAATCACGCGGCTGTTGATCACGGCGCCTTTGGCGCCCGCCCCCACATCGAACGTGATGGACTGGTCGCCCTGCGTCACGGTCAGCTTGAGTTTTTTCACAACCTTGCCGCCCGCGCGAAACTCCGGCCATCCGATTCGGAAGCCCGAATAGTCGAGGCGCACACTGCCGGGCGCCAGCCATTCCTTCGCGGGCTGGTAGATGCTCATATAGTGCCAGTAAGTCAGCTCCGGCGTCTTGGCCTTGTAAGCGCCGCTGACGCCCGCGCCCTGGGTTGTCAGCGCAGTGCGGGTTGGTCCCATCTCGACATACAGCCGCTCAAGCCCGCCATCCTTCAGGTCGGCAGACGCCGCCGCGCCCTGACCATCTGCCTGCGCAAACGAAGCCGTGCAGGTCTTTGGCGCGGGCTGCGCCAACGCGTCCCCGCTGGCCGCGAGCAGGCATATGCCCGGCAGCGCCGCCGCCAGAAAATGTCTTGCCGCCATGCCTGTCCCCTATCGTCTGAAAGCGGACCATAGCCGCACCGATCCATTGCGCCAGCAGCGGAACGCACTGCGCAGCGGCAGGCGGCGGTTGGCTACGACGGGCCCCAAGCTGGCCGCCTTACCCTGCTTTTGGCTTCATCCCCACAGCGCCCTTGATCATGCCGATCAGGTCGCCGATGCCGGCGCCGTGAACGGCGCCCGCGCGGTAGACCTTGGTCGCGCCCCAGACGATCAGCGCGGTGGTCACCGCCATCAGCCCCATCTGCGCCAGGATTTCCCACAGCGGCGGGTCGGACGGCATCCGCAGGATCAGCAGGAAGGGCGTGAACAACGGCACCCAGCTGGCATAATCAATCACCGGCGAGCCCGGATCATTGAACGCGATGAAGATCGCGAACATCGGCAGCATCAGCAGGATCATCATGGGCGACAGCAGCGTCTGCGCCTCCTGGATCGTGTCGCACAGAGAGCCCAGCGCCATGAAAATCGCGCCATACAGCACATAGCCGAGCATGAAGCTGATCAATGCCGGGATGATCAGCGCCGGATTCGTTGCGGCCGCAATGAACGGCTGGATCATCTCCATCAGGGCCGGTGACTGGCTCGCCCCGAAGGCCGCCCCCGCACCGGCAAACAGGCCCCAGGACAGCATCATCGTCGAGGTCACCGCAAACACCGCGAGCAGTTTGCCCGCCAGTAGCTCTGGCAGCTTCACCGAGGTGAGCAGCGTATCGAAAATCTTGTTGGAACGCTCCTCGATCGTGCCCATCAGCAGGTACTGGATGATCGAGAACACCATCAGCCAGAGGAAATAGGCGAGCGCCACAGCAACAATCGCGGGTGCCCGGTCGGCCGTCGTCACTTCCGCGCCCTGCTCAGCCGTCTCGCGCGGCCGGAACTCGGCGACCTTCACTGAAGCTTCATCCGCCGTTTTCAGGAAATCGGAACTCAGCCCGGCCGCCACCAGCGCATCCCGCCGGCTGAGATCGCGCATCGCCGTCTCGGCCGAAAAGCGCAGGCCGGACACGTTCACGTCCGAACTCCAGTATTCCAGCGTCCGCCCATCCGGCGACAGGATCAGCGCCGCAAACAGCGACTTGTCCCCGCCCGGTCCCGGCACTTTCAGTTCACCCATCAGATAGGGTGTCAGTTCCTCAATCGTCTGCGTAGGCGCAGGCACGGCCACGAACTTGCGCGCCGAAGCTGCAGCGGCGGCACTCGTTTGCGGCGCGCCACCCGCGTCTGTCGCAGACCCTGAGAGCGACTGGAACTCCTCCAGCGCGCGCGCTTCGCTGCGTGTAAACTCTGCCTCGATGGCCTGCGAGATGACAGTGCCCGGCTCAATCACCGTATAATAGCGCACCGGTGAGGAAGATGCCGCGAAATAGCCGAACGCCGCCCCGATGATGATGAAGAGCGGCACCGCCGCCAGGCTCAGCCAGAAGCCCCAGGCCTTCACATAGCCGAGGAAATCACGCCGGAAGATCAGGTAGATATTGCGCATCAGGCGGCCTCCCCCACTTCGGCCGGCGTGGGCACATCCAGCGCCGCCGCCTCCGCTTCGCCGACCAGTGAGACGAACACGTCCCTCAGGCGCGCCTCTTCCGGCTGGAAGCCGACAATCGGCGCGCCGGTCTCCAGCGCCGCCCGCAACACATCTTGCGCGCCCAGACCGCGCGGCAAAGCCACGCGCCACGAATCGCCTGGACCCTTGTCCGCCGCCCGCTGCGCCTCGAAGCCCTTGGGCCTGAGCGCCGCCGCCAGATCAAAGCCATGCTCCACTGCCATCCGCGCGCCCTGCCCGAGGGTCGCATAGGCGGCGTCCAGCGTGCCGTCGAACACCTTGCGCCCGCGCGCCAGCATGACGATCCCGTCGCAGAGCCGCTCAGCGTGTTCCATCACATGCGTCGAGAACAGGATCGTTGCGCCCCGCTTGTGCTCGGCGCGGATCAGGTCCTCCAGCGTCTGCTGGTTCATCGGGTCGAGGCCGGAGAAAGGCTCATCGAGGATCAGGAAATCCGGCCGGTGCGCCAGCGTCGAGAGGATCTGCACCTTCTGCGCCATGCCCTTTGACAGCTTGGATATCCGGGACGCCCTGAACGCACCCAGACCCGTCGTCTCCAGCAGTTCGTTCGCCCGCGCCTTCGCGTCCGCCGCGCTCATGCCCTTGAGGCGCGCAAAATAGGTGATCGTGTCGCGCGCGGTCATCTTCTTGTAGAGGCCGCGCTCCTCCGGGAGAAAGCCTACGCGCCGCAGGTTCTTGATATCCGGCGCCGCACCGAACAGCGAGACCGAGCCCTCATCCGGCTGCATCACGCCCAGCGCCATCCGCAAGCTGGTCGACTTGCCGGCGCCGTTCGGCCCCAGGAAACCGATGATCTGGCCTTCCGGCACATCGAAGGAAAGGTTGCTGACCGCCGTGAAGCCGCCAAAACTCTTGGTGGCGCCGGACATGACGAGCGGGGCTTCGCCCATGAGCGGTCTCCTTCAGCAGCTGATACCCAGACTTTAGCGTAATTCGATAAAGTTCAAGGGGTATGGCGGGCGAAGGCTTAGAGCGGCGTTAAACGCGGCTCCTGGAAATCACATAACGGCGCCGAACAGCCAGATCATTGCCTGCACGATCAGCGCGAGGACAATCATCACCACAACCGTCGCCATCCAACGGCCGCCCAGGTTCAGGAACAGGCCGGCCCCGAAACCGACAATCGCCATCAGGCCGAGCGAGATCGCCCAGTTGAAGCCGATCGCGAGCGCGAGCGTGGCATGGCCCACCATGAGGATAATGATCAGGCCGCCCCAGACGCTGCCGGTGATGAAGCCGTCCCAGGTGGCTTTCTGGTCGCGAATGTCCATCTCGCCGTGGTGGTAGTCGTGGGTGGCCATGGTCTGCCCTCTTGGTCGGTGGTCGTGCCTGATGCGCCTTCTATCGGGCCTCTCCCGGCGCATCAAGCGCGGCAAAGCGACCCTGACACAGGTCCCGCTAGTTCACAGGCTGGCGCGCCTTGCGTTTCGGCGGCTTCGGCGCGAACGGCGCCGGCAACGGCAGCGCCGGCACGCCCTCTTCCTTCAGCGCCTCGCGCTCCTCCGGGGTCGTCTCGCCCCAGATCGGCCGGTCGTCCTGCTCGCCGTAATACATGGCGCGCGCTTCCTCGGCGAAATCGCCGCCGACATAGTCGAAATTCTCGGAAACGTGCTGGCGCGCCTTCTCGGCAAACTCTGCCATCAGCTTTTCGGGGTCCGGCGCCGCGGCCTTGCCCTTGGTCGTGCGCACCGCTGGCGCCATGATCTGCTTGGCCACCGTGCGGCTGTCGCAGTCCGGGCAGGCCACCAGCTTGCGTTTCACCTGCGTGTCAAAGGCGTCCGAGGAGGCAAACCAGGCGTCGAACCCGTGGTCGCAGTCGGTACAGGTGAGCGCGTAGCGAATCATTTCGAAGCGGCCTCAGACGCCGGCCAACAGCGGGTCCAGCTTGCCCGCCTGGTCCATCGCCATCATGTCGTCGCAGCCGCCGATATGCCGGTCGCCGACGAAAATCTGCGGAAACGTCTTCCCGCCGCCCGATCGCTGGACCATTTCGTCCTTCAGCGCAGCGTTCATGCCCGCATCAATCTCGGTGAAATCGGCCTTCTTGTCCTTCAGAAGCGCCACCGCGCGCGAACAATAGGGACAGAACTGACGCGTATAGATCGTGACCTTGGCCATCCGGCATTCCTCTCGAAGCGGCAGACGCATTCTGCCCTGACACATTAATTATATGGTTACGTCGGTTTCCCGGACAACGCGTGCCAGCACCAACACGTCAACGTGCCGCGCCCCTGCCTGTTTCAGGGCGCGTGTGCACGCCGACAGAGTCGCCCCGGTCGTCAGCACATCGTCCACCAGCAGCACCCGTTTGCCCGCGATAGCTTCCAGCCGGCTCTTTCGCACCTTGAACGCCCCCGACACATTGCGCTTCCGCGCCCGGCCCGCCAACCCCGCCTGGCTGGGCGTGCGCCGCGTGCGCACCAGCCCGTCCACCAGCACCGTGCGGCCCGTCTCCGCCCCGATGGCCTGCGCCAGCCAGCCAGACTGG
>JBBSAZ010000032.1:0-15093 GCA_038251755.1 Caulobacterales bacterium
ATACGGGCGAGCGTCTGTGCCAGCAGCGTCTTTCCGCAACCCGTCGGGCCGACGAGCAGGATGTTGGATTTCGACAGCTCCACCCCATCGGCCTTGCCGGCATGGGAGAGGCGTTTGTAATGGTTGTGCACAGCCACCGAGAGGATGCGTTTGGCGTGGCGCTGGCCAATGACATAGTCATCCAGCACATCGCAGATTTCCTGCGGCGTCGGAACGCCCTCACGGGACTTGATCGCGGAAGTTTTGTTTTCCTCGCGAATGATGTCCATGCAGAGTTCGACGCACTCATCGCAGATGAACACGGTCGGTCCAGCAATGAGCTTTTTCACCTCATGCTGGCTCTTTCCGCAGAAAGAGCAGTAGAGCGTGTTCTTGGAGTCGCCGGAGCCGTTTTGCTTCGTCATAACTTCCTCAATGCCGCGAAACGCTTAACACAGGCTTTAGAGCCTGACTGGAAGCGATCCGGTTGTCTAAGTCTATAGTTGTTCGCAGAGCCTGCAAGGGGCCGGCCGCACGTTGGAAACAGTGGATTATTTCTCGTCTTCCGCCGAGCGGCGCTCGTAAACCTTGTCTACAATGCCGAATTCCATGGCCTGTTCGGCCGTCAGGAAGGTATCGC
Organism: Caulobacterales bacterium; assembly: GCA_038251755.1. Classification (GTDB taxonomy): domain Bacteria; phylum Pseudomonadota; class Alphaproteobacteria; order Caulobacterales; family Hyphomonadaceae; genus Hyphomonas. The sequence goes on from JBBSAZ010000032.1 coordinate 620, forward strand.
GGTCAAGTTTGCGCTCGATAACGTCGTAGGGCTGGCCGGTATGGCGCACGTAAATATTGTTAAGACGACGCTTCAATTCGATAATCTCTTCGGCATGGCGCTCGATATCGGTCGCAACGCCCGAATAGCCACCCGAGGGCTGGTGCAGCATCACCCGGGCATTCGGCAGCGCAATCCGCATGCCTTTTTCACCTGCTGCCAGCAGGAGCGAACCCATCGAAGCGGCCTGGCCGATGCAGACTGTCGAGATCGGGCAGCGCACGTACTGCATGGTGTCGTAGATCGCGAGACCGGACGAGACGTAACCGCCTGGGCTGTTGATATACATAGCGATTTCGCGCTTCGGGTTCTCGGATTCGAGGAAGAGAAGCTGCGACGTCGTCAGTGCCGCGACGCCATCATCAATGGGCCCGGTGAGAAAAATGATGCGCTCCTTGAGAAGCCGCGAGAAGATATCAAAGGCCCGCTCTCCCCGGCTCGTCTGCTCGACGACCATCGGGACAAGGTTGAGCGCGGTCTCATGGATATTGGACATCAAAGTAGCCTTTGAAAAAATTGGCTGAATCGCTTGGGATCAAGTTTGGCAGATGCCCCTATATTTGTCCACGCGAGCGGCGCCACAAGGGGGCGACAGCTGTGGAAAGGCTTACCGGAACGGCCATTCCGGTTCACCGCTCGGCAGAACCGCCCCAGGATCGCGTACAAAAGCGAGGTAATCACTGATCACCTTCCCGCGCTGCTGGTCGCTCAGAAGCATGTGATAGCCATCCTTGTAGTAGATAGTGCGCACATGAGGCGGCAGATGCCGCGCCGTCCGCTTAGGCCCGTTCGGCGGCACGACCTGATCGTGTGCGCCATAGGAGACGAGTACCGGAACAGTTGCCGGCAGGCGGTGCGCCTGCTCGTGGGCCCGTTCCATCAAAGCGACCGCGCCCTTCAGCTGGTCGATCCGGTTTTCGCGCGCGTGGTGAGGGTCTGCGTCCTGGATGGTCAGGAAAGCGTCATTGTCCGTCAACTTGGGTTTGGCGAAGGCCGGCGGGCGTACGATCATGCCGGGCACCGCTTTTGACCCCATCCAAAGTGTGGACGCAAAGAGCGGGTTCAGCGCGCCCCATCCCCGCAGCCCCGGTCCTGACAGGATCAACCGGTCAGCGGCAGGTGGGCGGTCCGATGCGAACGCCGTGATCGCAACGGCGGCCCCCATCGAGATGGCCACAACGCTGATGGTCGCGGACGGATGCCGGTCACGCACCAGCGACACAGCGGTGCGCAGGTCTTCGAGCATGCTCGCATCACCGGCCCAGAGGCCCCGGTTCACCGAGCGGCCGAAACCGCGCTGGTCATAAGCATAGACGGTTACGCCGCCGCGCGCCCATTCCGGCGCCGCGAGCCGAAACTCGCCCGCATAATTGTTCATGCCATGGACGCCGACGATGACCTGCTCGGGATCGGTTGTGCCCTGGGCGGACCAGACGGTCAGTCCCAGGCGGGCGCCGTCATGGCCCACCAGCACGCCTTCGCTGTCAAGCAAGGCGGGCACCGGTTCGCTCAGCAGGCGGCGGCGGGCTTGTTGACCGATGCCCAGCGTTTACAGGCCTGCAGGAAGGGCCATTCGCTTTCCCCGCTCGGCAACACTGCGTTGGGATCTTTCATGAAGGCGAGATAGTCGGCGTGCACTTTCTCAGCCTGCAGATCGCGTTCGAGCATATGGTAGCCGTTCGGATAATACACCGTGCGCGTGCCGGCCGGCAGCAGCTTCGCCGTGCGCTCCACGCCGTTCTGCGGGATGACGATGTCCTTTGCCCCATAAGAAGCCAGCACCGGAATAGTCCTCGGCAGGCGCGCCGCAGCCCAGTGCGCGTTCTCCATCAGGTTCACGAGGCCGTAGACCTGGTCGATGCGGTTCTCATAGGTCATGTTTGGGTCAGACCAGGTGCGGCGCAGCATCGCGTTGTTGTCCGACGGCTCGATCTTGATCAGCCCTGCCGGCGGCACGACGATCCAGCCGGGATTGGTATAGGTGGAGGCCAACAGGCTCATCCGGTAAAGCGGGTTGATCGCGCCCCAGCCACGCAGGCCCGGCCCGGAGAGGATCAGGCGATCCGCCTTGGGAGGTTCGTCCGACCCAAAGGCCGTCATCGCGACCGACGCGCCCATCGAAATGCCGACCACGGTGATGACGGCGTCCGGATGGCGCCTGCGCGCCACATCGACGGCCGTGCGCAGATCCTGGCGCAGCAATTCTTCATCCGGCCAGAAACCCTTGTTGGGTGAGCGGCCAAAGCCGCGCTGGTCGTAAGCATAGGTCGTCACACCCCGCGCCGCCCAGTAGGGCGCCGCCATGTGAAAGGCTCCCGCATAATCACTCATGCCGTGCACGCCGACGACAACATAGTCCGGATCATCTGTACCCGCTGCCGGCCAGACCGTCAGGCCAAGCCGCGCGCCGTCAGCGGCGACGAACGTATCTTCTTCCGGAAGGAATGCCGCTTCGATCTTTGCGGCCGATTCGAGCGCGCCAATGGTCACCGGATGCGCGCAGGCTGGCAGGGCGAACGCTGCAAAGCCCGCAATCAGTGCGGCAAAGCCCACCCGGACCCTGCTTCTCCAGTCCAGAAACGCAATCTTCGTCATGGCGATACCTCTTGGCCCCGGCGAGCCTTCAACTCCGGACTATAGAATTTGCACCTGAACGCCCAGTGACAAGTCCGGAAACACAGGCGCGACACCGGAAAACCGCCCGGCCCATGCTTGATGACCCCTCCGTGACATGCGAGACCCGGCCCATCAGAAATTCCGTTGGCCCTCGGGCCTGCGTCCATCGCGGGAAACCAGACATGATCAAACGCCTTGCCCTGTTCAGCGCCGCCGCGCTCACGCTCACTGCCTGCGCACCAGACGCGGCCGCGCCTGTGACGGATGCGCCGGCGGCTGTTGCCGAAGAACTGCTGCTTCCCCTGCCGGACGCCACGACGCCGGCGATCACGGCGGCTGATCTGGCTGTCCGCATCAAGACGCTCGCCGACGACACGTTCGAAGGCCGCGGCCCCGGCACGCCGGCGGGTGAAGCCTCCGCTGCCTGGATCGCCGCCGAAATGGCGCGGCTGGGCGTTTCGCCCGGCGGCGACAACGGCACCTACTTCCAGGAAGTGAAGATGGTGAACCAGACGGTTGATGCCGCGACGTCCGAATTGATCGTGACCTGGCCCGACGGCGAAGACCTCTCGCTCGGTTTCAAGTCGCAGGCCGTGTACTGGACCAAGCGCCAGAATGCAGACCAGGTGTCCTTCGAGCCGGGCGATGTCGTGTTCGTCGGCTACGGCGTGGTGGCCCCGGAGTTCGGCTGGAACGACTATGCCGGGCAGGACTACGCGGGCAAAACTGTCGTGATCCTCGTCAATGACCCCGGCTTTGCCACAGGCGACGCGAGTTTGTTCAAGGGCAACGCCATGACCTATTATGGCCGCTGGACCTACAAGTTCGAGGAAGCTGCCCGTCAGGGCGCCGCCGCTGCTTTGGTTGTGCACGAGACAGACGCCGCCGCTTATGGCTGGGACGTTGTGACTGGCTCCTGGACCGGCGCGCAGTCCGACCTCGTCCGCGCCGATGGTGGCGCTAGCCGAGCAGCTGTAGAGGGCTGGATCACCCGGGAGACCGCCGAACAGATGTTCGCAAAAGCCGGTCTGGACTTTGCGGCCCAGAAGGCGGCCGCCAATACGCGCGGCTTCACGCCCGTCGTGATAGAAGGCCTGAAGGTGCGCGGCACGATCAACCAGACCATCGAACCGCTCTCCAGCCGCAACGTGGTCGGCGTGATCCCCGGCGCGACCACACCTGACGAATACGTTCTGTACACGGCGCACTGGGACCATCTCGGCATGAAAACCGGCGAGAAGACCGGCAAGGAAGGGGAAGACTTCTACGAAGACGACATCTTCAACGGCGCGGTGGACAACGCGACGGGCTCTGCTGCGCTGCTCGAAATTGCCGAAGCGATGAAAGCCGAAACACTGGACCGCTCTGCCCTGTTCGTTTCCGTTACGCTTGAAGAATCCGGACTGCTCGGCTCGGCCTATTATGCCGAAAACCCGACCGTGCCGCTGAACAAGATCGTCGCCGGTATCAACATGGACGGCGCGCTGCCGATTGGCCCGACCAAGGACATGGTGGTCGTCGGCTACGGCGCCTCGCAGCTTGAGGACCGGCTGAAAGACGTGCTGGCAACGCAAGGCCGGGTGATCAAGGCCGACCCGACCCCGGAAGCCGGCTATTTCTACCGCTCGGACCACATCTCCTTCGCCAAGAAGGGCGTGCCGATGCTCTATGCAGATGGCGGTGAAGACAAGGTCGAAGGCGGCGTCGCGGCAGGCAAGGCCGCTGCAGCGGCCTACACGGCCGAGCGCTATCACAAGCCGATGGACGAGTATTCGGACGACTGGGATCTCGCGGGTTTCGAGCAAGACATCCAGACGCTCTTCCAGGTGGGCCGCGACATCGCGAAATCGACTGACTGGCCAACCTGGTATGCGGGCAACGAGTTTGAAGCGGCCCGCACGGAAAGTCTGGGCGGTCAGTAACCGGCAATGCTGTCCTACCAGCATGGATTTCACGCTGGCAACCGTGCTGACGTGCTTAAGCACGCGGTGCTCGACGTTATCCTGCGCGACGCGGCAAAGGGCTCTCGTCCGCTGCTCTATGTGGAAACACATTCCGGACGCGGACGATATGACCTGACTGGCGCGCAGGCCCGCAAGGGCGGCGAGGCGGACACCGGCATCCTCGCTCTGCTCAAGGACAAGGCGCCGTCAGGGTTCGAGGATTGGCTGAGCCTCGTCCGGGAACGGACGGAAAAGGACTATCCGGGATCGCCGGCCCTTGCGCTCGCCCACCTGCCGGCCTCGTCCCGCGCCATCCTGTTCGAGCGCCATCCCGCCGAGTTCAAGGCGCTGACGGAAAACCTGGGCGCCGATCCCCGCGTGCTGATCCGCGAGGCCGACGGCTATTCCGGCGCTCTGAAACTCGCCCCGCGCGGCCACGAGCAGATCATCGTCTTCTCCGACCCGAGCTATGAGACACGGCGCGACATCGAAGCGCTCGCGCTCTGGACCCCCAAGGCGCTGAAGCGCTGGCCCACCGGCATGGTCCTTCTCTGGCTGCCGCTGTTCCGGGACGGGCGCGAGGCGGAGTTCGGGGAACTCCTTGCCGAACTTGGCGCCAACCTGATCGCCGGGTCGCGCTGGCCCGTGGCCCCGGACGAGACCAGTTCGCTGGAGGGCACGGCGATTGTGGGCTTCCGCGTGCCTGACGCTATCGCTCGAAAGTCCGAATCGATGGCCCGGCACCTCGAGGCATTCTGGGCTCAAGGCGTCTGACATTCACAGGAAACAACGCCGCCCCACCGGAAACTCCGCCGGCCTGTATTTACTTTAAGGTGAATCTGGGTATTTTTCTAACATGGATTGTATTCGGCAGATCAGTTCCGAACGCAGGCGCCTTGACGAGCGAGGGCTTTCGTCTGCCTTTCACCTTACAGTGATCGAAAAAGCCTTGCAATTCATAGATGTACAGCTTCCGCGCGCCGGCAAACGCCTGCTGGCAGAAGACGCGGCCGAACTGCGCGCCGCTTGTGCAGAGGCCCTGGAAGCGATTGCGGACTTGCGGAGCCTCCACCGTTAATCGCGTCCCGCGCGATGCCCTTGCGCAATGCTCACCGCAGGGTGCCGTCTTTCTGGCTACGGACTTGCATTGCCGGGCGGGTCCCGATCCCGCACGAAGAGCCATGTCCGCACCCTTCTCGCCCACTGATTCGCTTCGCCCTGTCATGGACATCCTCGTCCAGCGGCAACTCGACAACATGGCGACTGGCAACTCCGCCTACCTCGAAACCTTCCTTCGGATGGTCAAGCGCGCCGGCATGGACACCCGGATCGTGTTCGCGCCGTGGCAATCCTTCGGCAACCGGCCCTGGGCCAGTGTGCATCCTCGCCTTGCGGACCTGACGAAGGACATCGTCTGGCCGGGCGCGGTCAAACTCGGCCACCGCTACTGGTCCCTCTCGCCGCGCATCTGGACCCGCTTCGCCGTGCGTGTTGGCCAGGAAGCCGCCCGCCGCCTTGGAGCGAAGATCGTGATCCCGAGCTATCTCGGCCGGGAGATCAGCCGCGTGGAAGCTGAGATCGTGGCGCGCGCCTGCGACGCAAATCCCTCCGCGATCACGCTGGCCGAATACAGCTCGATGGGGCCTGCGCTCAAGAAACTGAAGGCGACGACGATCCGGGCCTGCCTGATGCATGATCTCCTCTCGGACCGCACCGAGCGATTCCGCGAAGGCGGCCAGGCGATCGACTTCGACGAGACCAGCCTCGAGTCCGAGATCGGCTGGCTGTCGGGCTGCGACCTGATCTTCTTCATTTCAGCGAATGAACTCGCGAAGGTGCAGCGCCACCTGCCGAAGGCCCAGATGGTCTGGGTTCCGCCGGATGCGCCTGATTATCAGACCACGGAGAATGCCGGAGACCCCCGCGTCGTCTTCATCGGCACGGTGCACGGGGGCAATGCCGAAGCGCTGAACCATTTCCTCGATGAGGTGTGGCCCAAGGTTCGCGCCAAGGCTCCTACGCTCGAATTCTGGATTGCCGGCTCCATCGGCAAGACGCTGACACCCGCGCGCGCTGCGCTGCCCGGCGTGAAAGTTCTCGGCCGCGTCGCCTCGCTCGAAAGCATCGGCGGCGCCAACGCCATCGGTATCGCGCCCACACGCTTCGCGACCGGCACCAGCATCAAGGTGGCGGAATACCTGCTGCTCGGTATGCCCTGCGTCGTTTATCCGCTCGCGCTGGAAGGCTTCGGCCATGCGCTGGATGACCTTGTCGTCACCGCCACAAGTCCCGAATCCCTCGCCGCGGAAATCCTGAGTCTCGCAGGCGATGGCGTCCGCCGCGCAGCGCTGTCGGAAGGCGCGCGGCAGCACGCCCGGACGCGCTTGTCTCATGACGCCGCCATCGCCACGATCCACCGGATGCTGGCCGAACGCCGCGCCTAAAAAAACGGGGCCGGATCGCTCCAGCCCCGCTCGGTCTTTGTCTGGCTGATAGCCCTATTCGGCGGCGACCGCCATGTCGGCCGCGGAAAGATCCGTGTACCGCTTGAGGTGGTGATCGACGTTGCCGAACTCGGAATCGATGATCGTCAGGCGTTTGAAGTAGTGGCCGATGGCGAGCTCATCCGTCATGCCCATGCCGCCATGGATCTGGATGGCGTTCTGACCGACGAAGCGGCCGGCCTGGCCAATGCGGACCTTGGCAGCCGAAGCGGCCTTTTTCCGGGTCACGTCATCCTCGTCCAGTTTCAGCGTCGCCATATAAGTCATCGAGACCGACTGTTCGGCTTCCATGAACATGTCGACCATCTTGTGCTGCAGCACCTGGAACTTGCCGATCGGCGTGCCGAACTGCTTGCGCTGGCGGGAGTATTCGACCGTCATCGTCTGGGCGACTTTCATCGCGCCGCAGGCTTCGGCGCAGAGCGCGGCGATGGCTTCATCGGTCACGCGCTCGATCAGTGGCAGGCCGTTCGCAGCATCGCCGATCGCAGCGTCCGCGCCGACCGATACGTTGTCGAAATGCACTTCCGAAGCGCGGCGGCCATCAACCGTCGGATAGTCCCGCGTGGTGACGCCCTTGGCGTCCTTGGCCACGATAAACACGCCGATCCCCTTGGTGTCGCGGCGTCCTCCAGCCGTCCGTGCCGTGACGATGAGGTGGCTCGCCCAGGGCGCGCCCACGACTACGGCCTTGTGACCGGAAATCTTCCAGCCGGCGCCGTCTTTCTTCGCCGTCGTCTCGAGGTCCGCCAGATTGTAGCGGCCTTTCGGCTCGGCATAGGCGAATGCGAACACGCGCTCACCGGCAATCATCGGCGCAAGGTGCTCCGCTTTCTGACCTTCGGTGCCGCGTTTCAGGAAACCGCCGCCGATCACCACCGACTGGAGGAACGGCTCGACAACGAGGCCTTTGCCGAATTCTTCCATAACGACCATCGCGTCGATCGGACCGCCGCCAAGGCCGCCATCTTCTTCGCTGAACGGCGCCGCCAGCAGGCCGAGTTCGGCGAACTGAGCCCACATCTTCGGACGCCAGCCCTCTTTCGAGGCGACGACCTTACGGCGCGTGTCGAAGTCATACTGGTCCTTGAGCAGCCGTGCGAGGCTGTCGCGGATCATCGTCTGTTCTTCAGTGAAATTGAAATCCATGAGTAATCCTCCCTGCCCCCAGCCTTAAAGGCCGAGGATCATCTTTGTAATGATGTTGCGCTGGATCTCGTTGGACCCACCGTAGATCGATGTCTTGCGCATGTTGAAATACGTGTCGGCCGCGTGGTTCGAATAGTCCGGACCGACGTTCAGGTCGTTGACGCCATGGCCTTCCATGCCGCGCGCATAGGGCGCGCCGTAGTTGCCGACGGCTTCCAGCGTCAGTTCCGTCAGGCGTTGCTGAATCTCGGTACCTTTGATCTTGAGGATCGAGCTTTCCGGACCCGGGCCCTTGCCGGCCGCTTCAGAGGCCAGCGTCCGCAGTTCAGTGAACTCAAGCGCCGTCAGGTCAATCTCGAGCTGGCTGATCTTGCGGGAGAAATCGCCATCGAGAATCAGCGGCGTGCCGTCGATCGTCTCGGTTGACGCGATGTCACGCAGCCGCTCGATGCCGCGCTTGGAGCGGGCCACGCCGGCGATGCCGGAACGCTCGTGCGCCAGCAGGAACTTCGCATAGGTCCAGCCTTCATTCTCCTTGCCGACGAGGTTCTCGACCGGTACGCGGACGTCCGTCAGCCAGGTTTCGTTCACTTCATGCGTGCCGTCGATCAGCTTGATCGGGCGCACTTCGATGCCGGGTGTCTTCATGTCGACGAGGATGAAGGAGATGCCTTCCTGCGACTTTGCCGACGGGTCCGTGCGGCAGAGGAAGAAGCCCCAGTCGGCATGCTGGGCCAGCGTCGTCCAGGTCTTCTGGCCGTTGATCACATAGTGGTCGCCGTCGCGCACGGCGGTTGTCTTGAGGCTCGCGAGATCGGAGCCGGCGCCCGGCTCGGAATAGCCCTGGGCCCACCACACGTCGCCCGACAGGATGCCTGGCAGGTGCTGCGCCTTCTGCTCTTCGCTGCCGAACGTGTAGATGACAGGTCCGACCATCGAGACGCCGAACGGAAGCGGCATCAGCGCGTCAACGCGCGCATTCTCTTCCGACCAGATGTAACGCTGGGTCGAGGTCCAGCCGGTGCCGCCGTATTTCTTCGGCCAGGCAACCGCCGACCATCCCTTGTTACCGAGGATCTTGTGCCAGGCGAGGAACTGCTCGCGGCTGAGGTCCTCGCGGGTCCCCATGTTCATGAGTTCCTTGGGATAATTGTCGCGGATGAACACGCGCACTTCTTCACGGAAGGCGTTTTCTTCAGGCGTAAAGTCGAGATTCATGGTCGGTGGTCCTCCGGTGCCTCTGGGTGCCTCTTGGCCCCTCTATGTCAGTCAAAACCGTGCAATGGCAAGGTGACGTGCACGTAAACGTAAAGAATGCCGCACTGACCCAACGTCATGAGGTCGCCGGCTTGGCGATGAAGGGCGCGCAGGCCGTCTTGAGCACGCCGATCGCCGTCGCCGAACCAAGCCCGCCTCCGGTCTGGAACTGCAACTGAAGGAGTGGCGCCAGCCCGATCCGCTCAAGCGCCGCCTCATGGGCTGGACGCTGCGTAATGTGAGAGGCGAGGCAATGACTTACCGCGACAGGCGAAACCGCATGCACCACGCCGGCCGCAATCGTCGTGGCGAACCCGTCCAGCACGACCGGAATGCTCTGCTGCCGCGCCGCAATGATCGCGCCGACGCACGCCGCCAGTTCGCGCCCGCCGAGGCACCTCAGCGCTTCCAGCGGATCCGACAGATGCCCCCGGTGCAATCGAAGGGCTTCGCTCACCAGGGTGCTGCGCTTTTCTGACAGGCTGGCCGGCGTCTGGGCGCTCGGGCGAACCCAATAGTCGGGCGATCCGCCATACAGCGCGCAGGCAACAGCCGCCGCTGCTGTGCCAACCCCGGCGCCGGACACGGCGATGGCCAGCAGGTCCGGCTTGTCCTCCACCGCTTCAAATCCATACGCGATGGTGGCGGCACATTCGCGCTCGGTCATCGCCGCTTCTTTCGCGATGTTGGGCGTTGGCCGGTCGAGCGCCAGTTCAAACACACGCACTGTGGCCCCGGCCTGCGTTGCGATTGCCGACAGCGGGGCACGGCCCTGTGTCAACGCTTCGATATGTGCGCGGGTATCGGAATTGCTGGAGAGCGAAACCCCCTGGTCCACAATCCCGTGCGAGCCCGCAAAGATGGCCAGCGTCGGCTTTTCGATGCGCGGCGGAAACCGGCGTTGCCAGCGCGCCAGCCATTCGGCAGCCTCGCCCAGACGGCCGAAGTCGCCCTCCCGGCCCATGCCCATCAGCGCTTCGCGGACCTTCTTGCCGGCGGCCAGGTCAGCCTCAACCGGCTTCAGAATCAGGTCTCGGACATCCGAAAGGGGGGATTTCTGGGCCGCAGGATCGCTCAAGTTGGGTCACTCCGTGCGCAAATCATCTGCGCGGCATTCAGGGTATCAAAGATTTCAGGGCCTGTCCGGCAAGGATTTGTTACGCGATCTGTGCGAGACTTGCCGGATTCCCCCAATCGGTATTTGCTATAGCCATGCCCACCCCGCCGATAAAGAGCCCTTGTATCAAGGTTTGCGCCGTTGACGGCCAGACGGGGTATTGCCTCGGCTGCGCCCGGACCCTGCCCGAAATCGGCCGCTGGATTCAGATGGGCCCCGAAGGCCGGGACACCGTGATCGCTGACCTCCCCGCCCGGATCGCCCGGCTTGAACTAATGGGAAAACGCTGACGCATGCCCCTGCGGAACCTGTTCTTCGTGATGTTCACCGCCGTCGCCATTGCGATGGTGATCGCATTTGTCGTGGCGCCCCGTCTCAAGGAGCAGGCCGCTACGCCCGTCCCGGTGACCGTGGCAGTTGCCACCCCCGAACCCGCCCCTTCGACCGGTTCCCGAGCCGCCTTCATCGACCGCGAGGACGATGGCCATTTCTGGACCCGCGCCGATGTCAGCGGCACGCAGGTCAAGTTCATGGTGGACACCGGCGCGAGCATCGTCGCGCTGACCTATTTCGATGCACAGCGCCTTGGCCTGAAACCGGAGGAGCTCAATTTCGATTCCGAAATCCGCACAGCCGGCGGCATCACCTATGGTGCGCCTGTTACGCTCGAAAGCATCCGCATCGGCAGGGTCGAGATTGAAAACGTCAACGCCGTCATCCTGCGCACCGAACTCGAACAGTCCCTGCTCGGCATGACTTTCCTCGGCGAACTCAACTCCTATGAAGTCCGCCAGGGGCAGATGATCATACGCCAGTGATCGGCTTGCCATCGAGGCCCTTGCCGACCCCGATCTCCCAGGCGAAACGCGCATCATCCCCCGCCCACCGCGCATAAGCGACCCGGCCTTCGAGGCCTGACGCTTTCATCAGGGCACGGTACCAGTTCTCGACGCCGGCATCGAGCTTGTGCGGATGCACGCCCCACAACAGGCAGGCTTGGCGCACCCGGTCCTCGTCTATCGAGCCATAGAGGATAGGCGTTTTTCCGCGCACGCGCGCGAACCGCGCCAGCCGCTCGAACGCCCCGGTGCGCAGCGCCAGCGCTGTTGCGCCTTCGGCCTCTGCCATCGCCAGCGAGGTCTGCGCGACCACATCAATCGCCGTGCGCGCAGGCTCGTCGCCATCGAACTGCAGCATCGAGCGGCGATAGTCTTCCGCATTCTCGGTCGCCCGGATGATCCGCGACATGATCGCCACCGCCGTCGCCGGATGGCGCCCCACGGCTGTCTCCGCCGATAGCATCACCGCGTCTGCACCCTGATAGATCGCCGTCGCCACGTCGGAAGCTTCCGCCCGCGTCGGCGCCGAATTCTCGATCATCGATTCCAGCATCTGAGTCGCCACGATCACCGGCCGGCCGGCTGCGCGCGCGGCGCGAATGATGCGCCGCTGGATCACGGGCACTTCTTCCGGCGGATATTCGACGCCGAGATCACCCCGCGCCACCATCACGCCGTCCGAGGCGCGGATGATCTCGCGCAGTTCGCCCAGCGCGGCGGGCTTCTCCAGCTTCGCGATCAGCGGCGCCCGGCCGTTGATGATCGCCTTCGTCATGGCGATGTCGGACACCGATTGCACGAAGGACAGCGCCACCAGATCCACGCCGATCGACAACGCGAATTCAAGGTCCGCCTTGTCCTTGTCGGTCAGCGCTTTCACCGGCAGCGCCTTGCCGCGCACGGTGAAGCCCTTCTTGTCGGAAATCTTGCCCGGTACATCGGCGCGCACACGCGGCGCCTTGCCCGCAGCGGTCACCGTGAAGATCAGCTTGCCATCATCGACCAGGATCGTGTCTCCCACTTCCAGCTGGTCGAGGATCGCCTTGTGCGGCACGGGAATCGTCTCGGGCGCATCAGTCGTCTCGGCCGCAACGAGCGGATACTCGCCCTTCCAGGCCACCTTCATCTCACCGCCCGGGAAACTGCCGACGCGCACCTTCGGCCCCTGCAGGTCCGCCAGTGCGGCAAGGGGCCGCCCAATCAGCCCTTCCACCTGGCGGACAATCGCCAGCGTCGCGCGGTGATCCTCGTGGCTGCCATGCGAGAAGTTCAGCCGGAATACATCCGCGCCGGCCTCCGCAAGCGCCCGGATTTCCTTCAGCGTCCGGCTGCGCGGCCCAAGGGTCGCCACGATCTTGGCATTCTCGGCGCGCAGGCGGGCTTTGGACATGGCTTACTCCGTCACGACAAGGATGTCAGCGGCGGGGCTTACAGCGACTCGGGCTGGCGTCGCTAGGGGCGGCGCGCGCGGCGGCTTTTCACGTGGCGGGTTCGATCAAGTCCCAGAGATTGCCGAAATCATCGCGAAAAACCGCAATAATTCCATAATCTTCCCGGCGCGGCGCCTCCATGAAAGTCACTCCCAGCTGCATGAAGGCCGCGTGATCGCGGGCGAAATCATCCGTCTCCAGGAAGAAGCCGACACGCCCGCCGGTCTGGTTTCCAATTGCGTCGCGCTGAGCATCATTTGCCGCCGCCGCAAGCAGCAGCCGCGCTTCGCTGCCCGCCGGCGCCACGACGACCCAGCGCTTGCCATCACCGCGCGGCGTGTCTTCGATCAGGTCGAAACCGAGCTTGCCGGCGAAGAACGCGATGCCTGCATCATAGTCCGGCACCACCAGTGTCACCGCTTGCAGTCGCACACCATCACGCCCCAACCAGCACGAACGGATCATAGTTCAGCACCGGCGCCAGCCAGCGCTCGGCGGTCTTTACGTCCCAACCTTTGCGCTTCGCATAATCCTCGACCTGATCGCGCTCGATCCGGCCCAGCGCGAAATAGATCGCATCCGGATGGGCGAGATATAGTCCGGACACGGACGCTGCCGGGCTCATTGCATAGCTGGACGTCAGTGACACGCCGATATGTTTCTCGGCGTCGAGCAGCTTGAACAGCGTGGCCTTCTCCGTGTGCTCCGGCTGCGACGGGTATCCCGGCGCCGGGCGGATGCCGCGATACTTCTCGGCCACCAGCTCCTCTGTCGTCAGCGCCTCATCCGGCGCATAGGCCCAGAGTTCCTTTCGCACACGCGCGTGCATGTACTCTGCCATTGCTTCGGCAAACCGGTCGGCCAACGCCTTGCACATGATCGACGAATAGTCGTCGCCCTTCGCCTTGAAATCCTCGGCAATCACATCCGCCTCGGCGCCCGCCGTCACCACGAATCCGCCGATCCAGTCTTCGCCTTCCGGCGCCACGAAATCGGACAGGGCATAGTTCGCCCGCTCATTGTCCTTCACCATCTGCTGGCGCAGCGTGAAAAACGTGTCGCCGGTCTCCAGCCTTATATCATCGCCCACCGCGTTCGCGCCCCAGAAGCCGACGACCGCTTTCGGCTTGAACCAGGCCTCGCCGACCAGCTGCTGCATCATTGCCTCGGTGTCGCGCCAGAGCCCGCGCGCTGCCTCGCCCACCTTGTCATCCTCAAGGATCTGCGGGAACCGCCCGGCCAGATCCCAGGCCGAGAAATAGGGCGTCCAGTCGATGTACCGCGCCAGCGTGGCGAGATCGATATCCTCGAAGCTCCGCGCGCCGGTGAACGTTGGCTTCGGCGCGGCGTAGGATTTCCAGTCCGGCTTGAACGCTGCCTTGCGCGCCTCGGTCAGCGGCAGACGCGCCTTGGGCGGACCATCCTTGCGCGCCTCGCGCATCCGCTCATAGCGCGCCCGGGTCTGCGCCACGAGCGCGGGGCGGTCATCGTCATTCAGCAGGGTCGAGACCACGCCCACGGCGCGGCTCGCATCCAGCACATGGATCACCGGCGCGGACCGGATCACCGGATCAATCTTC
>JBBSAZ010000033.1:0-15072 GCA_038251755.1 Caulobacterales bacterium
ATGAGCGCCTTGAAGGTCTCGAACAGCTGCGCCTGATCGAAAACGGGCTGTCCGTGCAGGCGGTGGAAGTTCAGCCGGGGCGAATTGCCATGCCGGGCATCGACACGGCGGAAGACATTGCCCTCGCCGAGCGTCTCGTCGCCGAGCACGGCGATCCGGACGGAAACTGAGCCATGGCGCGCCTGTATGTCGTGCGGCACGGAAACACCTTCGATACGGGCGATGTGGTCACCCGCGTCGGCGGGCGCACCGACCTGCCCTTGTCCTCCTCCGGCCGCAAACAGGCCGAGGCGCTGGCGGCGCACTTCGCGGAAGCCTGCTTTACCGCCGCCCTGGCCTCGCCGCTGCAGCGCACGCGGGCGACGGCGCGTGCGATCCTCGGTGCACGGACGGATGCTCCGGCCCTGCTGATCCGCAGCTTCCTGCGCGAGATCGACTATGGCCCGGACGAGAACCAGCCGGAGGCGGCCGTCATCGCTCGCCTCGGCGAAGCGGCTCTGGCGGCGTGGGACGCGGACGGCACGGTGCCACAAGGCTGGATCGTAGACCCTGCCGCGATCCGCGAAGGCTGGCGCGCGTTGCTGCGCGATGTGGCCGCGGTGCCAGTGGAGGCCAACGTGCTGGTGGTCACCAGCAACGGCACGGCGCGCTTTCTTCCGGATGTTGTGGACGCGCCGCCGGAGGGGCTGGACCGCAAGCTCAAGACAGGCGCCTGGGGCGAGATCGAGATCACGCCCGCAGGCGCGACAATCAAGGCCTGGAACAAGCGCTCCTGATCAAGGCGTGAACTAGGCCACGTCCCTCGCGATGACCTGCTCACCGAGCGAACCGGGGCCGCCGATGGGCAGGTAGAAGGCGACCGTCGTGCCTTCGCCATAGATCGAGGAGAGCGTCAGCCGCCCGCCATGCATTTCGGCGAAGGACTTGGTCAGCGCGAGGCCGAGACCCGTGCCGTCGGTATTGCGGTCCTTGGTCTTGGAGACCTGCTCGAAGGGCTGGCCAAGGCGGGGGATGTCCTCCGCCGGAATGCCGATGCCGGTATCGGTGACACCGAAATAGATTTCCGGGCCGCGCTGTTCGATGCGGACGGTGATCTTGCCGCCCCGGTCTGTGAACTTGATGGCATTCGAGACGAGGTTCAGCACCATCTGGCGGATGGCGCGGTGGTCGGCGTCGATGTCGGGCAGGTTCAGCGCGCCGTCGAGGATCAGTTCGATCTCCTTCTCCTCGGCCTTGCGGCGGATCATCCGCATCGCGGCATCGACCGGATCCACCGGATCGATGAGCTGCGTCGTGATCGTCATCTTGCCGGCTTCGATCTTCGCCATGTCGAGAATGTCGTTGATCATATCGAGCAGGTGCTGGCCGGACGTGAGGATGTCGCGGGAATAGTCCTTGTACGAGGCATGGCCGAGCGGGCCGGCGAGTTCGTTCATCATGATCTCGGAGAAACCGATGATGGCGTTCAGCGGTGTGCGCAGTTCGTGGCTCATGTTGGCAAGGAAGGCGGACTTAGTGAAGGCCGCGTGCTCGGCCTTGGCCTTCTCCTCGGAATATTTGCGGGAGAGAGCCTCGGCCTTGCCTTCCGAGCGCTGGAGATCAAGCGCGGCGCGCTTCATTTTCTCCTGCTGCTTCTTCAGTTCTTCCTCGTTGCGGATGTTCTCGGACACATCGACGCCGACGGTCAGCAGGCCGCCGTCCGGCGTCGGGCGCTCGACCATCTTCAGCCACCGGCCCGTACGCAGGGCGATCAGCGTGGTGCGGCTGTCTTCCGATGACTGACGTTCCATCAGCACCGCGCCCGCCCGGGCGATCTGCATCGTCTCGTGGCTCATGCCGGCGCGCAGCGTGTCCTGCAGGCCGAAATCAATGGCGAAGGCCCGGTTCCAGTAAAGCAGACGCTTGCGTGCGTCCCAGAGGGCGAACGGCCCGGCGAACCCTTCAATGGCGGCGCGCAGGCGGCGTTCGGCGGCGCGGACGCGGCCCTCGGCCTGCTTGCGGTCGGTCACATCCAGCATGATGCCGCCGAACACGGGCTCGCCGCTGACCGGATCGTCCGACAGGCTGCCGCGCATTTCGACCCAGCGGTTGGACGGCGCGACAGTGGGGAAAGCCAGCTGCAGCCAGCCGATGGTGCGCGCCTTGGTGAACGCCTCGTGGATCCGGTCATGCGCCTCGACCGGCGCGCGGCCCATCAGGTCATCAAGCGTCAGCAGGCCGGACCGGTCAAAGCCGAGCAGCACAGCGGCGCCGTCGCTGAAGAAAACGGTGTTGGTGGTATGCGACCATTCCCAATAGCCCGCCTGCGCGCCGCGCATGACGAGGCCGAGGATACGGTCCGATTCCTGGTTATGGGTCGCCTGCGCGAGGATCTCCCGCTGGCGGCGGGACAGGCGGCGCGTCAGATCGAGGATCGCCATCGCGGGCGCGGCAATCAGCAGGCCGAAGATTGCGATGCGCAGGATATCCGATGCCGAAAGGAGCGGACGCGCGACGGTAAGGCAGACGGCGACTTCGCTGCCGGCAACCGGTGAGCAGGCCGTTCCGGCGCGGACAATGTCCGGGCCCGACTGGATGGACGGGGTGGTCGCCGGTGCGATGTCTGCGGCGCCAGACAGGTGGACGCCGCCGAAGCTGAACTTGGCGCTGGGGGAGCGCAGCGTCAGCCGGGCATTCTCGGGCTTCGAGAAGGTCGCCGTGATGGGCGAGAGCGCGATCAGCGGCGGGCCGTCCGAAGCGGCAGAGACGAAGACGAGGTCGCCGTGCGGGGTGAGGAACATGCCGGTCTCGCCTTGTGCCAGCGCGCCGGCAGCGGCGGCCGCATCGCCAAGGCGCGAGCCCGGCGGCGACTGGACGGCATCCCGCAAGGAAACGAGTGCGTCCATGCCATTGGCGATGCCGGCGGCTTTCGAAGTCGACAGGTCATTCTCGCCGATGAGCCGCAGCACGACCTGCGCGGCATCGCTGCGCGCGGAGACGCGGGCGGCGAGCATTTTTGCTTCGGCGTCGAGCTGGGTCAGGAAGGCGCGTTCTTCGGCCTGGCGTTCGTCCCAGGCCTTGAGGCCGAGGGCCAGGGCGAGGAGGCCGAGAATGGCGAGGATCAGGCCCCAGGTCCGGCGGTTGTCGGCCAGCAGGTCGCGCTCTTCCGGCCGCGCGGGAATGGCGTTCTTGCCGGGATGCGACGCTTTTTTGCCCAAACTCTCCCCATGACCAGCAGGCGAACTGCCGGATCATGGGAGTTTCGGTGGCAAAGATTGCCGGTTGGTTAACCAATCGGAGGGCTTTGTTAACGCCTGTCAGGCCCCGCCGGCCAGCGCCCGGCCGGCGATATCCATCGCATTCTCGGACAATCCCGCCTCAACAAGCCGCTTCAGGCAGGCTTCCGCCTCTGCCCGCGCCTTGGGCTCGAGCAGGCGCCATTGCTCGAACGCGGCGATCAGACGCGCGCCCAGCGCCGGGTTCACCTTGTCGGCGGCGAGGATGGTGGCCTCGACGGCGCGGTAGCCGGCGCCATCGGGCGCATGGAAGGCCGCGAGGTTCTGCATCGCGAAGGCGCCGATGACCGAGCGGACCCGGTTGGGATTTTTCAGGTCAAATGCCGGATGAGCGATCAGGCTTTTGACGTCTTCGGCCGTGCCGGTGGAGGCTTGGACCGAGAACCACTTGTCCATGACCAGCGGGTTGCCTTTCCACAGTGCTTCGAAATGCGAGATCGCCTCGGCCTTCGCCCCGCCCTTGGTGAACATCAGCGCGCGCAGCGTCGAGAGCCGCTCGGTCATGTTCGGCGCGCGTTCGTACAGGCTGTAGAGCGCGGGTGCCGCATCGCGCGAGTCCGAGGCGCTGAGCAGGCCGATGAAGGCGGTGCGCATCGCGCGGATGGAGGCCTGCTCCGCGCCGGGGTGATACGGTGTGGGCGGCGGGGCTTGCAGGGTTTCGGCGATCTCGTTGGCGAGCTGGTGATAGAGCGCGGTCTTGAGTTTCTTCTGCGCTGCGGCCAGTGCCACGGGATCAGCCGGTTGGCGCTCAAGGAAGAGTTCGCCGACTTCCGGCAGGCGCGTCAGCAGCGCGGCATAGGCCGGATCGTCCTTGGCACCGCGAACGGCTGAGGCGATGGCGTCTACCAGGTCATGATCGGGATTGGTCTGGGTGCCATCGGAAAGGGCGATGATCTCGCCCTTGATCAGGGTCTGGAGGCCGTCCCATTTGTTGAACGGGTCGGTCTCGGCCTTGACGAGGGCGAGGCGTTCGTCGCGGGTCAGCGTCCGCTCGATCCGGATGGGGGCGCTGAAGTCCCGGCCCACCGAGAGGCTGGGGCGCGGACTTCCGGGGGGGACTTTCAGTTCGAGGGTTTCATTCGATTTTTCGAGTATGTGGAGGAAGGGTTCGGCGGCGTGGCCGCCTTTTCCGTCGAGCAGGGCGCAAAGGAGCGGGATCGGGAGCGGGTGTTTGACCGGTTGGCCGGGGGTGGGCTTAACCGATTGAGACAGCTCGACTTTTAGCGTTCCGGTGGCAGGGTCCCAGGCTTCGGTGACGCGGACTTCGGGGGTGCCGGCCTGGGCGTACCAGCGGCGGAAAGCCGACAGGTCCCGGCCAGAAACTGCTTCAAAGCAGGCATAAAAGTCCTCGATCGTTACCGCCTGACCATCATGGCGTGTAAAATAAAGGTCCATTCCTTCTCGATATTTATCATTCCCTATCCTTCTGCGCAGCATCCCGATGATTTCGGAGCCCTTCTCGTACACGGTCGCGGTATAGAGATTGTCGATCGCGCCATAGGTGTCCGGACGGACGGCGTGAGCGAGCGGGCCTGCATCTTCCGCGAACTGGCGGGCGCGCAGCTTGATGACATCCTTGATGCGCTGCACGGGCCTTGAGCGCATGTCGGCGGAGAAGTTCTGGTCGCGGAAGACCGTCAGGCCTTCCTTCAGGCAGAGCTGGAACCAGTCCCGGCAGGTGATCCGGTTGCCGGTCCAGTTGTGGAAGTATTCATGGGCGACGATGGATTCAATGGCTTCGAAATCGAAATCCGTGGCGGTCGCCTCGTCGGCCAGGACATAGGCCGAGTTGAAGATGTTGAGGCCCTTGTTCTCCATGGCGCCGAAATTGAAATCGCGCACCGCGACGATGTTGAACACGCCGAGATCATACTCCCGGCCATAGGCTTCCTCGTCCCAGCGCATCGAGCGTTTCAGCGCGTCCATCGCCCAGGCGGCGCGCGGGGCATCACCCTTGTCGACATGGATGCCGAGATCGACATGTTTGCCGGACATCGTGGTGAAGCTATCGCGCAGCACGTCATAATCGCCGGCGCAGAGCGCGAAGAGATAGGCGGGCTTCTTGTGGGGGTCGATCCATTCGGCGAAGTGGCGCTTGCCCGGCAGGTCGCCCGACGTGCCCGGCGTTCCGTTGGAGAGCAGGATCGGGAAGTCTTCTTTCGAGCCGACCATCCGGACACGGAAGGAAGACATCACGTCCGGCCGGTCCGGATAGAAGGTGATGCGGCGGAAGCCTTCGGCCTCGCACTGGGTGCAAAGGCGCCCACCCGAGAGATAAAGACCCGACAGCGCGGTGTTGGCCTCTGGTGAAATCTCGACTTCGGTTTCGAGCACGAACGGGGCCTTCGGCGGCGCATGCAGCGTGAGGCCGCGCGCGTCGACCGTGAAGTCTGCCGGATCAACGGGCTTTGCGGTCTCACCCCGGAGGCCGATGGCGACATAGTTCAGGTGCAGCGCTTCGCCGTCGAGGCGCATCGCGCCCAGGCCGCGCGGCGTGACCGAGAGCGCGGCTTTCACAACGGTCTTCTGCGCGCCGAGGTCAAAGTCGAGCGTGACGTCGGTGATCTCGAAGGGATACGGCGTATAGTCCTTGAGTTTCACCGCTACCGGGGTTTCCGTTCGCATCAGGGGGCGCGCTCCTCAGGTCAGATGGATCAGGCTTCTGGGATATAGGAGCGTGCCGAGACCGGCAACGGTACTTACTGCCGGGACGTCTCAACGGACAACGGCCATTACCGGGTAGATGAAGCGCAGAAATGAACTCGAATTCAATGGCCCTTCCGGCTGGTGAGCTTGCCGTAGGTGCGATCCAGTGCAGTGGCCATCTTTCCGAGCGCGCCGACAGTGGCCTGATGAATACTACCGGCATTGTCCATGACCTTTACCGGGTCCAGTCCGGTCGGCCGCGCCTCGATCACGCATTGCTTGTCGTGACCGCCTTCGCGGCCAGCGTTCTCGTCGGTCACGTGGAGTTCAACCCTTGTCAGCTTGTCCTCGAAGCGGGAAAGACGTTCGCGGACGAGCGCTTCGAGTCCTTCCGCCATGGCTGCGCTGCCTTCGACCGTGTTGCCGGTATTGACCTGAATGATCATGGCGGATTCCTTTTGCTGGTGAGGGTATGCTGGCGAACGCCAGCTAGCGCACCTTGCGAGAGCGTTCGAGCACGGGACGCTGGCCTTCGGCGTCGAGTGCGCCGGAAGGTGCCTGGCCTTTTTGCGGCGTCGAGGTCATGCCGGAATCCGGTGCAGGCTCCGTCAGCGGATGGTCCGGCGCGGGTGTAGCGGATTTGAGATCTTGTGCGTGGCGTGAGGGCGCTACCTGGGCAGCCTGCTTTTTCGGTCGATCTTTTTGGCTCATGTTTTTCTCCCTGATGGCAAGCCCAACCCGTCTGCTAACTCAATGCTTCTCGGCACGGATCGTTCCACTTCGATCTGAGTTCTGGTCTGGTTGGTGCGTTTGTCTCCATCAGGTACGTCGCGGCCCGTTGTTGGCGGCGCCGAGCACTGGCAAGACGGCTCCATGAACCCTGCCCTTGTTCCTTACCCGCTGGCGATCCGGCGTGCCGCTGTGGTGATTGCGGCCTTGCTGGCGGTGGCGATCGGGTATTTTTCGCTGGTGCCGCCGGGCGAGGCGCCGGCGCCGCAGATTTCCGACAAGATCCGCCATTTCGCGGCCTATGCGGGGCTGGCGGTGCCGGTGGCGATGTGGTTCGGGCCGGGGCGGCTGGCGGCAATTCTGGTCGTGGCGCTGTACGGGGCGGGACTGGAAGTGGCGCAGGCGCTGGCCGGTACGGGGCGCGAAGGCTCCCTCGCCGACGCAGCCGCCAACGCGCTGGGCGCGGCGGCAGGCGTGCTACTGGTGTGGATCATTGCGCGCACCAGAGCTTAGAGCGGCGGGCAACTGGAGCCGGTAGCCCGGCTTGGCCTATCCTTCGACTTCGCTCAAGATGAGCGCGCATTGTGTGGCAGATGAGCCGCTTGAGGCTCTGACGCAATGCGAACGGATCACTCGGCGGCGACGGTGATTTCCTCGTCCAGGCGGTAGACGTCGCGCAGGATCATCGCGCATTGCTGGGCGACGGGTTTCATCTCCAGCGGAAGCTCATTCGGGTTGGCGGAGGCGAACTCGGCGATCTTGCGGGCGATGCCCATCAGGTCCGGTGTGTGGACGATCATCCGCGCCTGATGCTCGACGCGCTGGGGATCGCGGTCATATTCCGCGCCGCCGACACGCCAGCCGCCGCTGCTGCCTTCGTCGGTGGCGACCACCGGATAGGTGCCGGGATTGGCGAGCGTCACGCCGAACTCGCTCGCGCGCCACTTGATGGAGCGCCGGTCGATGAACCAGTGTTCCAGCATCATGTCTTCGTCGTCATCGGTGACGCGGTTTTGGTTGTGGACCGCCTGCTCCGAGACCAGCTCGTGGGCATGGAAGGGCCGGCCGAGGCCGCAGTCATAGGTGATGCGCAGGGGCTCGTTGACGTCCTTCACCCAATGGGGAACGACATGCTCGATCACCGCCCAGGTGCCGACCGGCTTCACGAATACGCGCTGCGACTTGTGGAACAGGGCCTTGGCCATGGGTGCGTCTCCTCATCCAATCCTGAATCGTGCCACAGGATCGTGGGAGTCGGGTGAATGCAGCCGTTGAAATTTGAAGCAAATGTCGCGGCGCCATTGCCGCTGGGTCACACCTTTCCGCACGCGTAAAGTGGGCTATTCTCTGGCCATCCGAGATAACACGTAACGCCCCGAGGGCGATTGGGAGCCAGACGCGCCATGAATTTCGATTTCTCCGAAGACCAGAAATACCTCGCCGGGGAGGCAAGGAAGTTCCTGTCGGCCGCCAGCCCGGCCTCGGAAGTCCGCAAGGTGCTGAACGACGAGGCGCTGGCCTATCATGAGGGCCTCTGGAAGAAGGTCGTGGAGATGGGCTGGCTGGGCGCCGCAATCCCCGAGGAGCATGGCGGGCTGGGCCTCGGCATGCTGGAAATGTGCGTGCTGGCCGAAGAGATGGGCCGCGCGATTGCGCCGGTGCCGTTTGCTTCGACCGCGTATTTCCTGACCGAAGCGGTGAAGCTGGGCGGCAGCGAGAAACAGAAAGCCGCCATCCTGCCCCTGATCGCCGCCGGCGACGTGATCGGCGCCTATGCCGCCTCCGAAGGCCCGGGCAATCCGGACGCCTCGACGATCCGCACCACGTTTGACGGCAAGACGCTGACCGGCGTGAAAATCCCGGTGACGGACGGCGACATCGCGACCCATGCGGTCGTGCTGGCCAAGGAGGGCAAGGGCCTGTCGCTGGTGCTGGTGGACCTCTCCGCCAAGGGCATCACCCGCAAGCCGCTGCAGACCATCGACCCGACGCGCAGCCATGCCGAGATCCACTTTGACGCAACCCCTGCCGAACGCCTCGGCGCCAAGGGTGAGGGCGACTCGCTGAACGCCCAGCTGCTCGACCGGGTGGCGGTGCTGCTGGCGTTCGAACAGCTTGGCGGCGCCTCGGTCTGCCTCGAGATGGCGAATGACTATGCCAAGAACCGCTATGCCTTCGGCCGCCCGATTGGTGGCTATCAGGCGATCAAGCACAAGCTGGCGGACATGTACGTGAAGAACGAGATTGCCCGGTCGAACTGTTTCTACGGCGCCTGGGCGCTCTTGACGAATGCCGCCGAGCTGCCGGAAGCGGCGGCGGCGGCGCGGGTGGCCGCGTCGGAGGCCTACTGGTTTGCGTCGAAAGAAAACATCCAGACGCATGGCGGCATGGGCTTCACTTGGGAAGTTGACTGCCATCTCTATTATCGCCGGGCGAAGCTGCTGGCCGTGCAGGCCGGCTCGCCGAAGGTCTGGAAAGAGAAGCTGGTGCGCGCGCTTGAGGCGAAGAATGCGGCCTGAGGCATCCGCCTTGACACATGTCGAGCGGCGGGATCACTCCCGCCGCTCGCAACGTGATGGATTACTCGCCGGTGTAGGCGACGGCAGCCACAGGCTCCGGGGCCGACCAGGTGACGGTGTCGGACGGTGTGGTTGCGCCGGCGGTGTACACTTTCAGCGTGGCGGTCTTGTAGGTGATGTCGAAGTTCTCGACGACCGTGGCGTTCTCGCCGGTGTAGGTCGAGTAGTTGTTGAGGACGGCTTCAGTGAGCGTCCAGACCTGCTTGTCGGTGGAACCGTCAGCCGTGATCGTGATGTCCACCGTGGAGACCGGGGTCGAGTTGACGACGTGCTTGAGCACTTTCACGGACGAGGTGTCGAACGTGCGGGTGACATAGATGCCGCCGGCATACAGGGTCGACTTGGCCGGCTCGACCGGCAGGTAGGTAACCGGATCGTAGACCGGCTGTTGCGACACGCTGAAGGTGACGGCGGTCGCGGCGACCTTGTCGGTGCCCAGTTTGAGTTCGACGCCGGCATGCGCCATCCCGGCAATCAGCATGGAGGCGGCGGAGGCTGCGGCGATGCGGCGGGTATGCGCAAAGATATTCGACATATGACGTTGTCCCTTTGTACTGCGCCGCGGGCGGGAGCCCATCGCTCATCTCCCCGGCGCACGAAGGACATACGACGCCCCAATTCGGGATGGAATATGGCAACCGCCTGTCAGCAACCGTTCACCGCGAAATATTTTTACCAAACCGTAACCGGGCTTGAAATTCCGGTTTCAACCCCCAGCCAGTGAAAGCAACGGAGACCGAGATGGACTTCAACGATACCCCCGCCGAAGCCGCCTTCCGCAAGGAAGCCTATGACTTCCTGTCGAAACACCTCGAGCTGAAATCCGGCGCGCGCCCGCGGGCTGGCTCCGGCGACTCGGCGCTGAAGCGCGCCAAGGACTGGCAGCGGACCAAGGCCGAGAACAAGTTCGCCCAGATCACCTGGCCGAAGGAATGGGGCGGCCGCGGCGGCACGTCCATGGAATCGGTGATCTGGGGCCAGGAAGAGGGCAAGTTCGACGCCCCGACCGGCCCATTCGCCATCGGTCTCGGCATGTGCGTGCCGACCGTCATCGCGTTCGGCTCCGACGCGCACAAGGATCGCTATGTCCAGAAAGCCCTGATGGGCGAGGAAATCTGGTGCCAGCTGTTCTCCGAACCGTCGGCCGGCTCCGACGTGGCAGGCCTCAAGACCAAGGCGGTCAAGGACGGAGATGAATGGGTAATCAACGGCCAGAAGGTCTGGACGTCCGGCGCCCACTATTCCGATTTCGGCATTGTCCTCGTGCGGACGAACCCGAAGGTTCCGAAGCACAAGGGCCTGACGATGTTCATCGTCAACATGAAGCAGAAGGGCGTTGAAGTGCGCCCGATCCACCAGGCGTCCGGTGGCCGCGAGTTCAACGAGGTGTATTTCACCGACGTGCGCATTCCGGATACGGACCGTCTCGGCGCCGTGGGCGATGGCTGGAAAGTCGCGCTCGTCACGCTGATGAACGAACGCCTTGCCGTGGGCGGCTCGCCGGGTCCCGACTGGGGCGAGATCATGGCTTATGCCAAGGATGCCGGCAGCATTTCCGACCAGGCCTTCCGCGAGAAGCTGGCCGACTGGTATGTCGCGGCGCAAGGCTACAAGCTGACCAAGTTCCGCACGATGACCGCCCTGTCGCGCGGCCAGACGCCGGGACCGGAAAACTCGATCGGCAAGATCATCACCGCCAACCACCTGCAGGACATCTGCAACTCGGCGATCGAGATGCAGGACCATTTCGGCATCATCACCGAAGCCGAGCGGATGCCGGGCGACGCGATCTTCCAGCAGAGCTTCATGTGGGCGCCGGGCCTTCGCATCGCGGGCGGCACCGACGAGATCCTGAAGAACATCATTGCCGAGCGCGTGCTGGGTCTTCCGCAGGATGTTCGCATCGACAAGGACCTTGCGTTTGACGAGATGAAAGCGGGCTGAGGCCTGCCCTTTTGCGGGACCAAAAATCAGGGCGGCTTGCTTAGCAGGCCGCCCTTTCTCATGGTGGCCGCATGACAGAACCGAACCCGATCTCTTATGGCGCGCACCGGCTGGCCTGCCCGGCCGGCACAGTCCTGTTCCGGCCGGACGATGCCTGTTCGGGGTTCGTGGTGCTGCAGGAAGGCTCGATCCGCGTTTCGCTGACCAGCGCCGGCGGGCGCGAGATCGTGCTCTACAGGGTCGGGCCCGGCGAAATCTGCCTGCAGACATTCACCTGTCTTGCCGAGGGGCGCACCTATTCCGCCGAGGGCGTTGCAGAAACCGAACTGAAGGGGGAGATGATCCCGCCGGGCGAATACGAGCGCCGGATGGCGCAGGAACCGGACTTCCGGCGCGCCGTCTTCACTGCCGTGGCACACCGGTTTGCCGATTTCGAGCATCTCGTCGAATCCCTCGCCTCGGCCAGCATCGAGGCGCGTCTCGCCGAAGCCTTGCTGGCCCGCGCCGACGCTGCGGGTGGGGTGCATCTGACACATGACGCGCTTGCCGCCGAAATCGGCTCGGCCCGGGAAGTCGTCAGCCGCCAGCTCTCCCGGTTCGAAAGGTCTGGAATCGTCGCCCTTGCGCGCGGGAAGGTGACCCTGCTGTCGCGCAGCGCGCTGGGACACAAGGCGGCGGGCAGCTGAAACGTTGGGCATGGTGACTTAGTCACCGACGCAGGACCGGGCGCAGGCCTAACCTGTCTCCACAAGCAAAGGAGACTTCCCATGTTCAAGACCAACGAAGGCACACTCGACCGCGCCCTGCGCGTGATTGCCGGTATCGTGCTGATCAGCCTCGTGTTCGTCGGGCCGCAGACGCCCTTCGGCTGGATCGGCGTTGTGCCGCTGCTGACCGGCCTCGCCGGCTGGTGCCCGGTCTATACCCTGCTCGGGCTCAATACCTGCCCGGCCAAGAAAGGCTAAGGCGCAGACGCCGCAGCGGCGACGGCTTCCTTGTCGGTCGTTTCGACAATGAAGCCAGCCAGCTCGCTGACACAGGCGCGGCCCGCATCGGTGAGGGATTTCGCGCGGGCGGCGTTCGACGTGTCGAGCGCCACAGCTGTCGTCTCCAGCGTTATCTGCGCAACAACGCCGCGTGTGCGGCCGCGCAGGACGGTGGCGTCGAGTCGGCAGCGGGCGGTGTCGCCATACAGCGTGAATTCGGACAGCCGCCAGGTCACCTCGAACTGGGTCGGCCCGGACGAATTTGACGGCAGGGCGGCAAACTCGCCCTCGCCGCCCAGCGAATCGAGCAGGGCGCCCTGCATCATTTCCGTGGCATTGTCCGTCCACTGAACGCCGCGCACGATGCGCAGCGCGCCGGTCTCGTCTTCGGCCGCGATGGTGCGGCCGGAAAACAGGCGGGACGCTTCGGGCTCACGGATGGTGACCGTCGCATTCAGGCGGTGCATCGGCTCCATCGGGCCGATCCGGTAGAAGGCGTCCGGCGCCTCCGGCTGGCTGAGGACGTTCACGCAGCCGGCGAGGCCCAGCAGCGCGGCCGACAAGATCAGGGTCCGGATCATCGCTTCTTCTCCTCATATGGCAAGGGTTCACCGACGATGAAGCCCTGCGGGTTGCGTTCAATTTCGCGCACCGTCCGGTCAAGCCGGTTGATCAGGACGCGCAGGTCCTGGCTGGCGGCGGTCGTGTTCTCGAAGGTGGCCGCGGCGGGTCCTTCCATGACGGCCGTTGCGGCGGCCACGGCGCGCTGGCTTTCCTTCAGCGTGCCGGTGGCTGCGGTCGCGACCGTACGGAAGTCTCCCACCAGCGTCTTGAGATCGGTTTGCACTTCGGCGAGGCCGGAACCGGTGGAGACACCGACGGTCTCCCATTCGCGCGAGGCCGCCTCGAAGGCCACCGAGGCCTCCGACACATCCTTCAGCGTTGCCGAGGCTTCATTGATCAGGCCTTCATCGGAGGCGAGCCGGGTGGTGATCGTCTCAAGATTTTTGATGGAGGTGCTCATCGAAGCGATGTTTTCATCCGTCAGGATACGGTTGATCCCGTCAAAGGTGAGGTTGGCGCGGCCAAGGGCCTGCGCGCCGCCCGCCACGATCTGGTCGACCAGCGTGCGCTCGGATTTGATGATGGGCACCGGCTGGCCCGGCCGGCTCTCAAGCGGCTTGCCGGTGCCCGCCGTCAGCTGCACGAACGTGATACCGGTGATGCCGGCGAGCTGGATCGAGGCGGTGGAGTCCTCGCGGATCGGCGTCTCGCGCGAGACGCGGACATGCGCGCGCACCTTAGAGGGATCCGCCTTGTCGATGCGCACGGTGGCCACCTCGCCGACCTTCACGCCGATATAGCGCACCGCCGCGCCTTCCTCGAGCGAGACCGGTCCTTCGAAGACGATGTCGTAGGCCTTGTAGTCGCGCTGAAATTCGGACTGGCCAAGCCAGAGTACGAAGCCTGCGATGACCGCCGCCGCCACAAGGACGAGCGCGCCAATCAGTGCGTAGTTTGCCCGGGTTTCCATGCTTTTTCTAAGCCTCTTCTTCTGTCACAGGCGCTGCCGCACGTCCGCGCGGCCCGCTGAAATATTCCTGGATCCACGGATGATCGACTTCGCGAAGCTCCGGGATCGTTCCGACGGCCAATACCTTCTTTTCTCCCAGAACCACGATCCGGTCGCACGTTGCGTGCAACGTATCGACATCATGGGTAACGAGAAAGACCGTAAGTCCGAGCGCGCGCTGCAGGGAGCGCACGAGCGTATCGAAGGCGGCCGCCGTGATCGGGTCAAGGCCGGCGGTCGGCTCGTCGAGGAACAGCAGCTCCGGATCGAGCGCCAGCGCGCGGGCAAGCGCGGCGCGCTTGCGCATGCCGCCGGACAGGTCGGACGGATACTTGTCGCCGGCGCTGACGGCGAGACCCGAGAGGCGTATCTTCATGTCGGCGAGGTCGCGCATCAGCGGCCGGCTGAGCTGCGTATGCTCCTTCATCGGCACCATGACATTCTCGCGCACCGTCAGGTTCGAGAACAGGGCGCCGTCCTGGAACATGATGCCCCAGCGCCGCTCGATGGCCGTGCGCTCATCGCGCGACAGCGTCTCCAGCCGCTCGCCGAACACTTCGATGCTGCCGCTTTCCGGCGGCTTCAGACCGGTGATCGCGCGCAGCAGGACGGACTTGCCACAGCCGGAAGGACCGATGACCCCGATCACTTCGCCCTGCGGAATATCGAGATTCAGGTGTTCGAGCACGACCGACGAGCCGAAGGCCACCTTGAGGTCGCGTATACGGATGATCGGCGCGGCGCTCATATGCCGAGCTCCATGTAGAAGATCGCGAACATCGCATCGAGCACGATGATGGCGAAGATCGCCTGCACGACGGAAGTGGTGGTGCGGTGCCCGAGGGACTGGACACTGCCGCCGGTGAGCAGGCCCTGCCGGCACGCGATCAGCGCGACGACGAGACCGAAGACCGGCGCTTTCGACATGCCGATCCAGAACTGGTCAATCGGAACAGAGGTACGCAGGCGTTCGATGAAGAGGCCGGGATTGATGTCGAGCGAGGTCCAGCCGACCACGACGCCGCCCGCAATGCCGGCGAGGGTTGCCACGAAAGCGAGGATCGGGGTCATCACCAGCATGGCGAGCACGCGCGGGGCGACGAGCACTTCCATCGGCTTGAGGCCGAGGGTCTGCATCGCGTCGATTTCCTGGCGCATCTTCATCGTGCCGATCTGCGCGGTGAAGGAGGAGTTCGTGCGACCCGCGAGCACGATGCCGGTGAGCACCACGCCGAACTCGCGGAGCATGGAGTAACCGATCAGTTCGACCGTGTAGATCTCGAGATCGAAATCGCTGAGCGTCGTGGCGCCGATATAGGCGACGACCATGCCAACGAAGA
>JBBSAZ010000034.1:0-15066 GCA_038251755.1 Caulobacterales bacterium
CGTCCGCCTCAACTGTCTTGGCGCGCGGCACCAGCACGAGGCGCACATCCTCGGCGCTCTCGTCGCGCACGTCTTCGAGCAGCGGAACCTTCTTGGCTTCCAACAGTTCGGAGAGGCGCTCAAGCAGGCGGGACTTCTGAACCTGGTAGGGAATCTCGGTGACGATGATCTGGTACGTGCCGCGGCCCGTGTCCTCGACATGCCAGCGCGCGCGCATCCGGAAGCTGCCCCGGCCCGTCTCGTAGGCCTGCAGCATCGCGGCGCGTTCCTCGACGATGACGCCGCCGGTCGGAAAGTCCGGACCCTGAACAAATTCCATCAACTCTTCGGTGGTCGCCTTCGGCTTTTCGATCAGCAACCGCGCCGCGTCGATCACCTCGGCGACATTGTGCGGCGGAATGGAGGTCGCCATGCCGACCGCAATACCGGTTGCGCCATTCGCCAGCAGCGCCGGGAAGCCGGCGGGCAGCACCACGGGCTCCTCGTCATTCTCGGCATAGTTCGGACGGAAATCGACCGCGTTCTCGTCGAGGCCTTCCATCAGCAGCTCGGCGGCGCGCGTCATCCGCGCTTCGGTATAGCGGTAGGCGGCGGGGCTATCGCCGTCGATGTTGCCGAAATTGCCCTGCCCGTCGACCAACGGGTAACGCACGCTGAAATCCTGCGCGAGGCGCACCAGCGTGTCATAGATCGAGCTGTCGCCGTGCGGGTGGTAGTTACCCATCACGTCGCCGACGATCTTGGCGCATTTCCGGAAGCCGCCTTCGGGGTCGAGCCGCAGCACCCGCATGCCATAGAGGATGCGCCGCTGCACGGGCTTCAAGCCGTCGCGCACATCCGGCAGGGCGCGGGCCGTGATCGTGGAGAGCGCATAGGCGAGGTATCGCTTCGACAGCGCCTCGCTCATGGTCTCGTTGATAATCCGCTCTTCGGGCGGCGGCGAGGGTCCGCGCTTCACCATTCTGGTCTCTTCTGCAGTTCGTGCCACATTCTGTGCGTGCCCCCGCTTTAAGGTCGATTCCGGCTCGGGAGCCAGCACAGGTTAACAGAAACCGGGGTTTGGTTAAGGAAAGGAAAAGGGTGACGCTGCAAAAGGCACTCATGCGCTATTTCACGCTGCTGGTCCTGCCTTCGGCGTTGGTCGTGGGCGTGTTTCTGCGGTTTGCGCCGCCCCAGCACAATCCGTTTGCGCCGCTGGACCTGAACAACAAGCCAGGCCTCGCTTCGCATTTCAAGATGACGCAGCTGGAGCGCCATCCCGGCGCCTGCTTCAACGCCCTCGACGCGACCGGCGTGCTCTACACTCCGCTGGAGGATTCCCCGCGCGGCGAGGCCTGCGGCAAGTATGACGCCCTGACCCTGGACCGCTCCCTGACCCCGTATTCCGCCACCCTCAGCATGACCTGCTGGCAGACCGCCTCGCTCTACATGTGGGAGCGGCATGTCGCCCGGCCGGCCGCTGTGGAAATCTTCGGCTCACCGATCGCTCGGATCGAAACCTATGGCAGCTTTTCCTGCCGCAACATTGCCGGCACCGGGCGTAAATCCGAACACGCGCGGGGGAACGCCGTCGACATCTCTGGCTTCCGCCTCGAAGACGGGCGCCTGATCAATGTCGAAACCCATTGGGACAATGGCGGCAAGGAAGGCGAATTCCTCAAGCGTGTTCACAAGGGCGCCTGCCGGATCTTCTCGGTCACGCTCGGGCCGGAGTATAACGCCGCCCATGCCGACCATTTCCACTTCGACATGGGCAGCGCGCGCACCTGCCGCTAGCGTCACCGCCGAAGATCACCTCTTGCCGGACGTTGCGTCACGCAGTGTGGATGGGCGCAAATAGAAACACCGGGAGGACCACCATGAAGCTCATCAATTCCGTCGGCCCCAATCCGCATGTCGTTCGCATGTTCATGGCCGAGCGCGGTATAAGCTTGCCGTTCGAGGACATCGACATTCTCAAGGGAAAGAACCGCGAAGACGACTTTCTGAAGACCAATCCCGCCGGCCAGTCGCCCTGCCTGGTGCTGGATGACGGCGCGATCATCGCCGAGATCACAGCGATCTGCGAATACCTCGACGAGAAATTTCCCGGCAGCAGCCTGATCGGCGCGACCCCCGAAGAACGCGCCCAGACACGCCGCTGGACGCGGTGGGTCGATCTCAACATCGTCGAGCCGCTGGCCAATGGCTTTCGCTATTCTGAAGGCTTGCCGATGTTCCAGTCGCGCATGCGCTGCCTTCCGGAAGCCGCCCCCGGCCTGAAGGCCAAGGCGCAGGACGGGCTCACCTTCCTGGACGCACAGCTTGCCACGCGCACCTTTGTCGCCGGCGAAAAGTTCACGCTAGCGGACGTGCTGCTCTTCTGCTTCCTCGCCTTCGGCGGCGCGGTCGGCCAGCCGCTGAACCCGGAGTTCAAGAATATCGGGCGCTGGTATGCGGCGGTTGGCGCGCGCGCGAGTGCGAGAGCCTAGGTTTTACTCAGCAGACGGAGCACAAGCCGCTCCCGCTCCTGCGGCACGCCGCGGTGCACGGCAGCGAACAGGCGGTTCTCGAGGAAGTGTCCTGTCAGTTTCAGCCCGGCGGCAATGTCGCCGGGTTGGACGGCCGAGGCAGGGCGCATCAGGAAATCCGGCAAGGCCAGTAACCGGTCAACATACTGCTCGGCTTCAGAGCCGCGCACGGCGCGCCCTGTCTTTGGCGAGACGTGTGTCAGCCCGTCATTGGCGCCGGAAATCGCACACTCCTCGAGGTCCAGCCCGAAGCCGAGCGCCGAAAGCAGGCCGAGCTCCCAGCGCACGTACAAGGCCGGCCAGACATCCGGATGTTCCAATTCGTCCAGAAGCAACACGGTCGCCTCGTACAGGTTTGACCCCGCCGCATCGCCTTCGTTCATGCTGGCGCGGAGAATGGATGTGATGGCGGAGACCGCCGACAGCGCCGCCGGATCCTCGAGCAAGCGCGAGGCTCGCTCCCGCCGCGATTCGGCTACATCGAAACGCCCCAGCTGATCGTCCAGCCGCCCGCTCCAGGCCAGCGCCACGGTATTGCCCGCTTCGTATTGCGCCCGGCGTTTGCGCGACGCGCCGCCATAGACAAGGCCCGAACGGCGCCCCCGCTGAGAGGTCAGGACGTCGAGGATCAATCCCCCTTCGCCAAACCTCCGCCCGCCGAGGACTATTCCGTCATCGGACCAGTTCATACATCAAATTCGAGGCCGAACCCGGAATAGTTCTCGCGCTTTTCCTGCCAGCGCTCGTCCACTTTCACGAACAGGAACAGGTGCACCGGCCGTTCAAGCATCTCCGTGAGCTCCACGCGCGATTGCCGCCCGATCTCCTTGATCAGCGCGCCGCCCTTTCCGAGAACCATGGCCTTGTGCCCGTCCCGGCCGACGATGATGACCTGCTGTACACGGACGGACCCGTCCTTGCGCTCTTCCCAGCTCTCGGTCTCCACCGTCAACTGGTAGGGCAGCTCCTGATGCAGGCGCAGCATCAGCTTCTCGCGCGTGACCTCAGCCGCCAGCACGCGCATCGGCACATCGGCAACCTGGTCCGGCGGATACAGCGCCTCGCTCTCCGGCATGCGCACAGCGATCGCGGCGGACAGCCTGTCGACGCCGTCGCCCTTCTCGGCGGAGATCATGAAAATCTCTTCGTACACGCCCTCGGCGTTCAGTTTCGCCATTACCGGCAAGACCCGGTCATGCGGGAAAAGGTCGATCTTGTTGAGCGCGAGGATCGCCCGCTTGCCGGCATCCTTCAGTTGGCGGATGACGCGGCTGTCATCCTCGATGGAGTGGCGCTGCGCACCGCTGGTCTGACCCTCATGCTCGGCCACCCAGGCTGAGGCATCAATCAGGTGCACGATGGCGTCCGCATCGTCCGCACCGCCCCAGGCCGCCTTCACCATGGCCCGGTCGAGCCGCCGTTTGGCGACAAAGATACCGGGCGTATCAACAATCACGACCTGCGCCGCACCAATCTGCGCCACGCCCCGCACGGGGAAGCGCGTGGTCTGCACCTTGTGCGTGACGATCGCCACTTTCTGACCGACGAGCCGGTTGGTGAGCGTCGACTTGCCGGCGTTCGGCGCACCGATGATGGCGCAGAAGCCTGCATGGGTTATGGCCTGTTCGCTCATGTATTCCCTTTCAACTGTTCCAGCATGCGCGCGGCGGCGTGTCGCTCGGCATCGCGCTTGGAGGGGCCCGATGCGGCGGCCGTCCCGTTCTGCGCGATGCGCACTTCAACTTCATACTCCGGTGCATGATCCGGGCCGGACCGGCCGGTAACCACATATTCCGGGAGCGGATGACCTTGCCCCTGCGCCCATTCCTGCAGCAGGGTTTTCGGATCCTTCATTTCAGCCGGACCGCCGGTAAACTGCGGCGCCCAGGCCTTTTCGACAAACTTGCGCGCCGCCGAAAGACCGCCGTCCAGATAGATCGCGGCGATCACCGCTTCGCAGGCATCGCCCAGTGTCGATTCCCGGTCGCGGCCGCCGCTCGCCACTTCGCTGTCCGACAGCAGGAGAAACGCGCCCAGCCCGAGATGCCGGAACGCCTCGGCGCAGGCGCCCTTCTTGACCAGCCGGTTGAGGCGCGGCGCGAGGTCGCCTTCGGTCTCGTTCCTGCGCCGCTCGATCAGGCGTTCCGCAATCAGAAGATTCAACACCCGGTCGCCCAGAAATTCCAGCCGCTGGTTGGCATGCTGCAGAGACTCCGCCGCGCTCACCGCGCTCGGGTGCGTCAGCGCGGTGACCAGCAGCACCTTGTCCTTGAACCGGTGTCCGCATGCGACCTCCGCCTCAAGGATGGAGGCTTCGCTGAGGCCCGGCCGGATCGCCTTGGCGGCAGCCCGCTGGCGGGTGCGTTTGGGGCGCGCCTGTATCATACGGGTGCCAGCGGAATGGCTTCGATGATCACCTGAGCCTCCGCCCACGGATGATCGTCCGTCAGTGTCAGATGTACCACAGCCTTGTGGCCGGGCGGCGTCAGCTTGGCGAGTCGCGCGGCGGCGCCGCCGGTCAGCTCGAAGCCGGGTTTTCCGGACGGCAGATTGATGACCCCGAGGTGCTGCCAGTGCACACCCGCGCGCGGCACGCCGGTGCCCAGCGCCTTGGCGCAGGCCTCCTTGGCGGCAAAGCGTTTCGCATAGGTTTCTGCCACGCGCCGGCGCCCGCGCGCCTTGGCGATCTCGTAGGGCGTAAAGACGCGGCGTTCGAACTTCTCGCCAAACCGGTCGAGTGAACGCTGAATGCGCTCGATATTGCAGAGGTCGTTGCCGATGCCGATGATCATGCCGCCGCTGCTGCCCCGCGCGCGATATCCATGCGACGCCGCATCTCGCGGATGGCCGCGTCGAGCCCGATGAAAATAGCCTCGCCGATCAGAAAATGGCCGATATTGAGTTCCGCCAGTTCTGCAATCGCGGCGACCGGCCCGACATTCTCGAAGGTCAGCCCATGCCCTGCATGTGGCTCGATTCCGCGCCGGCGCGCATCGGCGGCGGCGCATTTCAGTCGCTCCAACTCCGGCGCAGCGGCCTCGAAGCCGCCTTCATGCCAGAGCTCCGCATAGCGCCCGGTATGCAGCTCCACCACGGGCGCGCCAAGCACTTCAGCCACCGCGATCTGCACCGGGTCCGGCTCGATGAACAGCGAGACGCGCGAGCCGGCGGCCCGCAGCGCCTCAACCATCGGTGCGATCCGGTTGTGCATTCCGGCGACATCCAGGCCGCCCTCGGTTGTGCGCTCCTCGCGCCGCTCCGGCACAAGACAGGCCGCATGCGGACGAAAGGCCGTGGCGATCGCCTCCATTTCTTCAGTCACCGCCATCTCGAGATTGATCGGCAGACGCGTCGCCTTGCGGATCGCCTCGATATCTCCGTCCCGGATATGCCGGCGGTCTTCGCGCAGGTGGATGGTGATACCGTCCGCGCCGGCCGCCTCGGCAATCTGCGCCGCGCGCACAGGATCCGGGTGCGGCCCGCCGCGCGCGTTGCGGATGGTCGCAACATGGTCGATGTTGACGCCGAGACGCAGGTAAGCGCTCATCAGGCAAGCCCTCGCGAGCCCGGCTTGACGGCTGGCATCGCGGCCAGTTCCGGCGGCAGAGCATCGGCGGCATAGTCCGGGAAGTTCACCTGCGCGAGCGAGATCAGCTCGCAGCCGACATCGGCGCGCCCGCCTGAGCGGTCGATGATGCAGGCGCCGCCAACGACCGTGCCGGGCAGTTTCTCAAGCGCCTCGACCGTCTCGCGGAACGACAGGCCGGTTGTCACGATATCCTCGGCGATCAGTACACGGTCATCCGGCCCGATGGAGAATCCACGCCGGAACTCCAGCTTGCCATCGACGCGCTCGGCAAAGATCGCGCGGGCGCCCAGATGGCGGGCAATCTCGTAGCCTGGAATGATGCCGCCCACGGCTGGCCCGGCCACGACATCGATTTTCCCGAAAGTGGCCGTCAACTTTTGCGCCAGCGCCTTGCAGAGCTTCTCCGACAAGTCCGGCCGCGAGAAGACGAGGGCCTTCTGCAGGAAAACCGGGCTGCGACGGCCCGACGAGAGGATGAAATGCCCCTCCAGTAGCGCGCCGGCATCGCGGAACACATCGAGGACCTGATCACTGTTCATCCTGGCCCTCCTGGTCGCGCACCGCGCGGTCAACAACGGCCAGCGAGCGCAGGGCCGCCAGGATCTGGGTCAGGCGTTTCAGGTCTTCCACTTCGATATCCATCATCAGTTCAATGAAATCAGGCTGGCGCATGCCGGTCGTGATGCCGACAATGTTGCCGTTGGACTCGGCGACCGCCGAGCAGAGCTTGGCCAGAACACCCTTCTGGTTGGAGGCATTGATCCGTATGCGGCCAATCGCGACGGCGCCGGTCTTGGCCAGCTCGGTCCATTTCAGGTCGCGCCAGAGGTCCGGCCGGTCATCATATTCGGCCAGACGCGGGCAGCTGGACACGTGCACGACCAGTCCCTTGTCCGGAACCTGCACCCCGATGATCCGGTCGCCCGGCAACGGACGGCAGCACTGGCCAAGGTGCAATGTCACACCCGGCATCAGATCCTTGCCCTCCACGAACAGCGGCGCGTGGCGGCTGTCGATCGGCGTCTTGTCGGCGTCGTCGGTGCGCTCTGCGGCATAGCCGGGGAACGCCGCATTGACGACCGCAGATGTCTGCAGCCGCCCCCGGCCGACTTCCTCGCGCAGGTCGTCAATCGACGAGATGCGCAGCTTGTTGGCCACGTCGATCAGCATCACGTCAACCGGATCAGCGCCCGCCCGGCGCAGGGCCTGGTTGATCAGGCCTTCGCCAAGCCGCCGGAACTCCGCCGCCTCGCGGTCGCGCTCCAGCTTTCGCTGTTTCGATTTCGCCCGGCCCGTATACGTCATCGCTTCCCAGCCAATGGTTGGCGCAGGCGAGCGGCCACGTATGATGTCGACAACATCACCATTCTTGAGCGGACGGCGCATGGATTTCTCTTCGCCATTGATCCGTGCACCGATGGCTGCGTCCCCCACGGCCGAGTGAACGGCGTAGGCGAAATCGAGCGGCATCGCCCCGGCGGGCAGGATGATCAGCTTGCCCTTCGGTGTGAAAGTGAACACGTGCTCGCGGTACATCTCAAGCTTGGCATGCTCGAGAAACTCGCCGGGCTCCGCGCCGTCGCGCAGCAGTTCGGCAAAGGCCTTGAGGTTGGCCTCAGGATCGAGTCCAGCGGCGCGCGCCGAGTCCACATCAAATCCGTAAGCGCGGTTCTTGTAGCCCCAGTGCGCTGCCACGCCGTATTCGGCCGTACGGTCCATCGCCTCGGTGCGGATCTGCAGCTCGACACGGCGATTGCCGGAGGCGCGAACCGTTGTGTGCAGGCTGGCATACCCGTTGGGTTTCGGCACCGAGATGAAGTCACGGAACCGGTCCGGAATGCAGGCCCAGTGCGTATGCACTGCTCCGAGGGCGGAGTAACAGTCCTCGACATTGCTGAGGATAATCCGGAACGCGAAGAGGTCTGCCACATCCCGGAAGGAGATCGACTTGCGTTCCAGCTTGCGCCACAGCGAATAGGGCTGCTTGCGCCGCCCCTTGACGCGGTAATTCAAACCGGAAGCATTGAGCAGCTTCGTCAGATCGGCGCGGATCCGGTCCAGATCGCCCTGGTTCTCTTTCTCGAGTTCTTCCAGCCGGTAGAGGATCGCGCGCCGCGCCTCCGGGTTCAGCTCCTGGAACGCGAGGTCATCCATCCGCGCGGCCACATCATAGAGCCCCACCCGGCGGGCCAGTGGCGCATAGATGTCCATCGTCTCGCGCGCGGTGCGCTGACGGCTTTCAGGCTTCTTGCGGTGGTGCAGCGTCTCCATGTTGTGGAGCCGGTCGGCGAGCTTCACCAGCAGCACGCGGATGTCGCTTGTCATCGCCAGGATGAACTTCTGGAAGTTCTCGGCCTGGGCCGCTTCCTTCGACATGAAGTCCAGCTTGTCGAGCTTGGTCACGCCGTCGACCAGTTCCGCCACATCGGCGCCGAAGCGCACTTCGATGTCGCCGATGTCGATTTCGGTATCCTCGACCACATCATGCAGCAGGCCTGCGACGATCGTCACCTCGTCGAGGCGCACATCGGCCAGCAGGTTCGCAACCCGGATCGGATGGGAATAATAGGCTTCGCCGGAATCGCGCTGCTGCGCGCCGTGATGCTTGACGGCAAAATCATACGCCTGGCCGAGCAGTTCAGACCTGACGCGCGGATGATAGGCGCGCACCTTGGCGATCAGTTCTTCGCGGGTGGGAATCGGCGGCAGCGCGTCGGCAGTCTCCGGCGCAGCGGTTGTCTTGCCAGCGGTCGCGCCAGCCCCATTTTCCGGTCCGGCCCCTTTTCCCTGACCAGCAAGGGCGCTGCCGTCCATTTCGTCTCCTACAGGCGGTCGTCGCGCCCGGATTCGATTTCAGCCTGATAGGCGCGCAGAACATCGTCCTCGGTCGCAGCCGGAGCGGCTTGCAGGGCCTGGCGGTCGGCTTCGCGCTCGTTCTCTTCGCCCGGACGGATGTCCTGCAGGCCCGAGATCAGCGCTTCCTTGACGACTTTCAGGTCGATCGAGGATTCGGCGATTTCGCGCAGAGACACCACCGGATCCTTGTCATTGTCGCGGTCCACCGTGAGGGGCGAGCCTTCGCGGATCATGCGGGCCCGGTGGCCGGCGAGCAGAACAAGTTCAAACCGGTTCGGGATCTTCTGGATGCAGTCTTCGACAGTAACGCGGGCCATTTCGGACAAATCTCCTGAGAACCGCCCTTTATATGCGCTGCAGCACATCGCGGCAACCCATCCTTGCAGGCGAAAGCAAGGACCGGTAAGCGATGGAAATACAGATTTCCGGGCACTTTATTCGCCCCTCCTATTGGAAGAAGTGGACCTTGCCAATGGCCTTCTACAAGGATGAGCGTCTCGCCCTGTTCATCGACGGGGCCAATCTCTACTCCGCTGCCCGAGCGGTTGGCCTTGAGATCGATTTTCGTAAACTTCTCAAGGAGTTCCAGACGCGCGGCCGGCTGATCCGGGCCAGCTACTACACCGCGCTGGTGGAGAA
The DNA here is from genome assembly GCA_038251755.1 of Caulobacterales bacterium. Taxonomy (GTDB): domain Bacteria; phylum Pseudomonadota; class Alphaproteobacteria; order Caulobacterales; family Hyphomonadaceae; genus Hyphomonas. The sequence goes on from JBBSAZ010000034.1 coordinate 9,595, forward strand.
TGACGACTACAGCCCGGTCCGCCCGCTGGTCGATTGGCTGGCCTATAACGGCTTCAACGTCGTCAAGAAGCCCGTCCGGGAATTCGTGGACCGTGAGGGGCGCAAGCGCGTGCGCGGCAATATGGACGTCGAGCTGACGGTCGATATGCTCGAGGCCGCTGCCTGGGCGGACCATATCGTCCTGTTCAGCGGCAATGGCGATTTCCGCCAGCTGGTTCAGGCCGTGAAGGCCAAGGGCGTGCGCGTCTCGGTTGTCTCCACCATGGAGGCGACGCCGCCGATGATCTCCGACGAGCTGCGCCGGGAAGCCGACACATTCATCGAACTGACCGACCTCGGCGAACTGATCGCCCGCCCCCGCCGCGAGACCAGTGACGCGCCCCAGGAAGACAGCGACGACTAAGTCTGGACGGCAAACAAAAACCCCCGCCGGAGCGGGGGTATATTCGACTTGGATTGCAGGGTTCGTGCGCGGTTAGCGGCGCATCGTGAACGTGATTCCGGCGAAGTCTTCCGAGTCGGACAGGCTTCTGTTGCGGTCGCTGAATTCGATTTCGCGGCGGATATAGCTCAAGGACAGCTCGCCCCCGGCGCGTTGGATGGAAACACCGGCCTGCAGGTCGCCCACCGTCAACTGGTCGGTCATCTGCATGTCGGAGAAGCTGTTGACGCCGAGGCGTTCCATGTCCGCGTCCCAGACCAGCGCTTCGCCGTCCGCCCCGACGAACACGTACCAGCCTTCCGGCGACTTGCCCGAGTCGGCAAGCCCAAGGCCCTGACCGAGGCGCAATTCACCGCCGAGCCTCCGGCCCCTGAGCTCTCCGCTTTCGCGAAACGCCAGGCGCGGGGCCAAGCCCACGTCGAATGCGAGACCGGTCTGTACGCCGGTTGCGGCAATCGACATGCCGAACGACATGTCTGTGTATTCCGGATCCGGCTGGCCATAGCGCGACATCGCGACTTCAGCCGCCACCGAAGCCAACGCGGCGCTGGCGCTCCAGCCGAAGCTGGTATCGGATTGGGGCACTCCGCTGAGGCCCGAGCCGGCAAGGCTGAAAGGCGACGGCGCAGGCGCCGTGGCAAAGACCGTAACGGCCGCGTCCGGTTCAGAGAGGCGGATACCAGGCGCTGCGCTTGAAACGGCCGGGAGGGTTTCGCCAACCAGTGCGTTACCTGTTGGAGCGTTCAACGCGCCATGCCCGAACGAGCCGGGCATCGCGAGCGTCATTCCAAGAGATTGCTCGGCTGCGGGTTCCGCATACGCGTAATCAGCAGTCCCGGAAGAGACGCATCCCTGGCAGGCCAGGGAAACAAGGCTGGATGCAAGTACGAACACCATTCCTCTAGTACCTTTCACGGCCAACTTCCTTACTCCATCTACGTAAGAAAATGACCCTGTGTGCCTAACCTATCATGAAGGAGTTGGACCCCCAACCACCTTTCCGCCTGTCAAAGATTAATTCATCGTGACGGATAGAATACGTTCGATACCCCCCGGAGTTCCCGGTTCTTTCAGGGTTTTTGTCGCAAGAACCGCGCCAAGCCTTTCGGCCTCGGCATTAACCGGTTGATATAATAGGCAAAAATGGGGCACGCGACCGAGCCCCGAATCGTAAACGGCCCACCTTGCGGCGGGCCGTTGGGACAAAGGGTTTTCGCACCCGCCAGCCTATTGGCAGGCGAGACACTCGTCATAGTCGGTCGACTCGGTTTCCTTGAAACCCTCTTCGGCCTTCTCGGAGCCCGCAAAGGCGGCCCGCTGGACGGATTTCGACCGGCAGTAGTAAAGCGACTTCAAGCCGCGTTCCCACGCGGTCCAGTGCAGCATGTGCAGGTCCCACTTGGACACGTCGCCCGGCAGGAACAGGTTCAGCGACTGCGACTGGCAGATGAAGGGCGTCCGGTCGGCCGCCAGTTCAATGATCCAGCGCTGGTCGAGTTCGAAAGCGGTCTTGAAGACATCCTTCTCCTGGGCGTCGAGGCAGTCGAGATGCTGGACCGAGCCTTCGTGTTCGAGGATCGACGTCCAGATCTCCGGCGTGTTGAGGCCCTTGGTGTCGAGCAGTGTCTCGAGTTGCTGGTTCTTCACCGTGAACGAGCCCGACAGCGTCTTGTGCGTATAGACGTTCGCCGGGATAGGCTCGATGCCGGCCGAGGTGCCGCCGCAGATGATCGAGATCGACGCGGTCGGCGCCACCGCCAGCTTGTTCGAGAAGCGGGCCATCATGCCGACATCGCGCGCGTCCTCGCAGGGGCCGCGTTCCTTGGCCAGCTTGACCGAGGCCGCATCCGCGCCCTGGCGGATATGCTTGAAGATCATGAGGTTCAGCGACTTGGCCGTCGCGCTCTCCATCGAGACATTCATCGCCTGCAGGAAGGAGTGGAAGCCCATGACACCGAGGCCGACCGAACGCTCGCGCTTGGCGGAGTAGACGGCGCGGGCCATTTCCGGCGGGGCGCGTTCGATGAAGTCTTCCAGCACGTTATCGAGGAAGCGGAACACATCCTCCATGAACATCGGCTCTTTCGACCATTGTAGGAAGGTCTCGGCGTTGACCGACGAGAGGCAGCAGACCGCCGTCCGGTCGACGCCGCGGTGATCGACGCCGGTCGGCAGGGTGATTTCCGAGCAGAGGTTCGACTGGGTGACCTTCAGGCCAAGCCGCTTCTGGTGAGCCGGCATCGCGTTGTTCACCGTGTCGGTGAACAGCAGGTACGGCTCGCCGGTCTGCATCCGCAGCTCAAGGATCTTCTGCCAGAGCTTGCGGGCATTCACCGTCTTCAGCACGTCGCCGGATTTCGGCGAGATCAGCGGGAAGTCCTCGTCCGCGCGCACCGCTTCCATGAAGGCATCAGTGATGTTGATGCCGTGGTGGAGGTTAAGGCTCTTGCGGTTGAAGTCTCCGCTCGCTTTGCGGATTTCGAGGAATTCCTCGATTTCCGGGTGATGGATGTCGAGATAGCAGGCCGCCGAGCCGCGGCGCAGCGAGCCTTGGCTGATCGCAAGGGTCAGCGAGTCCATGACGCGGATGAACGGGATGATTCCCGAAGTCTGCCCGTTCTGGCCGACCTTCTCACCGATCGAGCGGACATTGCCCCAATAGGTGCCGATGCCGCCGCCGTTCGAGGCGAGCCAGACGTTCTCGGTCCAGGTCTCGACGATATCGTCGAGCGAATCGCCGACCTGGTTGAGGAAGCAGGAAATCGGCAGGCCCCGGTCGGCGCCGCCATTCGACAGCACCGGCGTCGCCGGCATAAACCAGAGGCGCGAGATATAGTCATAGATGCGCTGCGCATGGGCGGCGTCATCGGCATAGGCCGTCGCCACGCGCGCAAACATGTCCTGATAGGTCTCGCCGGGCAGGAGGTAGCGGTCGTCGAGCGTCTTCTTGCCGAAATCCGTCAGCAACGCATCGCGCGACGGATCGGTCTTGATCCCGTGCCCCGGCACGAGCGCGATCTTCGTCTCCCCACCGGCTTTCGGCTTGCCCTTGCGAGCGGCTTCTTTGGCGACGGACCTAGCGTTGGTTGCCGACATGGCGACCCTCCTGAATGATCTGCTTTTACTGGGATTCTCGGGGCGTTTCGACCAGATGTGGTCCGGCGCCTCTTCCCTGACACAACATATAGTGTCTGAAGGTTAATTTCCGGTCAACGGTTCAATTCGCAAAACCGTCAAAGAAGCGTGGAAAACTCCTGAATCAAAGGTTAACGGCGCGGCTGGATGGCCGACATTGCCGGGATTTAAGGGGCGGTGTAGCGTCTCTCTCAGGGACGCACGAAAGGCTCCAAGATGAAACCGTTTTTTGCCGCGTTAGTCATTCTGGCGGTAGCTTTCCCGGCGGCCTCGCAGAGCAACACTGCACCAGCTCATTCCTCTGAACCCGCAGGCGGTCCGTCTGAAGTGCCGTTGGAGCCGCTGTCTCAGCGCGCCCAGCAGGCTTTCGATTCCTGCCCGGCCTTGATGGCGCGCACCGAATCGGCGATCGCGAACGGCCATGTCGCTTCTTTCTCTGCCGCCAATTGCGACTGTCTCGCGCAGTCGATCGACTACAACACATGGGACGACGCCAGCGCCTCCTATAGTGGCCCGAAGATGCTGGATTCGGACGCCGACCTGATCGTTTCCGCCATCGCGACTTCCTCAACGCTGGAAGACGCTTTCGCCGCGGTTGATGGCTCGATCTCAGAAGCTGGCTTTTCCGCCACTTCGGCATGTTACAACAAATAAGGGCGCTCGCGGCCCTGATGCTAGCGGCCTCGGGCAATCCGGCGCTGGCACAGGTCGCGGCCGATTCCCTCCCCCGCCTTGAGCCGGGCGACCTTATCTTCAAGGGTGCGGAAACGGGCACCGGCACCCGTGTGGCCGCTGGCTGGTCGCAGGGCGACAAGCGCTGGGGGCATGTCGGGATTGTGGCGGCGGACGGCGTGAGCGTCATCCATGCCGACACCGGCGAGAATGCCCGCTCCGGCGACCCCGGAAAGGTGCGCAGGGTGCCTCTTTCAGACTACATCTCGGACACAACGACTCTCGGTCGTTATACAATTTTTCTCACCGGCTCTCGGCGGGAGGCGTATCTTTCTTACGCAGAAGCGGCGGTTGGCCTGCCCTTCGACCGGGGCTTCTCCCTGAAGACCGAGACCAGCCTCTACTGTTCCGAACTTGTCTGGCGGGCACTTTCGGCGGGCGCGGGCGAGGATGTTGTGCCTGTGAAAAGCGAACGCTTCGGGCGGGTCTATGTCTCGGTGTCCGACCTGTCGGAGAATGCGCTGGCGCGGGAAGCCGGTGTGATCACGGCGACCAGGGGTCAGGGTGGAGACAAGCAAACGACCCGGGCTGAAGCTCGTTAGGGCTGCTCGGTTCCCCGCCTGACCCGATTGGCGAGCGACCCGTCCGCCGCCTGCCTCCGACGGCTATATGCGCAGGCCGGATGCGAATCGCAAGCGTGGCCTCCATTTGCGGGCCGGATATCCGCTATCGCCTTGTTCCGCCTCATGTTAGCCCTTCGGCCCTACACCGCTGATGGAGGGCTCCATGATCTGCCGCTCACTTTCGCTAACGGCGCTCGCCGCCGTTCTGGCCGCGCAAGCCGCATTCGCCGAGACCGGCAAGCCTGAGTCCAAACGCTTCACCGCCGACCGCGTGTTCGACATCGAGTATGCCGCTGATCCGCAGATCTCGCCGGACGGCAAGACCATCGTCTATGTGCGTCATTCCATGGACCGGCTCACCGACCGGGATGTGGGGCAGCTTTGGACGATCGACGTTGCCAGCGGCGAGCATCGCCCGCTGGTCACCGGCGCCTCGGCCGCTTCGCCGCGCTGGTCGCCCAAGGGCGACCGCCTCGTTTATACGACGGCGAATAGCGCGGGTCCGGAAATCCGCTTGCTGTACCTCGACACCGGCCACAGCTTTGCCCTCGCGCAGTTCCTGCAAGGGCCCTCCGAAGCGGTCTGGTCGCCGGACGGCAA
>JBBSAZ010000035.1:0-14908 GCA_038251755.1 Caulobacterales bacterium
GACGGCGCCCGCGAGGGCCGGCTTCCAGAAGCTGTCGAAGGCCCAGCCGATGGCGGTGAAGGCGCGGTGGATGATGGCGGTGAAGGCGCCGCCGAGATCGAACGTGGCGCCGGTTGGCGCAAAGTCGAAGGCAAGGACGAAAAAGCCCACCAGCGTGCTGATGCCGAGCAGGCGAAGCGCCTGGCCCACGCTCAGGCTGAAGGTCCGCACGAGGAAGGGTTTCTGGACGGCGGGCGCGGGCGGCGGCGCGGCGACCGGCGCCGGTATTTGCTCCGGGGGCGGAGGAGCTGGTTCACTCACCGCTGGGGCTCGCCGGTTTGGCGTCGCCGCCCTTGGCCTTGTATTCAACGTGCACCTGATGGGGGAACGGGATCGAGATGCCTTCGCGGTCGAAGGCCTGTTTCACCGCCTTAAAGAGGTCGGCCCGGATCTGGACGAAGTCCGACGTCGCGACCCAGGCCCGCAGTCGCAGCTTGACGCTTGAGTCGGCCAGCGCGTGCACACCTGTCCAGGTCGTGTCCTTCTGCAGCACGTGTTCATGCAGGTTGGCAGTGTCGAGGAGCACCTTGAGCGCGTGGTCGAGGTCATCTTCGTAGGAGACGTCAAAGTACAGGTCGAGGCGGCGCTGCGACTCGGCCGTGAAGTTGATCAGCGGATCGCCCCAGACCTGGTCATTGGTGATCGAGACGACCTTGTTGTCGATCTGGCGAAGCGACGTTGTGAAGGGCGTGATGTTGGTGACTGTGCCTTCAAGGTCCGCCACGCCGACATAATCGCCGATCCGGAACGGCCGGAAGATCGCGAGCATGACACCGGCAGCGACGGCCTTCAGCGTGTCCTGCAGCGCAAGGCCGATGGCGAGGCCGGCGGCGGCCAGCACGGCTGCAAGGGACGCGGCCGGGAAACCTAGCTGCGTCAGGGCAAAGACAATGGCGACCGCAAAGATGATGTACTTGATCAGCGAGGCCGAAAAAGCGATCAGCGTGTCATCGGCCCCGGAATGGGCGTGCGCCCGTTGGCCGAAGCGGCGCAGCGAGCGGGAGATCGTGTTCGCCAGCACGAAGGCGATGACGAGGATCATCACTGCGCCGATCGCGCCCGGCCCGCGTTCGTTGACGAGGCTGCGCCAGTCATAGCCGCCAAGGCCAAGCGGCAGCGGCATCAGCAGGATGAAGGCAAAGAAACGCGCCGTGGAAGCGGCCAGATCCCAGGGCGTGCTTTCAGCGGGCTGGTCCTTCGGTGTCATCCGGCGGCCGATGAACAGAACCAGCCATTTGATGGCCGACGAGATCAGCCAGATCAGGGCAACTGATGCAACGACGAGGCCCCATTTGACGGCATCCGGCCAGATGGCCGAAGCCCAGACGGGCCAAGTCGATGTATCGATATCCAGAAGGATCTGCGACGGAGTGGGGATGGTGAGACGGGTCATGCCGCCGATCTAAAGCGCTTCGGCGGCCTCGTCACCCGCAGTAGCAGGATTGTTGCAGTTCCGAGCGCCGCCATGCCGGCGAGGAGGTGCATTTCGGTGCGCAACCAGTTGTTGAGGACAACCCCCAGCAGGCCCCAGCCAAGCGCACCGAAAAACCAGAGGCTGCGGCTGACGCGCGTGGAAAACAGCAAGGCCGCGAGACAGGCGGCCGCGAAGGTCGTCCAGAACATCGGCCAGGGAAAATCGGTCGGGGCGAGGCCGGTAAAGGTCCGGATCGTCAGCGGTATGGAAATGGCGGTGGCCACGGAAATCCAGCCCGCCAGGAGGCCGGAGGCGGCGTCAGCGGCGCGCAGCGTCATGCCGTTGCCGGACGCGCGCAGGCTCTGGACGCGGGCGGAAGCGATCCAGGCGCCCGCGAAGATCGGTGCCAGCAGCAGGAAGTTCAGCGGCTGCGAGACGATCAGCTGGGCGCTCAGTATCCAGACGATATTGGCGAGGCCTGCCGCGAGCATCGGCCAGCCGACTTTCGGAAACCAGGCGGCGGGGCGCAGGATGCCCGCCAGGCCGAAGCCGGCATAGGCGAGGAAGATGAGACCCCAGATCGAGAAGAAAGCCGGCAGGGGCTGTTCCGGCGCGTCCGTGCTGGCGGTGGCATCACCGATTGCCGTGCCGATCCCGAACACCGGTTCAAGTGCGCCGGAAAGCGGTTGCAGGAAACCGATCAGCAGGATCAGCCAGGGCAGCGCGCGGGTCATGGCGTTCCTTTTTGCGGCGGCGGCCGCCAGACTTACTTGCAAGCGTCCGGCTGGGCTTCACATAGCCCGATGACAGAATCGATCCAGCCCGCATAGCCCTGCAGGTTGGTGTAACGGCCATTATAGTCGCCCGCGCAGAACTGACCTGTCGCGTGGTTCTGTTCGACTACGGACAAAACACCGACAAGCGTTTTGGCGCCGTCCGGTTCGGTGACATAGAGCGGGCCGCCGGAATCGCCGATGCAGGGGCCTGCGCCGCCCTGACTGGCGACGGTGATGGCGGCCGGGCCCACGGCGGTTATCGTCAAGGCTGTTTTCAGAAGGTCGTTCGAAAGCTGGCCGCCAAACCGGGTAAGGCCCCACCCGGCCATTTCTCCGGTAGGGTAATTGGCGGGCGCAAGCGCCAGGCTGGTCGCACCGCTGCGCGCGACGGGCACCGCCGTGATCAGGGCTGCCTGCTCCGGCGACAGGCGCAGCAGGGCGATGTCGTTCGCATATCCATTGTCTGTACCCAGATAACCGCCGTGGCAGATCGCAGTGTCGGCGGCGGTGATACGGGCGGCGGGGCTGCGGAGATTGGCGGCGTCGCCGATCATCCGGATTTCGTCATAGGGCTGGTCGACGCAGTGCGCCGCTGTCACGAACCAGTTGGCGCGGATGCGCACGGCGCTGCAATGACCGCTGGCGATCAGGCCGGTCTCGTCGGCGCGGCGGGGCTCCAGCTTCACGATACCGGGGAAAGCGGCGAGCGTTGCCGCAAGGGCGTTGACGGCTTCGACCCCGGCGACCGGCTCCTCAAGTTGGGTCGCGCCCGCGACAGAGGCGACGGTCGGCGTGGGCGCGGCGCCCGCGGGTTGGCCGCAGACCGCCGCGTTATAGAGCGCAAGGGTCGGCCGGACCGCGAAGGCGCCAAGCCCCGGCATGCCGGCGGGATCAGCGACAGCAGCTTCTCCGGTTTCGAGGTCCGGTGCATCCCGGTCAACAGTCGGGGCTTCGCCCTCGGTGGCCGTTTCAGCGTCCATTTCCAGCGTCGCGGGCCCGGCATCCGCCGCAACGGCGTCTGTCTCCTCTGCGGCAGGCTTTTCCGGCGCGGTGTCATTGACGCCCGGCAGCCGGACCTGGTCGCAGGCAGCGAGCAGGGCGGCAAGGCCGGCGGCTGCCAGCAGGTGGACGCGTTGCATGTTCGGGGCTTCCCTTCTGAAAGTCAGCCGCATTAACGCCGCGCGCTGGCATGGGGTCAAGTTGAAGCGCGTTAAGGGCCCCGAAACTGTGGCGGCGGGGTTGCCCCTGCGGGGGCGGGGCCTAGACTGGCGGGCAAAGTCCGGAGACCTGACCCGATGCGTACCCTTCGCGTGGCCGCCGCTGCCCTGTTATTCGCTGTTCCTGCCCTGATGTCTGCAGCCCAGGAGGGCGGAACGACCGAGGTCATGGAGGCCTCGCTGGCCGCCGGCTGGAAGGCGACATTCATCTGTTCGGGCACCTTTGTGGCGGGGCAGACCCTGGCGGAGATCGAGCGCAACGAACTCTCGGGAATCTATCCGGACTATCAGCGCCAGTATGACCAGCTGCCCGCCGCCCAAATCGATCAGGCGCGCCAACTCGTCTCGGTGACCTATGCGCCGGACATGCCGCCGCGCATGGCCGCCTACCGTCCCGGCTTCGGTTGCACGCAGCTGCCGGCAGGTGCGGGCGAAGAAGCGCTCGGTTTCCTGCCGCGCTTTGCGTCATGGCCCGCCCCCCCGGCGCAGGACCGGGGCAGCGCAATCGGCTCGAACGTCAAGATCGAGCTGAAGATCGAAGAGGCCGAACGCCTTGATCCGCCGGTGTCGGCGGCCTTTGACGAGATCACCTATGGCAGCGGCACGCGGACAGCGTCGGTCATCGTCGTGCGCGACGGCCAGGTGGTCGCCGAGCGCTATGACCGGGGTATCGACAACGAGACCCCGGTGCGCACCTGGTCGGCGGCCAAGTCATTGACGGCCACGCTGATCGGCGCGGCGCGCCGGCAAGGGCTTATCGATATCGACTATCCGGCCGTGATCGCAGATTGGAACAAGGGCGCTGATCCGCGCCGCGCCATTACGGTGCGCAACCTGCTGCACATGGCGAGCGGCCTCGACAGCGGCGACAGTGGTTCGCGTACGGACAGGCTGTATTTCGCGGGCGCCCGGGTCATCGACATGGCGGCGAAAAACCCGCTGGAAGTGAAGCCCGGCACGCGGTTCAAATATGCCAACAATGATAAGCTGATCGCCATGCGGGCGCTGCGCGAGGCGATGAAAGACGACAACCTCTTTCACCGCTTCCCGTATGAAAAGCTGCTGCACAAGATCGGCGCGGTGCACACCACGCTGGAGATCGACTGGAACGGCGACTTCATCTCCTCGAGCCAGGTCTGGGCCACCGGCCGGGACCTCGCCCGCATCGGGCAGCTTTATCTGCAGGACGGCATGTGGGGCAACGAGCGGCTGCTGGCGGAAGACTGGGTCGAATTCGTCCGTACACCCGCGCCGGCGCAGCCCGCAGCGGGAGACGGCTACGGCGCGCAGTTCTGGCTGATGAACAAGTCGCTTGGTGTGCCGGCCGGCACCTTTTACGCCGCCGGCAATCGCGGCCAGTACATCGTGATCATCCCGGCGCTGAATACGGTCGTCGTGCGGCAGGGATTTGACATCATCGGCGGCGCGCAATTCCAGATTGACCGGTTCACGGCAGATGTGGTGACCGCGCTGAACGCGGCCGACGCCGAGCGCGGCGCAGAGCAGGCCGCAGCCGAAGCAGCAAGCGCTGCCGAGTCGGAAGCGCGCCGCGAAACCCGGATCGGCAGGCTGAACTAAACCTGCGTCAGGGAGAGCCCGCGCCGGTCTCGCTTGCCGGCATGTGCGTGACCGAGACGCCGAACAGGCCAACCAGCGCCGCCATATCCGGCGATTCGGCCATGCCGGCCTCGGCGCCACCGCTGAAGTCAGCCGCCGTCAATTCTGTCTCCGGCGCGAACGCAATCTTGAACGTCCCGCCGGTATTGATGAACTGCGACAGGCTCGAGATCCAGGCGGTGGCCTGTGGCAGGTCCTGCGAGACCGCGCCGGCGCCAAACATCACAATGCCCGAGGCAAACATGCGGACAGCTTCTGGCGTGGAGTTGGCAAAGTTGCCGAGCATCGGGTCGTCCTCGCCGCTGAATTTGGCGACCTCGATGGTGAGCGCAGCAAGCGTGTTCAGCAGACCGCCGTCAGACAGGCTGTAATGACCACCGATGAAGGCGGAATTTTCGTCGAGCAGCGCCGAGAGTGCCGACTCGTCAAGTGTCTTGCCGTCAATGCCGAAGGCCGGAACGAGCTGCGCATAGGTTGGCAGGCGGAGCTCGAGCCGGGTTTCGTCTGTGTAGAGACCGTCTGAGGAACTATTGCTGGCCAGCTGGGCGCTGCCCGTTTCGCTGTCCCAGGTCAGCGAGAAAGCGCCGTCGCCTGACAGTTTGCCGAGGCCGGTGCGCTCCAGGATGCCGATGACCTGCGCCACGGTCGGCTCGCCGGACTCTTCCTGCGGCGCCGAGGGCTCGATCTCCTCGGCCCATTTCAGGATCTCCACGAGGTTCAGCGAAGCATCTTCGTGCTTGACGCTGATACGCTCGGGCAGGAACCACGCGAACTTGTCGGCCGCCACGTCGATTCGGCCGATCTCGAACATCGGTTTGCCGCCAAGGCTCAGTTCAGTGTCCGCCAAAGTATATGTGCCGAAGCTCCAGAGATCGCGGGCCGTGATCGGCGGCAGCTCGCCGCGCTCGCCGTATTCGAGCAGGGTCGCGAAGTTGAGGCCCGTCCAGGCCGAGTAGCCGGATCGGCCAGTCATCTCGACCGACCGCATCGGCACTGGCGCGGCGGCGTCCAGCTCTGCTCGGGTGTCCGGTACCGGGATCGAGCCCGAGAACGTGACGCCGGTCTGGATCATCGAGGCGATGTTGCCCCGGTCATAGCCTTCGACCAGCTGGCGGTCATAGCTCGAAACGATTGTACCGCTGGCGCCAGCCTCTGTGATGGCCTGGCTGATCTCCGCGTCGAGGAAGACGATGGATTCGAGCGAGAAGCTGCGCGCGAGCGCCGCAACCAGGCGGATGGCGGCCACGCCTTCCTCCTCGCCCTCGGTCTCCTCGAAGGTCCAGGGATGCAAGGTCATGCCGCCGAGCATGACGTGGCCAGCGTTCATGGTTGCTTCGTCATAGCCGATATCTACCGTCTCACCTTGAGACATCGCGGCGGTGACCGCGTCATCGACCGCATTGCTGTAATCCGTCAGGTCAAACTTGAGGCCGGACATTTCGATCCGGTCGAACAGGCGGACTGCGGTGTCCAGCTGCTGGCCGTTCAGGCGGGCGATCAGCGCGTCGGTGTTGGCGTTCCAGACGAGCACTTCGTCCGCCGTGAACTGCGTGGCGGGTTTGTCGCCCAGCAGTTCGAAGCGGAAATCGGTCAGGCGCGTCGGCGCTGTCAGGGTGTCCTGCGTCGCAAAGGCGTAGGATAGCCGCGCAGAGCCCGCGAGCGCGGCGTTCAGGCTTTCGACGTCGAGGTTCGACATAGAGGCAGCGGGGCGGGCCTCGAGGCGGGTGAACACCTCATCCGCTTGCGCCTCGGCGCTGGGCCGGGGCGGCGATTCCGGCACCGCGGGAAGCACAGGCGCGGCCGCGAGAACGGATGACAGGGCAAGCGCCCGGAAATTGGCAAGCCACGACATGTCTCAAACCCTCCACCTTGACAGCCCGGTTTAGTGCGGGCCCGCCTTAGGTTTCAAGCTATGAAATGCCGAACGTGAACCGAAAGTGATCAGGCGTCTGCTGCGTCAGGGCGTGCCGAATCCGGACAAGGCCAGCGGCTTCAGGTTGCTGATCCTGCGGGTTTCCATCTGGTCCAGCGACTGCATCATCGCCGAGCCTTTCAGGTTGAAGGCGAGCGAGTCGACATAGGTGCGCCCGTCTGGCGCTGCCTTGCAGGCCACCTTCATGGTCAGCTTGTCGACCTTGGCGACGGGCATCGGCTTGAACGCCTTGGGTGAGGTCATTTCATAGGCGAGGATGGCGCCGTTCGACTTGTCGATCGTCGCGGTGCCGTTGAGGTATTTGTAGGCGGCAGCCACCTGGCCCTTCTGCTTGCCGGGCAGGGGCGTGAAACTGTAGGTCGCGGCGGCGGCGGTTTCCGACACGCGTTTGGCGTTTGCGGGGATGTTCTCCGCAAAGCTGCTGCACCAGATGTCACCGGCTGTGCTCTTCACCAGCCGATCGGCTTTCTTGGCGGCATCGCCCTTCAGCGTCGAGACGGCCGGCGTGAACTTCACGACACGCTTGCCGTTGGGCTGGCTCTGGTCGACGGTCATGCGGAACTGGTCGGCGCCGTCGTTGTAGTCAATATCGTATATATAGAGCGGACCGTCCTTCGACGCCGACTTTGCCTTTTCCAGCACCGCGTCCGCCGAGGCGGGCAGGGAGGTTGCGAGAACGGCGAGGCTGGCAATCATCAGGTGGCGCATGGGCAGTCTCCGGGAAACGATCTGTACGAGGGGTGAAGTGCGGACAGGGCAGGGAAATGGAAAGAGGGCAGGCGCAGCGCCTTGCGTTAGTTTAATGAGGCATGATGCCTGATACGCTGGGTCCTTCGTTCCGTTTGCCGCCCGCCTTCGAGGCGTGGTTTGCGGCGCGTGGCTGGTCGCCGCGCCCGCACCAGCTGGCGCTTGCGCAGGCGTCATTGCAGGGAGAGAGCGCCTTGCTGATTGCGCCGACCGGCGGAGGCAAGACACTCGCGGGGTTTCTGGGCACCTTAATCGAACTGTCTGAACGCGGCGCAACGAACTCCGGCATTCCGGCGCTCCACACGCTTTACATCTCGCCCTTGAAGGCGCTGGCGGCGGATGTTCAACGCAATGTGATGACGCCGGTGACCGAGATGGGCCTGCCGATCCGCATCGAGACGCGCACCGGCGACACCGCCACGCATGTGCGCCAAAAGCAGCGCAAGACGCCCCCGGACATCCTGCTGACGACGCCGGAACAACTCGCACTGCTGATCGCGTCCGATCACGCAGCCGCCTTCTTCGCGGACCTGCGCTGCGTGATCATCGACGAGATCCACGCGCTGACGCCGTCGAAGCGCGGAGACCTGCTGTCGCTCGGCCTCGCCACGCTCGCCGAATGGGCTCCGGCCTGCCGCTTCCTCGGCCTGTCCGCGACGGTGCGCGAGCCGGAGGAGCTGGCAAGGTGGCTGGATGTACGTGGGCGGAGGGAACGTCCGCGCATCATCACCGCCTCCGGCGGCGTCAAAGCCGACGTCGACATCCTCATTTCCCGCGAGCGCATACCGTGGTCCGGGCATTCCGGGCGGTTTGCCGTGACCGAAGTGTACGAGGCGATCCGAGCGGCGAAGATGACGCTCGTCTTCGTCAATACGCGCAGCCAGGCGGAGTTGATGTTCCAGGAGCTCTGGAACGCCAACGAAGACGGCCTGCCGATTGCGCTGCACCATGGCTCGCTGGTGCGCGAGCAGCGCCAGCGTGTTGAGGCCGCAATGGCAGCGGGCTTGCTGAAGGCGGTGGTGTGCACGTCCACGCTCGATCTCGGCATCGACTGGGGCGAGGTGGACCTCGTGATCCAGATGGGCGCCCCGAAAGGCGCCGCGCGCCTGATCCAGCGCATCGGCCGCGCCAATCACCGGATGGACGAGGCGAGCAAGGCCATCCTTGTACCGACGAACCGGTTCGAAGTGCTCGAATGCCGCGCGGCTGAAGCCGCCGTCGAGGCGGGCGAGATCGACGGCGACGGCGTGCGCACCGGCGCGCTCGACATTCTCGCCCAGCACATCATGGGCCGCGCCTGCGGCGAGGGCTTCCGGCTGGACGAACTGTTCGACGAGGTCCGCCGCGCCGCGCCCTATGCCTGGCTGGACTGGGAAACGTTCGAACGCATCACCGATTTCGTCGCGACCGGCGGCTATGCGCTGAAAACCTATGACCGCTTCCACCGCATCGTGCGGCGCAGCGATGGCCTCTGGGTCGCCCGCACGGCCCGGGACAAGCAGGCCCACCGGATGAATGTCGGCGCGATCGTCGAGGCGCCGATGCTGTCAGTCAGGCTCGCGAGCTTTGCGGCGAAGGCAGGGCTGCCGAAGAGCAGCGAACAGCGCGCCCTGCGCCCCGGCCGCAAGCTGGGCGAGATGGAAGAATACTTCCTCAGTCTGCTGACGCCCGGTGACACCTTCCTGTTTGGCGGCGAAATCCTGCGGCTGGTGGCGATCGACGGCATGGACGCGTTGGTGATGCGTGCGCAATCGGACTCGCCCGCCATCCCGACCTACAATGGCGGCAAGTTTCCGCTGACGACTTTCCTTGCGGACCGTGTACGCAAGATGATCCACGATCCCGCGCAATGGACCGGCCTGCCAGACCCCGTGCGCGAATGGTTCGAGATACAACAGCTGCGCTCCGTCATCCCGCCGCCGGACCACCTGCTGGTCGAGACCTTTCCGCGCGGCGGGCGGCACTATCTCGTCACCTATCCCTTAGAGGGCCGTCTCGCGCACCAGACGCTCGGCATGCTGGTAACGCGGCGGCTGGAGCGGATGGGCGCCAAGCCCTCGGGCTTCGTGGCGAGTGAATACGCCATGGCGGTCTGGGGCCTTGAGGACATGCGCGGACTGGACATGGACGCCGTCTTCCATCCGGACATGCTGGGTGACGACCTTGAGGAATGGCTCTCCGAAAGCGCACTGATGAAACGCACCTTTGCGCACTGCGCCATCATCTCGGGCCTGATCCACCGTAACCTTCCGGGTACGGAGAAGAATTCACGCCAGGTCACCTTCTCGACCGATCTCATCTACGACGTACTGCGCAGCCATGAGCCGGACCATATCCTGCTGCAGGCCGCCCGTCAGGACGCGGCCACCGGCCTGCTCGACGTGCGCCGCCTGTCCGACATGCTGGCCCGTATCGAAGGCCGCATCGTGCACAAGCAGCTGGAGCGTATCAGCCCCTTCGCCGTGCCCGTCATGCTGGAAGTCGGGCGTGAGCCCGTGTTCGGTGCCTCAGCCATGGAAGCGGTCCTGCGCGAAGCGGAAGAAGACCTCGTCCGCGACGCGATGGGCTAGCTACGACGGATCAAAGAAGTGCAGCGCCAGTTCGTCCGCCGACGGATTGGCCGCGCGCATTTCCGGGCTGTCGGAGCGGTAGACCTTCTCCGGATTACCAGAAACCGGGACGACCACTTCGCTGGCCGCGTCGGGCGAGAGCCCCATCACCATGGCAAATTCGCAGGTCTCGCCCGGCTTGGCCGTGAGCGCCCCGCCCAGCCAATCGACCACTTCGCCGGCATTGTGGTTCTGGAAACCCATCAGCTCGAACGGTCCGCCATTCGCCGCTTCGACATCCGCAAGGCTCGCGCCGACGAACAGTCCGGCGGGGCCGATCCACTGGCTCTCCGCACCCCCCACGCTGACATAGCGCGGCCCGCCGCTGGTCTTGTCCAGCCAGAACATCTCGGTTCGCATCGTCGGATCATCCGGGAACAGCACGAGCGCCGTTTCCACGCTGTCGACCCAAGGAAGCTCCTCCTCAACGAGGTTTTCCGCGCCGAAGGTCTCCGCCAGCGACTCCCGCGTGGCATCCTGCCGGATGAACCCGTCCGGGCCGCAGACCATTTTGGGCAGCAGCGAGACCGTTTCCGTCACAGGTTCTTCCTCGGCCGCCACCACCGTTTCAGCCTCCGGCGCGGCGGGCGGCGCAGCGTCCTGGCAGGCGGCCAGCGCGAGCGCGCTGATCGAGGCGAGCAGCAGCATGCGAAATTTCGGTTGAGCCACGATCTGGTCCTCCAAGAGTCGTCTGTTGAAGCGGCAGTAGAGCCGAGCGCTGCAGCCGTGTCCACCTTGGCCGCAATGCAGCGTTGACCCCGGCCTCGCATCGGGCCAGTTCTGTGACCGATGATCGCCGCCGCAACCCAGCCCGCACAGACCTTGCTGCATCTCGCCGGTGAGCTGCTGACCCCCTTGCCGGAGGGCGCGCTCTGGTGGGAGGCGCAGCGCCTGCTCGTCGTCTCCGACCTGCATTTGGAAAAGGGGTCGAACTACGCCGCCGCTGGCCAGATGCTCCCGCCTTATGACACCTCCGCCACGCTGGCGCGGGTCGAGAAACTCTGCGCTACGCTTCGTCCGGAAACCGTGATCTCGCTCGGCGACAGTTTCCACGACCGGCGTTCGGAATCGCGCCTGCCCGCGCCCTATGCGGAACGCATCCGGGCCCTGACGGCCGCGCAGGACTGGGTCTGGGTCGAAGGCAACCACGATCCCGATCCCCCGGCCCATCTGGGCGGTCGCGCGGCCAAGGTGCTGCACCTCGGCCCGCTGGTCTTCCGGCATGAGCCGACCGGCGAGGCAGGCGAGGTGGCAGGCCATCTCCACCCGGTCGCCAAGGTCGCCGGGCGCGGGCGCTCGGTGCGCCGCCGTTGCTTTGCCTCCGATGGCGCCCGGCTCGTGATGCCAGCGATGGGCGCCTTCGCGGGCGGGCTGAACGTGCTTCACGACGCGTTCCGGCCGGTCTTCCCCGAAGGCTGCATGGCCTTCGCCATCGGCGAGGCCCGCGTCTACGGCGTCGCGCACCGCCACCTTCTGCCGGATGGCGGGGCAGTCGGCGGCGGCAAGTGGCGGCTCTGACCCTGCGAATCCGTGCCACATCGCGCGGCGCAGGCTGATCTGCTAGCCTTTCGCAGGAGGTAAGGACGCTGGCCCAATGCCCCCGCCCGCCAGCGCCCGTGAAACCGAAACTCCTGACGACCCTCAGATCCTATAGCTGGCCGCTCTTTGCAGCCGACGCCTTTGCGGGCGTGACCGTGGCGATGGTTGCCCTGCCACTCAGCCTGGCCATCGCGATTGCCTCGGGCGCCGAGCCGGCCGCCGGTCTCGTCACCGCCATCGTCGCCGGCTTCCTGATCTCGCTGCTCGGCGGCAGCCGCGTGCAGATCGGCGGACCGACCGGGGCCTTCATCGTCGTCGTCTACGGCGTTATCGCGCATTACGGTTTTGACGGGTTGGTGCTGGCCTCGTTGATGGCCGGGGTCATCCTGCTGATCGCGGGCTTCCTCCGGGCCGGCAACCTGATCCAGTTCATCCCCGAAGCGGTGGTCAACGGCTTCACGATCGGGATCGCCATCATCATCGCGACCAGCCAGCTGAAGGACCTGTTCGGCCTTGAGATCGCCAGCCTGCCGGCCGATTTCCTGCACAAGCTGCCCGCGCTCTGGGCCGGGCGGGAAACGCTGAACATGTCCGCTCTGGGTATCGGCCTGGTGACTATCGCGCTGATCGTCCTGTTCCGCCGCCTCGCGCCGAAATGGCCGGGCCTGATCGTGGCGGTGGGGCTGACATCTGCGGCGGCGGCTTTGTTCGTCCTTCCGGTCGAAACCATCACCAGCCGCTTCGGCGCGCTGCCACACCATCTGCCGATGCCCGCCCTGCCGGACATCTCCCTCCCGCGCCTTCAGGAACTGCTCCCGTCGGCGCTGATCATCGCCTTTCTCGCCGGCGTCGAGTCCCTGCTTTCCGCCATGGTGGCGGACCGGATGATCGAAGGGAAACATCGTCCGAATGCGGAGCTGATTGCCCAGGGCGCCGCCAATATCGGCTCCAGCCTGTTCGGCGGCTTGCCCGCCACCGGCGCCATCGCGCGCACGGCCACCAATGTGAAGGCCGGCGGCAAGACACCAGTCGCCGGGCTCATCCATGCGCTCGCGATCCTGCTGATGATGCTGCTCGCCGCGCCGCTCGTGGGCGCGCTGGCCCTGCCGGCGCTGGCGGGCCTGCTGATCCTCACGGCCTGGAACATGAGCGAGCCGCACAAATGGCGCGAGCATGCCAAGATGCCTGTGGAAGATCGGTTGCTGCTGGTCCTCACACTCGTGCTGACGGTGGTGGCGGATCTGGCCGTGGCCATCGGCGTCGGTGTCGCGCTCGGTCTTGCCCTTCGTCTCAGGCGGCGGGCTGCGGCGGCGCCGGACTGGACACCGCCTGAGCGTTGACGATAGGTGAATATTCCTAGTATAGGAATGTTTCCACACTCTCGCGGGGGACGTCCATGCAGCACAAGGATATCTGGCGCGGGCTGGACCAGCTCGCCGCGCATCACGGCCTCTCCGCCTCCGGCCTGGCCAGACGCGCCGGGCTCGACCCCACCAGTTTCAATCCCTCCAAGCGGGAAGGCGCCGATGGCCGCCCGCGCTGGCCGACGACCGAAAGCCTCGCCCGCGTACTGGACGCCGTCGGCGCCGGCTTTGACGATTTCGCGGCGCTGGTCGAAGGCCGGCGCGGCGGCTCCGCCCCGTTGATCGGCTTTGCGCAGGCGGGACAGGACGGCTTCTTCGACGATGCCGGCTTTCCCGTCGGGGCTGGCTGGGACGATGTGCGCTTTCCGGGACTTGGCACCGAGACAGTCTACGCCCTGCAGATCAGCGGCGATTCGATGGAGCCCGCCTACCGTGCGGGGGACCGCATCATCGTCGCGCCCGGCGCCGAAGTGAAACCCGGTGACCGCGTCGTCGCAAAGACCGCGCAGGGCGAAGTGATGGCGAAAGTCCTGGCCCGGAAGAATACCCGCATCGTTGAACTCGCCTCGCTGAACCCGGACTATCCGTCCCGCGAATTCAAGCCTTCCGAAATCGCCTGGATCGCGCGTATCCTCTGGGCCAGTCAGTAATCCTCCCGAAAGACACGCCGATGGCAGACGATCCAGACACCGGGCTCGACCCGCAGGACTGGCCCGCGTTCCGTGAGACCGCACATGCGCTGCTCGATGCGGCAATGGACAAGATTCAGGCCGCGCGCGAGGGCAGGGTGTGGACACCCTTCCCGCCCGAAATGAAGGCGGCGTTTGACCAGCCGCTGCCGGAGACTGGCCAGGACGAGGAGGCGCTCGCTGCCCAATTCGCCGCGCTCCTGCCTTACGGCGCCGGCAACACCCATCCGCGCTTCTTCGGCTGGGTGCACGGCTCCGGCACGCCGCAGAACCTGCTCGCCGAAATCACCGCCTCCGCCATCAACGCCAATGCCGGCGGGCGCGATCATGGCGCGATCTATGTCGAGCGGCAGGTGATCCGCTGGTGCCGCGAACTCTTCGGATTTCCGGAAACGGCCAGCGGTTTCATCGTCTCCGGCACCTCGCTCGCCACGGTCATCGCCCTGAAGGTCGCCCGCGACGTGCGCCTCAAATTTGCCAGCCGCAAGGGCGGCCTCGCAAACGCGCGCCTCGTCGGCTACGCCTCTGCCGAAGCCCATGCCTGCAATCCCCGCGCCTTCGACATTCTCGGCCTCGGCTCGGACGCGCTGCGCCGTATTCCCGTCAACGACCGGTACGAGATGGACACCGCCGCCCTGCGCGCGGCGATCTCCGCAGACCGCGCGGCGGGCCTGCAGCCTTTCCTTCTCATCGGCACGGCGGGCACCGTCAACACTGGCGCGACTGATCCGCTCACGGAGCTTACCGATATCGCCGCCGCCGAAAACCTGTGGTTCCATGTGGACGGCGCGTTCGGCGCACTTGGCTCCCTGGTGCCCGAGCTTGCCGCCCGCTTCGCCGCGATCGCGCGCGCGGATTCCCTCGCCTTCGATTTCCACAAATGGCTGCACGTGAACTATGACGCAGGCTGCGTGCTCGTGCGCGACGAGGCGCACCACCGCCACGCCTTCACCGACCGACCGGA
>JBBSAZ010000036.1:0-14729 GCA_038251755.1 Caulobacterales bacterium
AACACGCCGCCGAGCAGCATCGGCCGCCAGACGATCTCGGCGCCCGTCTCGGCCAGCAGCTTCGGCAACTGGGACCCGGCGAGGTAGGACGTGGGGCTGCCGAAATCGAAGAAGTACTCGAGCTGCGGCTTCATGGGAATCACCAGGTCTCGGTCCAGGGACGCAGATCGAGCTCGTGCGTCCACGCGCTCTTAGTCTGCCGGTGCAGGTTCCAGTAGTTCTCGGCGATGGCGTCGGGACTGAGGATGCCCTGCTCGTTCTTCTTCGCATAGCGCTCGGGAAAGTTCTCGGCGATGAACGGCGTGTCGATGGCGCCGTCGATCACGACGTGGGCGACGTGGATGCCCTCGGGCCCGAGCTCGCGCGCCATGCTCTGGGCCAGCGCGCGCAAGGCATGCTTGGCGCCGGCAAAAGCCGCGAAATTCGCCGAGCCCCGCAATGAGGCCGTCGCGCCGGTGAACAGGATCGTGCCACGTCCTCGCAGCTTCATCACCCGCGCCGCTTCGCGCCCGGCGAGAAAGCCCGAAAAGGCGGCCATCTCCCAGACCTTTTGATAGACGCGCGCCGTCGTCTCGGTGATTCCGAAGCGGACATTCGCGCCGATATTGAACACGCAGACTTCCAACGGTCCGACCTCGGCCTCGATCTGGTCGACGAGGGCAATCGTCGCTTCCTCCTCGCGTGCATCGACCCCGAAGGCCCGCGCCTGGCCGCCCTCCGCCTCGATTTCGGACACCAGCGCGCTGAGCGAATCAAGGTTGCGCGCGCGGCGTGTGACGCAGGCGGTCAGGCCTTCGCGGGCAAAGGCCTTGGCGATGGCGCCGCCGGTCGCATCGCCTGCGCCGACGATAAGCGCTGCTCCGTTTGACATGGGCACATCCCGTTTCTTTTCGGAACTCACTCTCGCGCAGACTTGCGCAACACACAAGGAGCAGGGCTAAACAGGCAGATGAGTCGAACACTTTCCATCGGGATCGCCGGCGCCGGGATCGGCGGTCTGGCCGCTGCCGCCCTGCTGGCGCGGCATGGCCACCGCGTCACGGTGTTTGACCAGTTCGCAGCGGCCGGACCGGTCGGCTCCGGCCTGATGCTTCAGGAAACGGGGCTGGTCATCCTGGGCGCCCTCGGGTTGCGCGAACGGGCGGAAGCGCTCGGCGCGCCGATTGCGCGGCTCTGGGGTGTCTCGGCAGAAACCGGACGCGCCGTTCTGGATGTCCGCTACACAGCGCTGCGCGACGGCCTCTGCGGCCTCGGTATCCAGCGCGCCGCCCTGTTCACGCTGCTCAGCGACGCCGCCTCCGCCAGCGGCGCCCGACTCGTCACCGGCGCCCGGATCACGGCGGCGAATGCGGACACCGGTACGCTCGTCGATGCCACCAACGGTGCACATGGGCCGTTTGACCTTGTCATTGATGCACTCGGTGTGCGCTCGCCGCTTTCCTCGGCGCCAGTCAACAAGTTGCCCTATGGCGCGCTCTGGGTGACGCTGCCCTGGCCAGAACAGGGGCCCTTTGATCGCACCGCGCTGGAGCAGCGCTACGAAGCCGCGCGCAAGATGGCGGGGGTGATGCCGTCCGGCCGCGTCTCGGAGGAGGCCGGGCCGAGCCTCACCTATTTCTGGTCGATCCGGGGAGATGCCCATGCAGACTTCCGCGCTGCGCCGCTGGTCCACTGGAAGGATGCCGCGCGCGCCCTCTGGCCGGAGACGGCGATGCTGGTGGATCAGATCACGGATCATGACCAGCTGACGTTCGCGCGCTACCGCCACCGCACGCATTGGCCGGCCGCCGAAGGGCGCCTGATCCATTTGGGTGACAGCTGGCATGCGGCCAGTCCGCAGCTCGGGCAGGGGGAGAACATGGCGCTGCTGGACGCCTACGCGCTTGCCCGCGCGGTGGCGTCCGGCGGTGAGGCGGTCGATATCGCCGGGAGGTATGTCCGCCAGCGCGCCGCTCATGTGCGCCTCTACCAGCTGATGACCTGGGCCTTCACGCCGGTCTACCAGTCGGACTCCGGCATCCTGCCCTGGCTGCGCGACCGGCTCGCCGCGCCGGTCTCGAAACTCTGGCCGGCGCCGCCTTTGCTGGCGGCGTTGGTGAGCGGGGCGTTGGGGGCGCCGCTGTCGAAGCTGGGATTGAAGGCGGAGAGGTAGGGCTTCATCTCTCAAGACACCTCCGCAGGCCCCTGCGCAGGCAGGGGCCCAGATTCGGAGAATGCTTGCTCAGTGCGCTGGGTACCTGCCTTCGCAGGTACCTGCGGAGAAGTTGGGTTTTGGGTTTTGGGGTTTTCGGGGGTGAAAACATTTTTTGGAGCACCCGTCTGTGGACGGAGTGTTGCGTAGAGATTGGGTTGGGATTTGATAAAAGCCTGATCGGGTTGGGATTTGCTTTGCCGCGGCTCTCTTTTCTGTAGGCATAAGTCCTCTCATGGTCTCTCCAAGTGGCCTCATCCTGTTGCAGGCCTTGCACTCCGGGTGTCGAATTTTTCTCATTGATTCTCATTTTTTATCACTTCGTATCGTTTCTTTATCGCTGGCTCTCGGGGCGAGCGGATTTCGGCCTTTGGCCTCTATCCGACCTAAGGTTTGGGGGTGAGGCGGAGTATAACTCCGGGCGGAAGGGTTTGGCGCAAGGTCTGGCGTTTTATTTTTCAGCGCGTTGATGCGTCTACGGATTTTATTTTCGGGAGGGGTGGATTTTGTTGCGTACGGGCGGCGGCAGTGTGTGCCTCCCCCACCCTAGCCCTCCCCAAGATGGGGAGGGGACAGGTTGCTCTGTGTCGGCACGTTACTTCTGGCAACCGCTGCAATAGAACGTCGACCGGCCCGACTGCACGATCCGCTTCACTACCGCGCCGCAGCGTTTGCAGGCTTCGCCTTCGCGGTCATACACGTCGAACCGGTGCTGGAAGTAGCCGAGGTTTCCGTCTGTTCCGGCAAAGTCTGAAATCGACGAACCGCCTGCGGCGATTGCCTCGGCAATCACGGCGTTGATGGCCGGGGCGAGCCTTCCGGCCCGTAGGCCCGGCACGGTGCGCGACAGGCGTTTTGGCGAGATGCCTGAACGGTAAAGCGCTTCGCAGACATAGATGTTGCCGAGACCGGCGATGATCGACTGGTCGAGCAGGGCGGCCTTGATCGGCGCTGCCTTGCCGCTCAGGGCGGTGTCCAGATAGGCGGCGGAAAACCCGTTCGACAGCGGCTCCGGGCCCATGGTCATTAACCTCGGGTAGGCCTCGAATGACGCGGCGGGCCAGAGTTCCATGAAGCCGAACCGGCGGGGGTCGTTATAGGTGACGATCTCCCCGCCCTCCATGTGGAAGACGACATGGTCATGCGCGGACAGGCCGCCCGTCTCGTGGTGAAATTCGCCCTGCGGCTTTCCGGAGATCGTGAACCGCCCCGTCATGCCGAGATGCATGACCAGCACTTCGCCTGTCGAGAGGTGCGCGCTGAGGAATTTCGCCTGCCGGGCGAGCCGGTCTATCCGGGCATTGGCCACCCGCTCGGCAAACCGCTCGGGCAGGGGAAAGCGCAGGTCCGCCCGCCGCTGTTCCAGCCGCAGGATGCGTCTTCCCTCCATGACAGGGGCAAGTCCGCGGCGAACTGTCTCGACTTCGGGCAATTCAGGCATCGTTATCGCATATACGCTAAGCGGCAGGTCGCATGTAAGGTGGCATCGCATGGCAGAGACAGACGGCACAGAGCGCAAGGTCTCCTTCGGGTTCGAGGAGGTGACGGAGGCCGAAAAGGTCGCCCGGGTCAAATCCGTGTTCCGCTCGGTCGCCTCTCGCTATGACGTGATGAACGACCTGATGAGCGCCGGTGTCCACCGCCTATGGAAACATGACGCGATGAACAAGCTGAACCCGCAGCCGGGTGAACGCCATCTGGATGTCGCGGGCGGCACCGGCGAACTGGCGCGCGCCTTCCTCGAACTCGCCGACAAGGCGGGCCAGCGGCGCGGCGATGCGCGCCCGGCGACAGCCATCGTCTGCGACATCAACGATGCCATGCTGGAGGCCGGCAAGGCGCGGGCCGACAATGCGAAATGGGAGGGGCGCCTGGACTGGGTCTGCGCCGATGGCCAGAAGCTGCCTTATCCGGACAAGAGCTTTGACGCGGTGACCGTCTCCTTCGGCATCCGCAACTTCGCGGACCGCGTGGCCGGTCTCAGGGAATTCCGCCGCGTGCTGAAGACCGGCGGCCGCCTCGCTGTGCTGGAGTTCAGCCAGATGACGGCGCCGCTGCTGCAGGAGGCCTATGACACCTACAGCTACGCCGTCATCCCGCGCCTCGGCGAACTGATCGCGGGCGACCGGGAAAGCTATCAATACCTTGTGGAATCGATCCGTCAGTTCCCGGAACAATCCGTGTTCAAGGCGGAAATCGAAGGCGCAGGCTTTGCCCAGGTCTCCGTCACCAACTATTCCGGCGGTATCGCCGCCCTGCACTTCGGCTGGGCGGCGTGAGCATGGGCCGCCTAGTTTTCGTCGATCTTCACGCCGTCTTCGCCGACGGAAATCTCGACGCCCTGCGGGCCGCCGTCACCTTCAGTGAAGTAGTAGATGCCGAAGGCTACGGCGGCGGCCACCAGTATGCCGACGATCAGGTACAGGAAATTGTTGGATGACGGGGAATCGGACATGATGGAACTCGCTCTCTGCAATTTTGTTTCTAGTGCTCAACGCATGGGGCGCTGGCTTGGTTCCATATCGGCGGACAATAGCTAGATGAGCGCACTCGGCGACTATTGGCGGTTGATGCGTGCAGGCACAGCGCTGGCGCGGCATGACGTGGTGCTGCCCGGCGCTTACCAGTCGCGCCTGCCCATCCCGGCACGTGTGGCCGGCAGCGTCCTGCGTCTGTTCGGCGGCGCCAGAGGCCGCCCCGGACAGCGCCTGGCGACGGCGCTTGAAGGTCTCGGCCCTGCCTATATCAAGCTCGGCCAGTTCCTCGCGACGCGGCCCGATGTGTTCGGCTCGGAGGTCGCCGGCGACCTCGCGCGCCTGAAGGACAAGCTGCCGCCTTTCCCTATGAAACAGGCGCGCGCCGCGCTGGCCGCCGAGTTTACCGAGACCGAAGCCGTCCGGCTTTTCCCGGGCCTGTCGGAACCCGTCGCCGCCGCCTCGCTCGCGCAGGTCCACAAGATGTCCTTGCCGGACGGCGACCGCGCGGTGAAGATCCTCCGTCCCGGGATCGAACGCCAGATGGCGCTGGAACTTTCCGCCATGCGCCGGGCCGCCCGCACCATCGAGGGCGTCTCCGCGACCAGCCGCCGCCTGAAGCCCATCGCACTGACCGAGACGATCTCGAATTTCATGCTGCGCGAACTTGACCTGCGCCTTGAAGCCGGCGGCGCGGACGAGATGCGCGCGATCAATGAAAAGACCGGCTTCTTCGATATCCCGAAGGTCGACTGGGAGCGGACCGGAAAACGTGTACTGACGATCTCCTGGATCGAAGGCACGCCGCTCACCGCGCCCGGCGTGCTGGACCGCCCGGGCCTCGACCGGGTCAAGCTCGCCAATGACATCACGCAAGGCTTCCTCGCCAGCGCCATCGAGCACGGTGTCTTCCATGCCGACATGCACGAAGGCAATGCCATCCTGACGCCGGAAGGCCGCATCGCGCTGGTCGATTTCGGCATCATCGGCCGCATCGGCCCGATGGAGCGACGCTTCCTCGCGGAAATCCTCTGGGGCTTCCTGAAGCGGGATTACATGCGCATCGCCGAAGTCCACTTCGAGGCCGGCTACGTGCCGCCATCGCAGTCCGTCGGCGACTTTGCGCAGGCGCTCCGCTCGATCGGCGAGCCGCTGTTTGGCCGCCCCGCCGAAGAAGTCTCGATGGGCCGCGTGCTGCTGCAGCTGTTCGACTATACGCACACGTTCGGCATGGCGCTGCGGCCGGAACTCGTGCTGCTCCAGAAGACCATGGTGCAGGTTGAAGGCGTCGCGCGCGCGATTGATCCGACGCACAATATCTGGAACGCGTCCGAGCCCGTCATCGAAGCCTGGATGCGCCGGAATTTCGGCCCGGAAGGCGCCGTGCGGATGATCCGCGAAAATGTCCGAGACGTCACGAACCGGCTGAAACGCCTGCCCGAGGTGATGGACCGGTTCGAGAAAAGCCTCGACGCCGAGCCTGCACCCCTGCCGCCGCCGCAACGCTTCGCGCCCTGGTGGGGCTGGTTCGGGCTGGTTGGGGTGCTCGGTGTGGCGGCGGCATGGGCTGTGCGCTCGTTCTAGGCAGCCCCAAAAACTCACGCGAATTTCTCGCGGCTGCGGCGTCTCGTGCCCTGTGAGTTTCCCGCCTGAAGCGTAAGGGCTTCTTCGCGTTAAGACTTCGGTTACCTTCTGCTTCCGTCATCAGAAGGAAGCCGGTCCTATGAAACGCCTTGCCGCCCTGATTGCCGCTGCCGCCTGCCTGTCGGCGCCTGCCGTCGCTGACACCTGCGCCGCGGCCACCGAAGCGGCCACGCGCGCCGCGCTCGACTCCGCCGCGGCGAATGGCCGGCGCACCGCCACGGTCCGCGTCACCTGCGACGGTGAGCGCCAGACCTTCCTGCTTCACCGCAGCCAGGGCGCTTCCGGCACGTCGGTCACCGTCCGCGAACTGAAGCGCAGCGCCGACAAGACCGGTCTTGCGGGCGAAAACCGCGCGTCTTCCAGTTCTTCAACCTCGAAACTCATCCGCGTCGGCGACTAGGCCCCGGCGCCAAGTCTTACTGCAACCTTGACGCAGAGCCGCCGATCCCGCGTATTTGATGGGACGATTTCAAGGGTTTTGCGCTAGGAAGGGCCTCAAACCAGACCGGCAGACGGAATGAACAGCCCGAGAATCCTCCTCATCATCGGCGGCGGCATCGCTGCCTACAAGAGCCTTGAGCTGATCCGCGAGCTGGGCCGGCGCGGTATTGCCTCGCGTGCGATCCTGACCAAGGCCGGCGCCGAGTTTGTCACGCCGCTGTCCGTCTCCGCCCTGTCGGGCGAGAAGGTGTATTCCGAACTGTTCGATCTCACCGACGAGACCGAGATGGGGCATATCGAGCTGTCGCGCTCGGCTGATCTCGTCGTCGTCTGTCCGGCGACCGCCGACCTGATGGCCAAGGCGGCTGCAGGTCTTGCGAATGATCTTGCCTCCACCACGCTGCTCGCCACCGACAAGCCGGTGCTGATGGTGCCCGCGATGAACGTGCGGATGTGGGAACACGCCGCCACGAAACGCAATGTCGCCCGCCTGCGCGCGGACGGGGTGCGCGTTGTCGAGCCGGATGTCGGCCCGATGGCGTGCGGTGAGTTCGGCCCGGGGCGCCTGCCGGAAGTTCTCGCCATTGTGCGCGAGATCGAAGCGGCGCTCGCCCCGTCGTCCAAACGCCTCGCGGGTCTCCACGCCCTCGTCACCGCCGGGCCGACGCGCGAGCCGCTGGATCCGGTGCGCTACATTTCCAATCATTCTTCCGGCAAGCAGGGCTATGCCATCGCCGCCGCCCTCGCGGCTGAAGGGGCCCGCGTCACGCTGGTCTCCGGCCCCGTCGCCCTGAAGGCGCCGGACGGCGTGGCGTTCGTCTCCGTCGAGACGGCGCGCGAGATGCTGAAGGCCTGCGAGGATGCTCTGCCTGCGGATGTTTTTGTCTCCGTCGCCGCCGTTGCCGACTGGCGCCCGGTGAAGGCCGCGCCGAAGAAGCTGAAGCTGAAAGGGCAGGGCGAAGCGCCCGCCATCCAGCTGACCGAGAACCCGGATATCCTGCGCACAATCAGCCAGAAACGGAAGGGCCGCCCGCGCCTCGTCATCGGCTTTGCCGCCGAGACGCATGATGTGGAAGCGCTCGCCACCGAGAAACGCGCCCGCAAGGGCTGCGACTGGATCGTCGCCAACGACGTCTCCGGCGACGTGATGGGCGGCGACCAGAACGAGGTCTACCTGATCACGCCCGAAGGCAAGGAGCACTGGCCCCGCCTCGCCAAGGACGCCGTCTCCCGCCGCCTCGCCGCCCGCATCGCCGATGCGCTGACAGGCCCCGCGCCCCGCCTCAGTCTGGCGGCGGAGTAGCCTTCCCAGCTTGACTCGCGCGCAGAGTCTCCGCACCCGGGGGTGATGAGCACCGTCACTGTCCAGGTTTGCCCGCTGCCGCATTTCGAGGGCCTCGAATTGCCCGCCTATGAAACATCCGGGTCCGCCGGCATAGATGTGCGCGCGGCTGTTGCCGAAGGCGAGCCGATGGTGCTGGCGCCCGGCGAGCGCGCCCTGGTGCCTACCGGCCTGTCGGTTGCGATCCCCGAAGGTTACGAAATCCAGGTCCGACCGCGTTCCGGCCTCGCCGCCAAGCACGGCGTCACCTGCCTAAACACGCCCGGCACCATCGACTCCGATTACCGGGGCGAACTCAAGGTCATCCTGATCAATCTCGGCGCCGAGCCGTTCAAGGTGCTGCGCGGCGAACGCATCGCCCAGCTCGTCCTCGCTCCGGTGACGCGGCTTGCCTGGAGCGAAGTGGACGCGCTGGATGAAACGGCGCGTGGCGCTCGCGGGTTTGGCTCTACGGGGCGCTGAGACTCAGCGCGCCACACCCATGCCCGCAGGTCCCATCGTCCCTCGACTGGCTCGGGATGAGGGCTGGGACCCAATCAAAGGAACAAGCCTTTCTTCCTTGTCTGGACCCCTGCCTTCGCAGGGGTCTGCGGCGAGGTTCGTTTCCGGTCCGAATAATTCCCCCCAACCCCTTGCGTCTCCCTCAAACTTCCCCACATTGATATTCGATAAGAGTGGGAGGTGACGATGAGTGCCCTGTGGCCTGTCTTTGCGATTGTCCTGTTCGTTTGGCTGCTGACGCGCAGCCGGCGTCGCAGCCGCCTGCGTCGCTGGGAGCCGGATGCGCACGCCGATGCGCGCGATGACGAGATCGCCCGCCTCAAGGAACGCGTGCGCGCGCTCGAGGAAATCATCACCGGTGACGACTGGCGCCTGAAGCGCGATTTCGACGGGCTCTGACGCGCCCTTTCATTCAACGCCCCTTTGAGGCATCTTTTCTGCGAACTGGAGGACGAAACATGGGTCCATTTGAAATGGTTGTGCTGATCGTCGCGATCAGCGTCGGGGCAGGGGTCTACCAGACCTATCTGAAAACCCGCGCCAATTCGGCCGCCGACGAAACCACGCAGGCCGATGTCTCGGCGATGCGCGAGGAAGTCAGCCGCCTGAAGGAACGCGTCCGCGTGCTGGAGACGATCGTCACCGACAAGGACCGCGCCCTCTCGGACGAAATCCGCAGGCTGGCGTGACCGGTTGGTTAAAGCCGCCGCTGGAATTCCGCGCCGCGCTTTTGCCGGATCGACAGATTGATCGGCTAGGGTAACTCTCGATAGGGAGGCCCTTCATGGCGACGTTCGGCAAGCAGGTGACAGGCGGCGGTGCCGCTTCGGCGAAACCAACGTTCGGCAAGAAAACCGCGCCCCCGCCCATGGGCCGCGCCGCACCCGCTGCGCGCGACAAGCTCTCGCCTGAAGCGCTTGCCTTCCTGCAGTCCGAACGCAGCCGCGCGCCGGAGCCTGCATCGAAACCCGGCGCTGCCCCTCGCGCGCCCGCCTATGCCGCTCCCTCCAGCGCGGCCAGCCCCTATGCCGGCAAGCCTGTCTGGGGGCGCCGCATCATTGCCATGCTGATCGATTCCCTGATTGTCGGCCTGCCGGTGTTCTTCCTGTTCGGCATGGGCATCTTCGGCGCCGCCGCAGCCGCCGCCACCGATACCGCCGCCTTGATGGCCGTCATCATCTTCTCGGTCATCCTCGGCGTCTGCAGCATCATCTACTCGGTCTCCATGGAAGCCTCGAAGAAACAGGCGACCTGGGGCAAACTCGCCGTCGGCGCCATCGTCACCGACATGAACGGCGGCAAGCCCACTTTCGGCGCGATCGTCATGCGCAACACGGTCGGCCGGTTCTGCGCCAACATCATCCCGTTCTATATCGGCTACATCGCCGGCCTGTTCCGCGCAGACCGCCGCTGTGTCCACGACCTGATCGCCGGCACGATGGTGCGCAAGCGCACAGCCGAAGGCGCCCCGGCCAGCTATGGCGAAGTGTTCGCCTAGATAAGTGCGCCTTCGTCCTTGCGGAACTTCGCGAGCAGGTAGTTCGGCGTATCCTCGATGGTGTCGAGGGCGCCGAAGGCAAATGCCTCGCGGTCCAGCACCAGGTCGCGCGGGCGCAGCTGGCGCGAGATTTCGAGGCCTTCGAGGGTCCGCGCGCGCGAGAAGGCAACATAGGCCTGTCCGTGGGCGAACATTCCGCTGTCGAAGTCTATGAACACGTTGTCGAGCGTCAGGCCCTGCGCCTTGTGGATCGTCACCGCGTAGGCGAGCCGCAGCGGCACCTGCTTGAACGTGCCGACGACTTCGCGCTTCACCTTCTTGGAATCCATCTCGAAATCGTAGCGGTACTTCTCCCACGCCGCCGCCTCGATCTCGTACACGCGTCCGGCGATCTTCACGATCACGCTCTTGGCGCCGAACCCTTCGACATGCGCCAGCGTGCCGTTCACCCAGCGCCCCTCGGGATCGTTGCGGATCAGCATGACGCGCGCGCCGACTTTCAGTTCGAGGTCGGACTCCGTCGGGAAGCTCTTCTCGTCGAACTGGCCCTGCACATCCGCCGGGAAGATTTTCCGCTCGCTCTTCAGTTCCGCCAGCCGCGTCTGGTTGATGCGGAAGGCGTTGGCATTGTTGGGCGTCAGCACGACATGCGTTTCCGAGGCGTCCGAGGCGCTGCGCGTGGAGACAAGCTTGGCCAGCGTCGCCTCATCGTTGGGTGTCACGCGGCCGGAGCGCAGCGCGCCGAGCAGCGCCAGGAAGCGCGGGTCTTCCTGCCGGAACACGTGCTTCAGCGCCAGCAGCGAGAACTCGCCGTCCCGGAAGGCCGGTGCGTTGAAGAAATAGTTGCCGCCGAACCGTTCCAGCAGGATGGGGCTTTCCTGATTGGAGACGACCGGCGGCAGCTGGTGCAGGTCGCCTGACAGGATCATCCGTACACCGCCGAACGGGCGTTTGGAGCCGCGATTGAGCTTCAGGCTGCGGTCGATGGCGTCCAGCATGTCGGCGCGCACCATCGAGATCTCGTCGATCACCACCGTCTCGACCGCGCGCACCACCCGCGCATTCGGCAGGCGGCGCACATCCTGCGCCTCGATCAGGCGCGGCGGCAGCTTGAAGAAGGAATGGATCGTCTGCCCGCCGGCATTCATTGCGGCGACGCCCGTCGGCGCGACGATCACCGCCTTGTCGCCGGCCTCGGCGAGGAACTTGCGCAGCAGGGTCGTCTTGCCGGTGCCCGCCCGGCCGGTGAGGAAGAGGTTGCCTTGTGCGCCCGCGCCGCGCGCCACCCAGTCGGCAGGCGCCGCATAGATCGTTTCAGGGGAAGGGGGTGGTTTCTTCGGCAAGATCAGGGGCTGACAAGGCGCATCTGGCGCGCCTTGCTTGTGCTGCCCGTGCTCGCCACCACTTGCCAGCCGAGCGCCTCATAGGCCCGGCGGGCGCCCAGGTTCTCGGCGTCCACATCAAAGCTCAGCGCGCCGGTCGCGCCCTGCCGGGCGACTTCCAGCAGGCCCCGGGCGACGCCGCAGAAGCGCCAGTCCGGGTCCACGAACAGATGGTCGATATAATCCTGCGGCAGCTGCAGCGTCAGGAAGCCGATGACGCCGGCATCCGGCTCCTCGGTGACCCAGGCGTTCAGCGGCGTCAGCGAGCGGCGCAGGATCATGTACTGGCCGCGGTTGCGGATGCGCCAGGGCATGTCGGTCAGGCAGTCGCGGAAGATCGCCAGGCATGTGCCCGCATCCGCCGCGGTGAACGGCCTGATGCTCCATCCGGCTCCGGCATGCTTGTACATCGGCGCAGAATAAGATGCAGCGACCACCCCGTCCAGCCGCAAGGCGCGGCAAATCTCATCCGGGTTTGCATTGTTTCAGCGTGAGGCCGCCGCCGCCATTGATCGTCTGCATCAGCCCCATCATGGCGAAATTGTCGAAATAGGTTTGCGCCACGGCTTGCTTGGCGTCTTCGGTCGCCGATCCTCTTTGTTCCGGCGGAAGCTTTGCAATCGCGTCCAGCTGCGTGTCGTACAGGCTGTCGACCTGGCCTGCACCAGTGCGTGCGCTTTCCTCGTCCCATTCGCCGCCGCTTTCGGCGAGGATGACATAAGGCTCACTGGCGCCGGGCGTCATCATGCTGCGAAACATCAGGATCCAGCCCACCCGTTCGGGTTGCCCGAGCCGGAATTTTTCGGCGAAGGTCACTTCCTGCGTCATGGCCCCGAACCCGTCGCCGGTCGTCTGCGTTTTCACGCGCGCCTCGCTCATCTTCACCGTCAGCGTGTTCTCCTTGCAGGCTTCATCGGAAAAGCTACTGTACTGCGTGACATCGCCGACGGCCGCTGCAAACGCTTTCTGTTCCGCGATCTTGGGCGCGGCCACCGCCTTGCCGAAGGCTTCCGTGGTCTCGATCAGCACTTTTATGGTTGGCGCATTGCCTTCCATCTCCGGCGCGACGGGCCGGCACGGCTTGCCATTCGACGGACGCTCGCGGCAGGCCAGCGCAGCGGTATTGTCCGCCAGCGTCTCCAGCGGATTGGCGACCTGATTATAGCCGTAGCCCTTGAATTCCTTGATATGCGCGATTTCGTCGTCGAGCGCCTTGCGCTCCGCCGGCGGGTAGCTGAACACCTCGCCCCAGCGCAGACTGCCCAGTACGTCCACGTGAGCGATCATCCGCCAGTACTGGTCCATCACGAACATCACGATCTGGTGCTGCTGTGGCGGATCGCTTCCGTCCGCCTGCTTGCAAGCAAACCCGCTGACACTCGCCGCCGATTGCTGCAGCGCCGCCTCAACCTGTGCCTGCTCTCCGGGTGCCACCATCGCCTTCAGGTCCGCAGCCTTGATTGCCAGCATCGATTCGGACGCCAGCACATACATCGGATCGGTCCAGTTGCACTTCTTCGCGGCGGCTGTGATCTGCGCCACATTCGCCAGCTCTGCGAAAATGGCATTGGGATCCTGGCCCGTTTGCGCAGGCACGCCCGGATCGCCGCCTTGCGCCAGCGCGGGCAGTGGCATCAGCGATACGCAAGCCGCCGCCATCGCCGTTTTTGCGAGTTTGAACATGAAAACCTCCCACCGAAATCAATCACCCGGGAGTCTATTCGCATTCCTTGCCGGAAATCCACACCCAAGGGGCGCAAATCCCGGATAGGTCACATCTGCATTGTCCAGCCTTCGACGCCCATGGCGGCCTGCCGCACGGCCTCGGATAGCGTCGGGTGCGCATGGCTGGTGCGGGCGATGTCCTCGGAAGCGGCGCCGAATTCCATCGCGAGGACGACTTCGGCGATCATTTCGCCAACGCCGACGCCGATCATGTGCGCGCCGAGAATCTTGTCGGTGCCCTTTTCGGCAAGGATCTTCACGAAGCCTGTCGTTTCGTGGTTCGTCCGTGCACGGGAATTGGCCATGAACGGGAACTTGCCTTTGACGTATTCGACGCCCGCCGCTTTCAGCTCTTCCTCGTTCTTGCCGACCCAGGCGATCTCGGGGTTCGTGTAGACGACGCTCGGCACGAGGTTGTAGTCGACATGCCCCGCCTTGCCGGCGATCAGTTCGGCCACCGCGGTGCCGTCATCCTCGGCCTTGTGCGCCAGCATCGGCCCGTGGATACAGTCGCCGACTGCCCAGACGCCGTCTGCGACCTTGAAGTGGCCATCGGCGACTTCGACCACGCCGCGCTTGTCGGTCTTGCCGCCCACGGTCTCGAGGCCGAGGCCCTCCGTATACGGCTTGCGGCCGATGGCGACGATCACGACATCCGCCTCCAGGGTTTCAGCGGCGCCGCCCTTGGCGGGCTCGATATTCACTTTCAGCTTGGTCTTGGTCTTCTCCACGCCGGTCACTTTCGTGCCCAGCCTGAAGGTCAGGCCCTGTTTCTTGAAGGTGCGCTCGGCGTCTTTGGCCACTTCGGCGTCCGCCGGCGGCAGGATGCGGTCGAGATATTCGACCACGGTCACTTCCGATCCGAGCCGCGCCCAGACCGAGCCCATCTCCAGCCCGATCACGCCCGCGCCGATCAGCACCAGTTTCTTCGGCACAGCCTTGAGGCTCAGCGCGCCAACGTTCGAGACGATGCGCTCCTCGTCAATCTCGATGCCGGGCAGGGTGGCGGGCTCGGAGCCCGTTGCGATGACGATGTTCTTTGTTTCCAGCACGCGCGTGCCGCCTTCGGCAAGGGTGACTTCAACCTTGCCCTTGCCGAGAATCTTGCCGCGGCCTTTGACATACTCGACCTTGTTCTTCTTGAAGAGGAACTCGATGCCCTTGGTGAGGCCGTCCACCGCTTCAGACTTCTGGGCCATCATCTGCGTCAGATCGAGTTCGATCTTGCCCGTCTTGATGCCGAGGCCCGCGAAATCATGCTGCGCGGACTGGAAGAGGTGCGAAGCGTGCAGCAGGGCCTTGGACGGGATGCAGCCGACATTCAGGCAGGTGCCGCCGAGTGTGCCGCGTGTCTCGATACAGGCGACCTTGAGGCCCAGCTGTCCGGCGCGGATCGCGCAGTTGTAGCCGCCGGGGCCGCCGCCGATGATGACGACGTCATAGGTCTCTGCCATGGGAATATATTCCTTTGATGGGGCTTGTGCCGCGCGCGATTCGATTGCGCCGCATACCTAGGCATTCCAGCCCCGAA
>JBBSAZ010000037.1:0-14653 GCA_038251755.1 Caulobacterales bacterium
ACATAGGCCCGGTCCACGATCTGCAGCGTCTCGCGAACCTGGTGGTCCGTGATGAGAACGCCGAGGCCGCGCTGCTTGAGGAAGCGGACAAGGTCTGAAATGTCGGAAATGGCGAGCGGGTCAATGCCGGTGAACGGTTCGTCCAGTAGCATGAAGCTCGGACGGGATGCGAGCGCACGTGCAATCTCCACCCGCCGCCGTTCGCCGCCCGAAAGGGACGTCGCCGGCTGCTTGCGAAGGTGTTCCACATGCAGTTCACTGAGCAGGCTGTCGACCTGTGCCTGGCAGGCGGCGCTGTCTTTCTCGACAAGCTCCGCAACGGCCATGACGTTTTCTTCCACACTCATGCCCCGGAAAATCGAGGCCTCCTGGGGCAGGTATCCGACGCCGAGCCGTGCGCGCTGGTACATCGGCAGGCGGGTAACATCCTCGCCGTCGATGCAAATCGCGCCGGAATCGGCCCCGATCAACCCCATGATCATGTAGAAACAGGTGGTCTTGCCGGCCCCATTGGGTCCGAGCAGGCCGACAACTTCACCGCGGCCAAGGGAAAGGGACACGTCGCGGACGACCTGGCGCTTGCCAAAAGATTTGGCAAGATTGCTGACTACCAGGCCTTCGGCCGCTTCGTTCATTCCGTTTTCCATCCATCCACGGCCGTTTTCCGGCCTCCCACAGCCTTAACCGGCCATGCTTAAGATCGCTTTCACCGCGATCATCAAATTCACTGGTTCTGGCCGGGCTGGGTTGACGGATCGATCACCATCCGCGTGCGTCCGGAGCCGCCTTCCAGCGTTGTACGGCGGCTTTTGACCTCCATGCGCAGGGTTTCACCCTCGGCCACGTCGCGTTCCCGCATCAGGGCGACCTTGCCGGTGATGGTGATCGTGTCGGTGGCCAGTTCGTAAACGCCGCGGTCACCTTTGGCTTTCAGCTCGGGTGTCACATAGTAAACATTGCCCTCGGCAATGATGTTCTCGACCTGGCCGAACCCGCCGACGATGCTTGAGCCGCCATTGCCCGGCTTGCCGGTGAACCGGATGGTGACCGTATCCGCCCGAAGACGTGCGGTGCCCTGCTGGATGTCGACATTGCCGGCCAGAATGACCTTGCGCTCGGTTTCGAGGCTCTCGGTGCGCGCCGAATTGATATAGATTGGGCCGCCTTCGGAGGAAATCTGGGCAAAGGCGGGCGCGCCCAGAAGGGCAAGGCAAAGGGCTGCGCCGGCGGCTTTACGGAGTGCCATCTTGCTCACTTTCAGACGTTGCGGGCTCTTCGGCCGGTTGAGGATAGATCACGGTGCGCACATTGCCTTCAAAGACAATCCGGTTGCCGCCGTCGAGAATTTCATACGAGTCTGCCCGGATATCGCCAAGGGGGCCCTTGCCTTCCAGAGGTGAAAGTCCCTCCACCCTCTGTTCGCCGAGGACCATCCGGGCCCCGCGGCTGATGAAGGAATAGCCGCCGCTGTCGGTGATGTTGACCGCTTCGTAGAGTTCCAGAACGCCCTTCTCCCGGTCGTAATAGCCGGTCGGGGCCTTCAGTTCGGCGCCGGTGCCATCGCGCATGATCGGGTTGACGAGGTCCACGACGCCGTTCTCGGCGCGCCGGCGCTGGGCCGAATCGGCGGTGATGGTGAAAACCTGCCCGGCGGAGTCGCGCCCGGTGAAACGCGGATTGATCATGGTGACAGCGTCGTCATCGCGCACGGCGGGTGGGCGGGCATCGGTACTCAGGGCGCTGCGGAACACGAAGCCGAGGAAGAGGCCGATCGAAATCGCGGCGGCGCCGACAAAGGCGTAGCGCAGGTAGACCACCCGTTCGGACCGCCGGCGTGCCTGCGCCAGCGTCAACTGGCGCCGCGGGGCCCAGAGTATGGCGGGGTCGTGATGAAGGCTGGCGTCCATGTCGGGGCGGCCTGATCCTGCGATGGTTTCAGGCGATATGCTTAACCGCGATACGGTCCGAGTGAAAGCGCGGGCCGCAGGCCATCACGAATGCGCGAAAATATCTTCCTCGCCCCAACCGGCCAGGTCGAGCTCGGCGCGCACCGGCAGGAAGCCGAAGCAGGCCTCGGCGAGCGCCATCCGGCCTTCGCGCACCAGCATTGCTTCGAGGCCAGCCTTGATCTGGTGCAGGTAGAGCACATCCGAGGCGGCATACTGGATCTGCGCGTCGGTCAGCGCGGCGGCGCCCCAGTCGGAGCTCTGCTGCGCCTTCGACATGTCGATCCCGGCAATCTCGCGGGCGACATCCTTCAGGCCGTGCCGGTCCGTATAGGTGCGCGCGAGTCGCGAGGCGATCTTGGTGCACCAGGTCGGCGAGACGGTGATGCCCATCCATTTGCGCATCATCGCGATGTCGAAACGCGCAAAGTGGAACAGCTTCACGACCTTCGGATCGGTCATCAGCGCCTTGAGGTTCGGGCAGTCGAAGTCGCGTGTCAGATGCACGAGATGCGCCGTGCCGTCACCGGCCGACAGTTGTACCAGTGTCAGGTAATCCCGGTTCGGATTGAGGCCCATCGCCTCGGTATCGACGGCGACGACGGGGCCGAAACTGAGGCCTTTGGGGAGATCCCCCTTGTGAAGCGTGATCTGGCTCATCTGCGGCCCATACCACGGTGCCCGTTAAGGGCAAGTATGCGGGCGCCCTACCCCGCTGCCTTGCGGACGGCGACGAGGGCGGTGTCGAGGGCCGAAAGGAAGCGCGAACGGTCAGCCTTGGAGAAGGGCGCCGGTCCGCCCGCGCCGATTCCGGCCACGCCGACGCGCAGGTCGGCCATGATGGCGCGCGTGGCGAGGGCGCCGCCGATCGAGTCCGGTGTGAAGGGCTTGCCGGTATGGCTGAGAACTTTCGCCCCGGCCTTGAGGGCCCGGTCCGCGAGCGGGATGTCCGCCGTGATCACGATACAGGCGGGCGTCGCCTCGTTGGCGATCCAGTCATCGGCGGCATCGAAACCGTCGCTGACGATCCGGCGCGAAATCAGCGGGTGCTCCGGAATGCGGATATAGGCATTGGCAACGATGACCGCTTCAACGCCGTGGCGCAGGGCGACCTTGTAGATCTCATCCTTCACCGGGCAGGCATCGGCATCGACAAGGATTCGCGGGTTCATGCCTTGGCCTCCTGTCAGGGTGCGGGCGGGGCGCCCTCCGCGCGCCGTGTGGCGACCCAGATCATGAGGAAATCGCGGCCGTGCGACAAGGTCTGACCTTCGATCCGCCCATTAGCATAGCGTCCCGAGTGACTGTAGGGCGCTTCACCATCGGTGGTGACGCTGCCGAAGGCGAGCGTGTCGCCGCGCAGGGAGTATTCGCCTTCAAGGAAATCCGACCCGTAAAAGGATCCGGTGACCTTGTTGTCCGGCGCCGCCGCCAGCACCATCACGGTGGAACTCGGCGGCTCGGTCGGCGACCAGTACATCGTGACGTCCCAGGTGCCGTCGAGAGCGCTGGCCGCGAGGGCGGGAGGAACAGCTTCGGCGACAGGTGCGATCGGCCCAGCCGGCGTTGCGCACGCCGCAAGCAGGAGGGCGGCGAGCGGGTAGAGGAATTTCATGCGGTATGTCTCCGGGCGAAGCAGGCTTGATCGCGAGGCGCAAACTAGAACCGGCACAGGGGCTGGCAAGCCTCAACGCGGTTCCATCTCCGCGATCCAGTCCCGCACAAGGGCCAGCCCCTCCGGGTCCGGAACACTGCGGCCCAGTTCCGGCATCGCAACGCCCGGCTCCACCGACGCCATGCGAAAGGCGAGGATAGAGCGGTCCGGCGCGCCGGGGACGATGACCTGAAACAGGCTCCCTGCCCCGCGTCCGGCAGCGACGGGGTGCTTGCCGATGCCGATTTTCACCGGGTCGGTCTCGGTGGCGGAAAGGACGAGGCCGGAATTCGACGCCGAACCATCCGGCTTGTGGCAATGGGCGCAGTTGATATCCAGCCAGGCACGGGCGCGGGCCTCGACGGGAAGCGACACATCATAGACTGCCGGCGCCGCCGGCGCAGAGGACGGCAGCCGGTCCAGTACGCCTTTGGCCACCCAGTCCTCGAGCTGGCCCTTGTGGTTGAGGTTGCGCGCCTTCGGGCCGATGGGCGAGAGCGCGTCGCCCGCCTGATGGCACGTCTTGCACTGGTTCTGGTTGGGCACCGCATAATTGATCGTGAGCGGAGCACCGGCCGGTGTGATCGTCTCGATGGTTCGCTTTCCGCCAACTGGCGAATAGACCGCCTCGGTGCCGTCTTCGTTCCAGATATACGGATAGGCGGCCCAGCCCGCCGCCTTGTGAATCAGAAGTCGGGTCTCGACCCGGTAGGCGCCCTCATCCGGGGTGCGCATATCCGGCGCGAAGGCGAAGGTCTTGACGAGGACCGTGCCGACCGGAAAGGCGAAGACGTCGTTGTCCGTATACGCCGCCATCTCGCCGCCGGGCACAAAGACGAGGCGGTGCTTCGCGGCATGATCCGAGAAGAGCGGATTGACCAGATCGTAGGGGACGACACCGGCAGCCGGCGCGGCAGCGGCAGTATCCGTGAACAATCCGTAGTCGGAGAGTTTTTCAGCCGGAGCCTCCGCCAGGATCACGCCCATGTCCGGGCCACCGCCTTTGGTCATCCCGCAGGCGGTTACCAGCCCCGCGAGCAGCGCGGCGAGCAGGAGGGCGCCGGCACGCAAGGTCTATTCCTTGACGTGCGCCAGCACGATGGCGGCCGGCTCGGCCGGCGGCGTGCTGGCCGGCCGGTCCGGCGACGGCGCCAGCGTGGCCGGATCCAGCTGATAGGACGGAATGCCGAAATTCAGGAAGCCAACTTCCGGCGCCTCGGCGATGGTGAGGTTCACCGTCTGCGCTTCGGTTGCGCCGGGCCAGGTGGAGACGCCGTCCCAGACGATGGGGGGCAGCGTGCCGCCGAGCGCCTCGGCAAGCGGGGTGAGGATGCCCTGCGGATCTTCGCCGCCGCCGGAGTAAGTGTTGTTGCGGATCACGACATCGCGCGGCAGCGGATTGTAGGCTGCGTCGGTGAACGGCAGCGAATAGGCGGTGATCAGGACATGGGCGGAGCGATTGTTCTCGAAGGCATTGTCGAAGACGTGCACGTTGCGGTTCGCCATGATGATGACGCCGGTGCCCGAGGGCACGCCCGCGACGATGTTGCCGGCGGGCGCAAAGTTGCGCGTGTTGTTGGCGAAGATCTGGTTGGCATAGATTCGCGTCCCGTTGCCGCCGGAGACGGGCAGGTCCGGCAGGTCGAACACCAGGATGCCGCCCGTATTGTTGCGGGCGATATTTCCGTACACGTCGGCGCCGGCCGAATTCTCGATTTCGATGCCGGCAACGTTGAACTCGACGACCGAGTTGCGCACGATGATGTTGGAGGACTGGCCGACATAGATGCCGGCGTCCGAGGCGCCGCGGACGGTCACATTCTCGACCAGCACGTCTGTCGATTCGACCGGGTAGACGCCGTAGGCGCCATTCGTCTCGTCCGGCTCGCCGCTCCATTCGACGGTGAGGTGCTTGTAGGTGATCCGGTCAGCGCCTTTCGACTTGATCCCGTCGCCCTTGGTGTCGCGGACGGTGAAATCCGTCAGCGTGACATCATCGGAGGTGACGAGCAGGCCTTCGCCGGCGCCCGACTGCTGGGCGAAGTCCAGCACGGTGACGCCCTGCCCGGCGCCGCGAAGCGTAACGCCGTCGACATCCAGCGACAGCGAATCGGCGAGGGCGAAGGTGCCTTCCGGCATGACGATCGTGTCGCCGGGCTTGGCGTTGATCAGGGCGCCTTGCAGCGTCGCGCCGAAATCGCCTTCGGCAGACAGGGGGGCGGGCGACGCGGGGTCCGAGGCCGGTGCCGACGTCGTGTTCGGCGTGCAGGCCGCGAGGATCAGTGCAAACGGTATCGCACAGGCAACGCGCGCAAGGTTCATGAAGTCCTCCCCGGATCAGTTGACGCGAGTGTCAACTTCAATCCGGGGAAAAGCAAGACGGCGCAGGAAAGGCGCTAGTGAACGCTGAGCGGGCTCAGATCGTTGGCGAGGGCCGCGGCAAAGGCGGCTTCGCGGCCTTCGACGATGGCCAGGCGCTGACCGTCGGCCGAGGCAACGACGAACAGGTCTTCCGGGTCCGCCACATCATCGAGGGCTTCAGGCGGCAACAGGCTGCGGATTTCGCCATCATCGAGATGGCGGATGTAGACGAAGGAATTGCCTTCGGGGGAGGTCGATTTCAGGCCGGTCGTCATAGGTCCACTCCTTTCCGCGCCCCGGATGGGGTCGCTGGCAGGCGGGTGCTCTGCCATGGACTGAAGGTGGGCTTCGAATGTGTCCGGTTCAAGCACCGGGATGCGGCAAGACCACGGCGGGCGCTCACAGGCCCGTTTAGAGGGGCTGATTGCTCAATTTTTGACGCGTTTGCCCGGAAAACGGATCCTGGTGGAGCCAGACGGAGTCGAACCGACGACCTCTTGCATGCCATGCAAGCGCTCTACCAACTGAGCTATGGCCCCTGACCAGGAAGGCGGGAGGATTAGTCTCAGGCTCCCGCCCTTTCAAGTCCTAATTATCACCCTCAATCTTCGTCGTCGTCGAGGGCGAGATCATCATCGCCGTCTTCGTCGTCGTCGATCTCGAATTCTTCTTCCTCATCGTCCGCAATGATCACGTCATCATCATCGACGGCCGCGCCGTCCTCGGTGAAGCCAGCCGGAACCTTGCCCGGTGCCGGCTTCTCTTCCTCGTCTTCCGCGTCTTCCAGAATCACGTCGTCTTCTTCACCGACGAGTTCCTTGGTTTCCTCTTCATCATCCTCCTCGACCTCTTCGGCCTCGGCGGCGTCATCTTCGTCGTCGTCGCGGATGACGGCGTCATCCTCTTCTTCGGCGTCCTCGTCATCATCGGCCACGGCCTTCACGGCTGCGCGGGCGGCCTTCGCCTTGACCTTGGTGATCGTGGTGCGGATCACCTCGTCTTCGGGGTCGAACTCGGCGCCGCATTTGGGGCAGACGGCGGGGCGCTTGTTCAGATCGTAGAATCGCGACTCGCAGGACGGACAGACCTGCTTGGTTCCGAGCTTGTCCTTGGACACGGGCGCGCGCTCCTCTTTGTGGGGAAAATACCTGATGGAAGCTGGCGCGCTTGCCATGAACGCCCGGCGCTGTCAAAGCCCGAATTGAAGTCAGCATTTTATAGAAATAGGGCCTTCTCTCATGGTCTGGACCAGCCGACCCGTCAGGCGCCTCGCCGGTTCCATCCGCGCGCCGGGTGACAAATCCTGCAGCCACCGCGCTCTGATCTTCGGTGGGCTGGCCTCCGGGGTGAGCCGGTTCACCGGCCTGCTCGAAGGAGACGACGTGATCCGCACCGGCCTCGCGATGGCGGCGCTAGGGGCGGAAGTGGCCTGCACCGGGCCTGGCGCCTGGGAGGTCCGGGGGGTCGGGGCCCGGGGCCTGGCCTCGCCGAAGGACGCGCTGGATTTCGGCAATTCAGGCACCGGATCGCGCCTGATGATGGGGGTGATGGCCGGATTTGACCTGACAGCCGCGCTGACTGGGGATGCTTCTCTGAGCTCCCGGCCGATGAACCGGGTGCTGAACCCGCTGCGCCAGATGGGAATGCGGGACACCGCCGGCAAAGAGGGGCGCCTGCCCTTCTCGCTGACCGGATCGAGCGCGCTGAACAAGATCTATTACAAGCCGCCGCAGGCCAGTGCGCAGGTGAAGTCCGCCGTCCTGCTGGCGGGCCTCAATGCGGTGGGCACCACGACGGTGCTGGAGGCCAAAGCGACGCGGGACCATACCGAGCGGATGCTGCTGGGGTTCGGCGTGAAGTTGGGCTTCTCGACCCGGCCAGGCACTGGCGAGACTGAAATCTCGATTGCGGGCAAGCAGCCCCTCTTCGCGCTCGACGCCGCCATTCCGGGCGACCCGTCCTCGGCGGCTTTCCTGATTGCGGCGGGCATCCTGTCGCCGCAAGGGGATGTGATGGTGGAGGGCGTGATGTCGAACCCGACGCGGTCCGGCTTCTACGACGCGGCCAACCTGATGGGCGCGCATCTCGGCGCCGAGGAGCGCGGCGAAGCGGCGGGAGAGCGGCTGATCGACCTGCATTCGGGCTATGCGGGCCTGACGGGAATCGCTGTGCCGGAGCGGCTGGTGGCGTCAATGATCGACGAATTCCCGATCCTCGCCGTGCTGGCGGCCTTTGCCAGCGGCGAAACGCGCGTGACCGGCGCCGACGAGCTGCGGGTGAAAGAGAGCGACCGGATCAAGGCGATCGTCGCCATGCTGCGCGTCAACGGCGTGGGCGTGGAGGAGACCGGCGACGGCTTCACCGTGGAGGGTTGCGGCGGCCCGTTCCCCGGCGGCGGCCTCGTAGCCACGCACCACGATCACCGAATCGCGATGAGCGCGCTGGTCATGGGTACAGCGGCGCAGAAACCGGTGAGCGTCGACGATGTCTCGATGATCGACACGAGCTATCCGGATTTCCTGGGGCACATGGCGCTGCTTGGGGCGGATATTTCGGAGGGGTAGGCACTGCAGCGCCTGCGACGGAGGATGTTGAGACATCTTGACTTCATGTTATGTTTTATTAACATAGGTTTCTGCTATAGGAGACCCTTTACATGCCGTACCGCGAGAAACTTTCGTGGCTTACCCTGATAAGCCTGCTCATTGCCGCCACCGCCTACTTCGGGATTTTTGGACCGGCGGTGGAGTTTGGAAAGACCAGGCTACTGGATATCGTGTGGAGCTATGGGCCGGTCGCTGCCGTGCACGGCCTTGTCGTGCTGGCCGGATATGCCGCGCTCGCGCTGACACCGTCCGGCGAACCGACGGCACCGGCCGATGAGCGGGACAGGGCCATCGAACGGCGCAGCACATCCGCCGCCTACTTTGTGTTGCT
This sequence comes from Caulobacterales bacterium, assembly GCA_038251755.1. Lineage (GTDB taxonomy): Bacteria > Pseudomonadota > Alphaproteobacteria > Caulobacterales > Hyphomonadaceae > Hyphomonas. The sequence continues at coordinate 8,899 of JBBSAZ010000037.1, forward strand.
GATCGGCATGCTGCTTGTGGGCATGGTCATGCCGTTCACGGAGCCGCCTTACAAGATCATCAACACGGCGCTTTTCGTCATCGTGCTGGCCGAGGTGGCGCGCGACACCGTCATGCTGTTCGGTTACCGCCGGGGGCTGAATGGCCAGGCAGCTTAGGAACGAGATCCGTGTGCTGAGGTTCAACGCGGGCGAAATGACCCAGGCCGACCTTGGCGCGCGGATCGGCGTGACGCGCCAGACCATCGCCGCCATTGAACAGGGAAAGTATTCGCCGTCGCTGGAGACGGCATTCCGGATTGCCGAGGTTCTCAAGGTGCCCCTTGAGCGGGTCTTTCATTGGGAAGAGGCGTAGGATTGTCTCGGTGCCGGAATAACGCTTCGACGCATTGAGGCTGATCGACACGGGCTATCCGGAATTCCTGGGCCACATGGCGGCGCTGGGCGGCGGATATTGGGGAGGGGTGAGCGGAATGATCGAAATCATCTACCTTCGGGACGATCTGATCCTGCCGCACCGACGCGCCGTTGAAGCGGTGGCGGTCGAACGTGTTTACCTCGGCATGGTTACGCTACCACCCTTCGATCCGGAGCGCGCCTTCGCGCGTCGACTGATCGAAAACAACTGGCCGATCTATGCGGCGATGGAGGGCGCCAACCTGGTCGGCTGGGCCGACATCATTCCGATAGATGGTCCGGAGACGGAGCATAGGGGGATACTCGGCATGGGCTTGCTGGCGCCGTTTCGCGGACTCGGCCTCGGAGCCCGGTTGCTCGATGCCTGCCTGAAACACGCACCACTTTGCGGTATCAGCAAGATCGAATTGACCGTCTTCACAACCAATGTGGCTGCCATCGCACTTTATCGAAAGGCCGGGTTTGCCGAGGTGGGCGTGATCGAGGACTATCGCAGGCGCGACAGCGTAAACTACGATGCATTGCTAATGGAACTGTTTGTCGGTTGAATGCGGCAGCTATTGGCGCTTGCCACAATATCTGGCATATTCTTCACATGAGCAAAACGCCCGCCCCCGAAAATCCGTCCATGAGCGTCAATGTCCGTGTCAGCGGGGCGCTGCGCGAGCATGTTGAACGCTCGGCGTCCGAAGGCGACTACGAGAGCGTCAGCGAATATGTCCGCGACCTTATCCGCAAGGACAAGGCAGCAAAGGAAGAAGCGGCGTTCCAGCGTTTGAAGGGCGAATTGCAAGCCGCGTTTGCGGTTCCCGACTCTGAATATCACACCATGACGGCTGAAGAGATCCGCGCTTTCGCCAAACAGCGGCGCAAGTGACCGGTTACTGGCTTTCTCCTTTCGCGAAGTCGGCGATTGCAGACATCCATGACTACACGCTCGATCAATGGGGACCGAAGCAGGCGGCCCACTATATTGATGGGCTGATCGACGTCTTCGAAAAGATCGCCGCAAGGCACGTGCTTTGGCGGCCCGTTCCGCCCGAACTCGGCGTGCAAGGGTTCTGGCACCGATATGAACAGCACTATGTGTACTGGCGCGAGCGCGCCGATGGCACAGTCTCGATTGTCGCGATTCTCCACACTTCGATGCATCAGGCGGACCGCCTTCGCGAAACCTTCGGAAGCTGAGCCCTGCCCCGGCGGCAGAATTGACGGCGGGCGCTGCCTCGCCATTGTGGCGGCATGACAAACCTCCACTCTTCTCTCTCTCTCGCCCGTGGCCCGGACTTGAAGAATCGCTTCATGCTGGCGCCTCTCACCAACCTTCAGAGCCATGCGGACGGCGTGCTCAGCGATGACGAGTTCCGCTGGCTGACTTACCGGGCGCAGGGCGGCTTCGGGCTGACCATGACCTGCGCGGCGCATGTGCAGGCGGCGGGGCAAGGCTTTCCCGGCCAGCTGGGCATCTTCGACGACAAGCACCTGGCGGGCCTGTCGCGGCTGGCCTCGGCGCTGAACGCGGAAGGCACACATTCGGTGGTGCAGCTGCATCATGCGGGGATGCGCAGCCCGAAGGAACTCATCGGCGAGGCGCCGCATTGCCCTTCGGCGAACGCGGAGTTCAGCGCGCGGGCAATGAGCCTCGACGAGGTGCATGCCTCGCGCGACGCGTTCATCGCGGCGGCGGTGCGGGCGGAGAAAGCGGGTTTCCACGGCGTCGAACTGCACGGCGCGCACGGCTATCTGATCTGCCAGTTTCTCAGCGCGGAAGTGAACCTGCGCACGGATGAATATGGCGGCAGTTTCGAGAACCGCGCGCGGTTCCTTTACGAGTGTATCGAGGGCGTGCGCGCCGAATGCGGCAAGGACTTTTCTTTCGGCGTGCGCCTGTCGCCGGAACGGTTCGGCATGGACCTTGGCGAAATCCTCGGGCTGGCCGGCGCGCTGCTGACGGATGACCGGATCGACTATCTCGACATGTCGCTATGGGATTGTTTCAAGCCGCCAGTGGAGGCTGCGGCCGGGAGCCCGACGCTGGTGGAGCTGTTCGGCGCGCTGCCGCGCAGCAAGGGAAAACTGGGCGTGGCGGGCAAGATCCTGACGGGCGCCGATTGCCAACGCGCGATGGACGCGGGACTGGACTTCGTGGTGATCGGGCGCGGGGCGATCCTGCATCATGACTTCCCGAAGAAGGTGTTGGCGAACGCGGCGTTCCAGCCGATCGCCCTGCCGGTTCCGGAAGCACATCTCAAGGCCGAAGGCCTCGGCACGGCGTTTCTGACCTACATGAAAACCTGGAAGGGCTTCGTGGCCGAGCCTGCCTGACATCATCCGCTAACGGACAAAAAATTCAAAGGGAGACAAAGAATGGAAATCACTAAGGATACAGCCGCCATCGTGACCGGCGGCGCCTCGGGCCTCGGCCAGGCGACGGCGCGGGCGCTGGCGAAAGCCGGGGCGAAGGTCGCTATATTCGACATCAATGCCGATGCGGGCGAGGCGACCGCCAAGGAAATCGGCGGCATCTTCTGCAACGTCAACATCATGAGCGAAGAGAGCTGCGTGGCGGGCTTCGAGAAAGCCCGCAAGGCGCATGGCCAGGAGCGGATCACCGTACACTGCGCCATGACGGCGAAGGGCGGCAAGACGCTGAGCTGGGACAAGGAGAATGCGCGCTATAAACGTCTCTCCACGGAGGACTATGCTTTCGGCGCCGAGGGCGTTCTGGTCGCCTCTTACCGGATCGCGTCCCTTTCGGCGCTTGGCATGTCGTCCCTGCCGGAGCTGGAAGACGGCGAGCGCGGCTGTATCACACTGACGGCGTCGGTTGCGGCACAGGACGGCCAGATCGGACAGGTCGTGTACGGATCCTGCAAGGCGGGCGTCAACGGCCTTGTGCTGCCGATGGCGCGCGACCTGATGGATGTGGGCATCCGGATCAACTCGATCATGCCGGGCATCTTCGCCACGCCGCTGATGCTGCGCGCGTCGGACAAGGTGCTGAACAGCCTTGCCGCGTCGGTGCCCTTCCCGAAACGCCTCGGCAAGCCGGAGGAGTATGCCTCGCTGGCGCTGCAACTGGCGACGAATTCCTACTTCAACGGCCAGTGCATCCGTCTCGACGGCGGCATCCGGATGGCGCCGCGCTGACTTTCTTCTCCCCTCGCCTCTCATGTCTTGAGGGGTGAGGGTCTTGAATCCGGCTGTTTTTCATAGATCCGTGGGCGGAGGTGTTGCGCAGGGTTTGGGGGCGAATTTCATAAGGGCTTGACGGGGATGGGTTTTATTTCGTCGCCGCCGGGTTTTGTGCAGGCGCAAGTTCTCTCTTGCGGCCGCCAGATGGCCTCATCCTGTTGCAGGCTTTGCACGCCTGATGTCGATTCTTTCTCATTGATTCTCATTTTTTATCACCTGGTATCGGTTCTTTCTCGCTGGCTCTCGGGGGTGTCGGATTTCGGCCTGCGGCCTCTATCCGACCTTGCTACGGTTTGACGGTGTGCGGGGGTGCAGCGAGTATAACCCCGCGTGGAGGGGTGTGGCGCAAGGTTTGCGGAGAAATCTTTCAGGCGCTTGAGGCGGTTGCAGATTTTGTATCCGGAGGGCGCGGATCTTGTTGCGCAAGCCGGGTGGCAGATGGGGCAACTTGACTTGGAATATCCCCTGCCCCACTCCCCGGCCTCATGATCATAGCGATTGATGGCACTACGGCGTCCGGCAAGGGGACGATTGCGCGGCGGTTGTCCGGGTATTTCGGGCTGCCCTATATGGATACTGGCCGGCTTTACCGGGCTGTTGGCGTGGCGGCGATGAAGCACGGCGTGCCGCTGGACGCGGCGGGGCCGTTATCCGATCTTGCCCGCTCGCTGGACCTGAATGACTTCATCGAGCACGAGCTGCGCTCCGCCGAGGCGGGCAAGGCGGCGAGCATCGTGGCGGCCATCCCGTCGGTGCGCCAGGCCCTGTTCGAGCTGCAGCGGGCGTTTGCCATGCAAGCCGGCGGCGCGCTGCTGGACGGGCGCGACATCGGCACGGTGATCGCCCCGGACGCCGACGTGAAGCTGTGGGTGGACGCGGATGTCATCCAGCGCTCGGTCCGGCGCTGGAAGGAGCTGGTCGGTCAGGGCGCCATCATTCCCCTCGAAACGGTGGTCGAACAGCTGAAAATCCGCGATGCGCGCGACCAGGGGCGGGCGGACGCCCCCGCCGCGATGGCCGCCGATGCCATCTTGATCGATACGACTGATCTCACTATAGACGCGGCTGTGGAAAAGGCGGTGGCGGCTGTGGAAGCTGCTCTCGTCCGTGGAAAGACTGCCTGAGGGCCCTCAACGGCTCAATCCAAACAGGCGGCGCTGCAACAGATCAGACCACCCCCCAAGATACCAAGGGGCCGGATGTCCGCAGGCTGCAATCATGCACGCCCTGCCTTTGAACCATTCTCGGCCTTTCCCGGAGACAAAATGACGAAATCCATGAACCCTACCCCCGCCGACTTCGCCTCGATGTTCGAGAGCTCGGCCGCCGCTGGCGCCATGAAGGAAGGCCAGGTTATCCCGGCCACCGTCCTTCGCATCGACAATGACTCGATCGTCGTCGACATCGGCCTGAAGACCGAAGGCCGCATCGACATCAAGGAATTCTCCCTCGAGGACAAACAGCCGGCCGTCGGCGACATCGTCGACGTGTATCTCGACCGGATCGAAAACGCCCTCGGCGAGGCCGTTCTCAGCCGCGAGAAAGCCCGCCGCGAAGAGCGCTGGGTCAAGCTGGAACGCAGCTTTGCCAAAGGCGAGCCCGTCAAGGGCGCCATCTCCGGCCGCGTCAAGGGCGGCTTCACGGTCGACCTCGGCGGCGTCAACGCCTTCCTTCCCGGCTCGCAGGTTGATATCCGCCCGGTGCGCGATGTCGGCCCGCTGATGGGCGAAGTGCAGCCGTTCGCCGTGCTCAAGCTCGACCGCGTTCGCGGCAACATCGTTGTCTCGCGCCGTGCGATCCTCGAAGAAAGCCGCGCCGAACAGCGCGCCGAAATCGTCTCCGACATGAAGGAAGGCGATGTCCGCAAAGGCGTTGTCAAGAACATCACCGATTACGGTGCGTTCGTTGACCTCGGCGGCATCGACGGCCTGCTGCACGTGACCGACATGTCCTACAAGCGCATCAACCACCCCTCGCAGGTGGTCGAAGTGGGCCAGGAAGTCGAAGTCCAGATCATCAAGATCAACCCGGAAACCCAACGTATCTCGCTCGGCATGAAACAGCTGGGTTCGGATCCGTGGGACAATATCTCGGCACGCTACCCGTCGGGCGCCCGCCTCAAGGGTACGGTCACCAACATCACCG
>JBBSAZ010000038.1:0-13967 GCA_038251755.1 Caulobacterales bacterium
CTGGATCAGCCGGTCGGCGAGGGTCGATTTGCCATGGTCGATATGGGCAATGATCGAGAAGTTGCGGATTTTGTCACGTGGGGTCATGGGCGGCATATAGCGGGGCATATGCGGCGCGGGAAGTAGGTGTGCGCGGGCAGGGCCACTGGCGCCGCCGGGCGGCGCGGCGTAAAGCTTGCCCGGTTGGATCGAGGAGGACATTCCATGAGACTTTTGCTGGCCACTGCGGCCGCCCTGGCGCTCGGCGCCTGCTGCCATACACCCAGGGCTGCGCCCGAGGCCCCCGTGCCCGCCGTTGATCCCGCCGCTGCAGAGGAGACCGCCGTGGAACCAGCCGAATGGGTGCCCCCCGTCATGCCAACCCCCGAGGAGGCCGCCAAGGCTTCTGCCGATGCGCAGGCCGCTGCCGAAGCAGGCGTCGTCTATGCCGGCGACGCCCAGAAGGGCGCCTCGCTGACGATGAAAAACGGCGAAACGCTTCGCATCGAGCTCGAATCGATCCCGACCGCCGGCTATGTCTGGACGGTCGCCGAGGCCCCGGCCTTCATGAAACAGGTGGCCGAAGGCGGCCGCCCCACCAATCCGGCCTACCAGAACCTGCCCGGCTATACCGGCGGCAACCATTATATCAGCTTCGACTTCCAGCCCGTCGAAGCCGGCACCGGCTCCTTCAAACTGACCGAAGGCCGCCCCTGGGAAACCGACGAAGAACCGATGGACACCTATGAGCTGACCATCACGGTCACGGAGTAAGCCCCGCCTTGGCCGACACTCAGTCCGTTCCTGCCAAGACCGGCATCACCGATGAGGGCTACCTCACCGATTGCTGGTATCTGGCCGCGCCCTCCGCGCGCCTGAAGCCCGGCAGGCAGGAACGGCTGATGGTGCTGGGCGAGCCGGTCGTCGTCGGCCGCACGCCGGCAGGGGAGGCGTTTGCCCTGCGCGACATCTGCCCCCACCGGCTCGTTCCGCTCTCGGCCGGCCAGCAGATCGAGACGAAGGGCGAGTGGACGCTGCAATGTCCGTATCATGGCTGGCGTTTCGGCACTGATGGCGGCTGCCGCCTGATGCCCAGCCTGACGGAGGATAGCCCTTACGACCCCACGAAGGTCAGGGTCCGCCGCTATCCGGTGCATGAGGCAAACGGCGTGGTCTGGCTTTATGTCGCGCACGACCCGCGCAGCGCAGCGCCGCCCGCCGTGCCGCCCCCGTCATTCGGTCCGCTCCCGGACAAACCGGGCTTCATCATCGAGGACGTGTTCAACGCGCATATGGATGATGCCGTCGTCGGCCTGATGGACCCGGCGCATGTTCCCTTCGTGCATAACCAGTGGTGGTGGCGCCCGCCCTCCACCGGTCTCAAGCTCAAGGAAAAGCCCTTCGGCCCGATCGAACGCGGCTGGGCGATCGACCGCCACGCGCCCTCATCAAACTCGAAGCTCTATCGCTGGGTCTTCGGCGGCAACGTCCAGACCGAGATTTGTTTCCAGCTGCCGGGCTACCGCTGGGAGATCATCTCCAACGACACCGCGCGCCTCCTGACGCTCACCTGCCTGACCCCCGAAGCGCCGAAGAAAACCCGCATCACCCAATTCACCTGGTGGACCGGCGCCCCGCTGCTGCACCTCGCCGTGCCGGTGGCGAAACGCATGGGCGCGAAATTCCTCGCGCAGGACGGCGAGATGGTGGACCTGCAAAATCAGGGCATGGCCCATCAGAAGGCGATGCTCTGGATCGACGATATCGACGTGCAGGCGAAATGGTACCAGCAGCTCAAACGCGAATGGACCACCGCCCGCACCGAATCCCGCCCCTTCGAGAATCCCATCCAGCCCCGCGTGCTGAAGTGGATGAGTTGAGGGCCAGAACGGCATTTTCCTGCCTGCCCCAAAATGGCCTTGAAAAAATGTGACGTCAAAGACTGGCCGGGTGGAGCATTCGTTCCAAGTGTTGGCAGGCGCGACGCGAAGCGCGCCTCCCGATTATCTGCCAGTCACCAAAAGGAAGTTCTACATGAAATTCAAACTGTTCGCTGTCGCGGCTGTCAGCGCTTTTGCGCTCGCCGCCTGCTCCCCTGCTGAAACCGTCACGACCGAGCCGGCTGTTGTCGAAGAAGTCGTTGCTGAGCCGGTCATGGAAGAAGTCGCCCCCGCCCCGACGACCATCGTCGATATCGCCGCCGGCAATCCGGACTTCTCGACCCTCGTCGCCGCCGTCCAGGCTGCCGGTCTCGCCGAAACGCTGTCGGGCCCCGGCCCGTTCACGGTCTTCGCGCCGACCAACGCCGCCTTCGCCGCGCTGCCAGCCGGCACGCTCGACTCGCTGCTGCTGCCCGAGAACAAGGAACAGCTCGCCAAGATCCTGACCTATCACGTGGTCTCGGGCAAAGTGATGGCCGCTGACCTTCCGGCCGCTGATGCCGGCGTCGCAACCTCGACGGTTGCCGGTCTTGACCTCTCGGTCCGCGTCGAAGCCGACGGCACCGCCAAGGCCAACGAAGCGACCATCACCACGGCCGACATCGAAGCCTCGAACGGCGTGATCCACGTCATCGACACGGTGCTTCTGCCGAAGGAATAAGCCTCTCGCAGGCTGAAATCCGGGGCCGCGATCCTCCCAAGGGGTCGCGGCCTTTTTTTTGGGCTGAATGAAACCAGCTGATCGAGATCAACGTAGTGCCGTCAATCAGGGGCCAGGATGTTTCTATGATTGCTACCGGTCTGAAACGTCTTGTTCTGCCAGCCTTCACGCTGATGCTGGCGGCCTGTGCCCATGCCGAGGAGCCTACGCCCATGCCCGCCTTCGCCGTTATCGCCGAGGATGGCGCTGCCGAAATCCGCGCCTATGCGCCGATGATCGTTGCCGAAGTGACCGTCGAGGCGCCGTCGCTGGCCGAAGCGGCGAATGCCGGATTCCAACCGCTGGCGAACTATATCTTTGGCGGCAACGCGCCGCGCCAGAAAATCGCGATGACCAGCCCGGTCACCGCCGCGCCGAAGGGCCAGAAGATCGCCATGACCGCGCCGGTCACGGCGGCAGAATCGGCCGTGGGTGGCAGCTACGCCGTGCATTTCATCATGCCTGCGGAATGGACCATGGACACGCTGCCCGCGCCCACCAACCCCGATATCCGCCTCGTCCCGCTACCCGGGCGCACCGTTGCCGCCTACCGCTACACAGGCGGCGATACGCCGAAGAAGCGAGAAAAAGCCGAGACAGCGCTGCGCGCCTTCGCGGACGCAGGCGGATACACGGTGACGGGAGAGCCCGAATGGGCGGGCTATGACGCGCCCTTCGTGCCCTTCTTCCTGCGCCGCTATGAAATCATGCTCGCGGTGAAGCCCGCGAACAAAGAGTGAAACTTCAAGCTGTCTTTAACCCTTCGCGCTGCTAGGGTAGCGCGCATGAGCGCTACGATTCGCATCCTCGGCATCGATCCCGGTCTCCGCCATACCGGCTGGGGCATCATCGAGCAGACCGGTCTGCGCCTCTCCCATGTTGCCCACGGCGTCATCTCGGCTGCCACCGACATTTCGATGGCCGAGCGCCTCGCCGAAATCTTCGAATGCGTCGGCGAACTCGCCCGCCACCATGGCCCCCACGCCGCCGGCGTCGAGGAAACCCTCGTCAACGCCAATCCCCGCTCTGCGCTGAAACTCGGCCAGGCGCGCGGCGCCGCAATGGCCGCCCTCGCGATGGCGGGTATCCCCGTCTCCGAATTCGCGCCGCGCCAGATCAAGCTCTCCGTGGTCGGCACCGGCACGGCGGACAAGGACCAGGTGAAATTCATGGTCCAGCGCCTGTTGCCAAGGGCAGGGGAGATGAAGCTGGACGCCGCCGACGCGCTCGCTTGCGCCATCTGCACCGCGCACCATCTGCCTGCGGACTTTCGAAAAAGAGGCGCGGCATGATCATCGGCCGCCTTACCGGAGAAGTAGCCGCCATTGGCCTCGACCATGTGCTGATCGATGTGAACGGCGTCGGCTATGTTGCCCTCGCCGGCACGCGCCTGCTCGCCCGCCTGCAAGCGGGTGACCGTGTCACCGTGCAGGTCGAAACCCGCGTCACCGAAGCCTCCATCACGATGTTCGCATTCGCCGCAGACGAGGAGCGCGCCTGGTTCGTCCGCCTGCAGGATGTGCCCGGTGTCGCCGGCAAGTCCGCCCTCGCCATCCTTGACGGCCTCACGCCGTCTGAAATCATGGACGCGATCGCCCTCGGCGATGCTGGCGCTTTCGTGCGCGCCAAGGGCATCGGCAAGAAACTCGGCGAACGCATCGTTACCGAACTCGCCGGCAAGGCCCCGCCGATGGGCCGTTTCGGCAAGTTCGAAACCGCCGCCGTCGCCGGCCTCGCCTCCGCCCCGCTCGCCGCTTCCACCGGCCCGCGCAGCGAGGCCATCAGTGCCCTGACGAATCTCGGCTACACGCCTTCCGAGTCCGCCCGCGCCGTCGCCGCCGCCGCCAAGGACGGTGCTGCCGATAATGTCAGCGCCCTCGTCAAGGGCGCGCTGAAGGAGTTGGCAAGATGAGCGCGGCGAGCCGCCCTCTAACCCCTCTCCCGCAAAGCGGGAGAAGAGGGGCCCGCGCCCAAAGGGCGTGGGAGGCGAGGGCCTCTCTTCCATCTGACGCCAAGACCCTCACGTCCCGCCGCTCTCCCATTTGCATGGGAGAAGGGTTCAGAGGCGCTGCCGCATGACCCGCAAGGACTCCCTCGCCGATCCCAACGCCCAATCCCCCGACGCGCTCGACCGGGCCCTCCGTCCACAGACGTTCGAAGACTATGTCGGCCAGCGCAAGGCGAAGTCGAACCTGAAAGTCTATGTCGACGCTGCGCGCGGGCGCAGCGAGGCGCTCGACCATGTCCTCCTCTTCGGCCCGCCCGGCCTCGGCAAGACGACTTTGGCGCAGATCCTTGCGCGCGAGATGGGCGTCGGCTTCCGCGCCACCTCCGGACCGGTCATCGCCAAGGCCGGCGACCTCGCCGCGATCCTGACGAACCTTGAGCCGAACGACGTCCTCTTCATTGATGAAATCCACCGCCTTCCCGCCATCGTCGAGGAAATCCTCTATCCTGCGATGGAGGATTACGCGCTCGATCTCGTGATCGGCGAAGGCCCCGCAGCCCGCTCCGTGCGCCTTGACCTTGCCCCGTTCACCCTCGTCGGTGCCACCACCCGCGCGGGCCTCCTCGCCACGCCCCTGCGCGACCGGTTCGGCATCCCGATCCGCCTCGATTTCTACGAGCCCGAAGAACTCGCCCGCATCGTCATGGCCGCCGCGCGCAAGCTCGGTGCGCCGATCACGGAGGAAGGCGCCGTCGAAATCGCCGCCCGCGCGCGCGGCACGCCCCGCATCGCGCTCCGGCTGCTCCGCCGGGTGCGTGACTTTGCCGATGCCGAAGGCCAACCCATCGACAAGCCCGCCGCCGACCGCGCGCTGAAACGGCTCGAAATCGACACGGACGGCCTCGACGCGCTCGACCGGCGCTACCTCCACGCCCTCGTCCACACCTATGCCGGCGGCCCCGTCGGCGCCGACACGCTCGCCGCCGCGCTCTCCGAAGCGCGCGACGCCGTCGAGGACGTAATCGAGCCTTACCTAATGCAGAAAGGCTACGTCGCCCGCACCCCAAGAGGCCGCGTCGCCGCCCCGCTCGCCTATGAACGTCTCGGTATAAAACCGCCAGGCGGCCAGCAAAGCGCTCTGTTCACGGATGAGGCGTAGGTATGGTCGAAGGAAGCTATTTTTGCGGTGCCATTGCTTACCGCGCAGAAAATGTGGGGCCTGCGGGCCACTGTCATTGCAGAACCTGTCAGAAGATTCACTCTGCCGCCTTCGCGACGACGGCGCGTGCACCGCGTGCGGGTTTCGCATGGACGAAGGGGGTAGACCTCGTCACCCATATCGAATCGACGCCCGGGAAACGCCGGCACTTCGGTCCGAAATGCGGTTCGCATCTCATGGCCGAGTGGGTTGATCAGGATGCCGTGATCCTGCGTGTCGCCAGCCTGGATACGCCGCTGCCGTCAAAGCCTGTCGTGCACATCTGGACCAGCCACCAGGCGGCGTTCTTTGATTTTGAGGATGCATTGCCCCGCTTGCCGGAAGGTGTGCCGAAGCCGCCGTCCGCTTAGTTCTGCTGCCGCATCCCCCACAGTACTCCGATCAGCCCGCCCTTGATCCGTGGCAGGAGCATCAGCACCGCGCCAATCGCAAACACCCCGAGCCCCGCCAGCCGCGCCCAAAGCGGCCAGTCCTCATGCCGCGCCGCAATGAAGGTCAGCGCGGCCAGCAGGGGCCCGAGCATCAGCACCGTCAGCCAGGGCGGCCCGTCCTCCGCCGCAATCTCGCCCGTCGCTGCGCCGCACATGCCGCACGCCGGCGCCTGCTTCAGATAGCCCGCAAACAGCCGCCCCTTGCCGCAGTCGGGGCAACGGCCGCGCAGGCCTCGCATCACAGCAATCAGGGCAGGGGAGAGGGGCATCACCGCCACCCTTGCACGCGGATCCTGCACCATACAGTCCCATTTCAGCGCTGCGCGTTTTTATGCCCCTTTAGGTAGTTTTTTGTTTGACACGGCGGCTGGCTTTTCTCACTCTCCTACCATGCCACACGCGCTGAAACTTGCCGCATCGGCCGCTTGCCCGGCCTTACTCGCGCCGGCCTCCTTTGCGGAGGCGTGGGAGTTGATCATCCCGGTGCCGCAGCGCGGAGAGATTGAGCAGGTCGCCACGCTTGCGAATGGAGACCTGTTGGTCTCGGGAGAGCTCGCAAAGTCGTCGCCGCATTACTCGGATGGCTGGCTGGCCCGCTATTCGCCTGCGGGTGAAGAAGTCTGGTCCCGAACGATCAGCGAAGTCCAGTCGAGAACCTTCATCCAAATGATGGTCACGCGCGACCAAGTCTACCTCTTTGGTGCCCATAACCATCCTTATGCCGACTTCTCGGGTGCAACAGGGTTTATCCTTTCATTGTCCCTGGACGGATCAATGCAATGGGGCACCAGATTGGCCGAAACAGGCGGCGGCGTCCTGCCGTCCAGCGTGCAGGTTCTGGAGTCAGGCGACTTGCTCGTCCTTGGCAGCCTTCTGACGCCAGAGGGATTGAACGACAGGATGGCCTATAGCGCGCGCCTGACAAGCGAAGGCAAGCCCGTCTGGTCCTATCGGTCCCAGCGAGGTGACCGCTATTATGCTGATCTCATCCCGCCGAAATCTACAATCTTTACGCTGAAGGAAGGGGAGCGCCCTGAATCCCCCGGACCGGTCATCGAGCGGAGGTCAGGCGAGCTTGACGTATTCATCCGGCGCCTTGACTTCGGGTTCGGCCCATCGCCGATCGCGCGCTGCGAGGTGATTTCCGCTGACGGGAAACGACTTTCCGGCGCAGACTGCGAGAACGTCGATCAGGTTCGGGCGCGGGATAAGTCCCTGGCCCCGTTCGTGGCCGAAACCGTGATCCCTGCGTTTGTCCGCCCGCCGCCTCTTGAGATATCCAAAACCGATCCCGCAGGCGAAACACTGTGGACCTGGAAATACGCTGGTCCGGAGAAGGTGGGACTGACGGATATTCTCCCGCTTGAAGACGGAGGCCTGATCGGCGCGGGGTATGTCATCCGGAAGGACGGCGCCGAAAAAATGCACGTTTATGACGCCATCCTCTTCCGGCTGGATTCCGGCGGGAAGGAAGTCTGGTTCCATGAATTTGCGAGTGACCGGCGCGATGTTTTTGCCGGGCTCGCCGCCCTCAGCCCGGACGAGTTCTACGTGGTCGGCCATACCGGCGCCGGTGACGCGGCCGACTGGAATCCGTGGATCATCCGCATGGGCATTGACGGCGTGCGGCCCGCGCCCGCTGAGTGACGCCCCCTGCGATCGCCCTCTCCTCCGCACATGGATGACGCCGCCCGCCGCGTCTGCTAGTCGGGGGACATGACCAAGGGCTGGGAAGATATCGAACGCCAGGAGGGCTTTGCCGGCGCAGGAGCCGTGGCCACCCGCGACATCCGCCCCCTCCTCGAGCGGGTCAGGCTCGACCCCATCGACGCGCAGCGCCAGCAGAAGATCGCCTCGCGCTACATGACGGTCGCCTTCTTCTCCTTTGCGGCCTCATTCATGGTGATCGAACTGCTCTTGCCGGACGGCGGCGGCTGGGAGGCGCTCAAGTTCATCCTCTTCCCCGTCCTGTTCATCGGCTACATGGCGCTGGCGCTCTTCCTGATGCGTGGCCGCCTGGCGCAGATGTTTGTCGAGGCGCAGGCCCGTCTGGGCGTGAAGGCCGAAGCAATGACACGCCTCGCCGCGCCTCTCGGCATTGCCTATGTGCCCGCGCCCGGCGGCGCGCCGAAAGGGCTGGAATGGCTGTCGAAACAGAGTTGGGCGCCCGCCATCCTGCGCGAGGCCACCGTCAAGCTCAACGCCGTGGGCGGCATGGACGAGGCCGTCGCTATCGTCCGCGATTCTGGTCTGCTGATCGAGTCCAACACTTATGTCGTCGGCACGCCGGAACAGAAGGCGCAATACAACGCGCAGGCCGCCAGCATGCGCCGGATCGAAGACGGCTTCGAAGGCCAGCGCGCCGGTCTCGCCTTTTCGATGTTCGAATGGGTCGAGAGTGTCAGCGAAGCGCCCGACATCTATCACCTCGTCATTGTCCTCGCCGCGCCGATCCGCCTCCACGGCGTCACCCATCTGCGCGCCCGCAAGACCGGCTGGCCGCAGGATCCCAACGGCACGCCTATGCAGGATGTGGACCTTGGACCCAAAGCCTTCGACGCGCTCTATCGCCTGAAATCCTCGGACCAGGTCGAGGCCCGCGCCGTCTTCAACCCCGCCGTCATCGAGCGCGTCATCGCCCTCGCGCATGGCGGCCGCTTCCGCGCCGTCGCCCGCGCCGGCCATCTCGTCTTCGACTTTGCCAGCGAGGCCAACCGCTTCCACCTCGTCGACCTGATCACCGGCGCCTGGAATGACGACACGATCCGCCAGACATATGCCGATCTCGCCGACTCCCTCGCCCTCGTGGACACGCTCGGCCACGCCTTCATGCTGGCCCGCAAGTCTGATAACAGCGCCCCATGAGCCTGCCGCCCCTCGACGCCCACAACTTCGACGCCGACCGCCAGCACTGGCTGCCCGTGCGCGTCTATTACGAAGACACCGACTTCACCGGCATGGTCTACCACGCCAACTACCTGCGCTTCTTCGAGCGCGGCCGCTCGGACCATCTGCGCGACGCCGGCGTCTCGCACCAGTCATTGCTCGCCCGCGAAGACCCCGCCGCCTTCACGCTGACCAATGTCAACGTCACCTATCGCAAACCGGCGAAGGTCGACGACCTCCTGCACATCCGCACGCGCTATCTCGGCATGGAGGGCCCCCGCATCCGCTTCGCGCAGGCCTGCCTCCGGGACGGCGAACTGATCGCTGAAGCCGAGATCACAGCCGTGATGATCCACGCCGACGGGCGCCTGCGCCGCCCCATCAGGGAAATCGCCGAACACCTCGACAGCTACCGCTGGCAGGCCTGATCCGGCAGCCGGACGGTTAACAATTGCCCACGAACCCTTAACCCTTGGGCGATAACGCTTATGTCACTGCGCAAAACCCGGCCCGCGCCGTGTTTCTGCCGGATTCGCGCTTGAAAGAAAGTCGGGAAACATGGGGTCCGCGCGCATCGCGCCGGACCGAATCCTTGTAACGCCGCACACATGGGCGCGACGCGCCCGGATGAAGTTTGGGAGACACATCGTTCATGGAAAACGAATCCATCGGCCAGCTTGCCTCGAGCAGCGAGTTCTCGCTGATCGCGTTGCTCGGCGAGGCCGATATCGTCGTCAAGCTGGTGCTGATCGTGCTGTTGCTGGCCTCGGTCTGGTCCTGGATCGTCATCGGCGAGAAGATCTTCTCGCTCGGCGGTCTCAAGAAGTCGGCCCTCGCCTTCGAGGAAGCGTTCTGGAACGGCCGCGCCGGCGAGTTTGACCTTCGCCCCGGGCAGGGCGGCAAGGATCCCGCCTCCCGTGTGTTCGTCTCCGCCGCCCGCGAATGGCAGGATGCCGGCAAGTCGCTCGCCACGCCTGCCGAAGCCTCCGCGATCGTGATGCGCGCCGAACGCTCGATGCGCGCCGCCGTGGACCGCGAGCTTGGCCGCGCCGGCAACGGCCTGTCGGTGCTCGCCACCATCGGCTCGGCCTCGCCCTTCATCGGCCTGTTCGGCACCGTCTGGGGCATCATGAACGCCTTCCTCAACATTGCCGAAGCGCAGGATACCAGCCTCGGCACCGTCGCCGGCCCGATCGCCGAAGCCCTCTTCGCCACCGGCCTCGGCCTGATCGCCGCCATTCCGGCGGTCATTTTCTACAACAAGTTCACCGCTGACCTGACCAAGCTCGGCGACCAGCTCGACAGCTTCTCCCAGGATGTACTCGTGCGCCTCTCGCGCCGGGCCTCCGACGCGACGCGGGACTAGAGCGCCATGGGACTCATCCTCGGTTCCGGCGGAAAAGGCGGGCGGCGCGGCCGGCGCGCCCTCAATGCCGAAATCAACGTCACCCCCTTCGTGGACGTGATGCTGGTTCTGCTCATCGTGTTCATGGTCACCGCCCCGCTGCTGATCCGCGGCGAGGAGGTCAACCTGCCCCGCACCACCTCCGCGCCGCTGAAATCCGAGGCCAATGACGCGCCCCTGACCCTCTGGGTGCGCGCCGATGGCACCGTGCTTGTCCAGCAGACGGAAATCCAGACGGCCGATCTCGCAACCCAGCTCACCGCCATCGTCGGCGAGGGTTATGACAAGCAGGTCTATCTCTATGCCGACCAGGACGTGCCGTATGGCCGCGTCATGGAAGTCACCGCCGAAGTGCGACGCGCCGGCTACACGCGCATGTCCTTCATCACCGAACAGAAACGCTAGGACCGGAAGGAGCCTGCCCGCACCATGCTTCGCGGTTTCACCGTCTCGGCTCTTGTCCATGCCAGTGTCCTGGCCATGGCGATGATCTCGTGGCCGCAGGCAGATTCCGAGTGCGACCAGGCGATCGAGAAACTCCGCCGCGAAAATCCGGGCATCCGGGCCATCGAGATCGTCGTGGCCCTGCCGCAGTGCGCCAGCGTCGCCGACCTGCCGATCGACTTCGAGGATGTCGGCCTCGTCTCGAATGTCAGTGAACTGCGCAAGGCGCCCGAGCCGCAGGAAGAGGCGCTGCCGCCAGAGCCCGAGCCGGAAGTCGAGGAAGCCCCTCCCGAGCCTGAACCGGAAGCCGCCGAGCCGGAGCCCGAAGAGGCCGTCCCCGATCCGCGCGCCGCCAAGGAACCCGAGCCGAAAAAGCCGGAGCCCAAGAAACCGGAACCGAAAAAGCCCGAGCCCCTGATCAAGAAAGAGCCGCCGAAAGAACCGAAGAAGGACGACCTCGCCTTCCTTGATGATTTCGACAAGGCGCTGCAGGACAAACGCCAGACCCGGCCGCGCAACACGCCGCAGGAAGCCACCGACCGTCCCGCTATCGGCAATGCCGACCGCGACCGCGAAGGGGCAGGGGACCGAACCGGCAACACCGCCTCGCTGCAGGCCTCCCTCCGCCGCCAGATCGGATATTGCTGGCGCGGTATCGAGGACCTGCCGGAAGAAGACCAGATCGATGTCGAGATCGGCATGACGCTGAAGCTCGACGGCACGCTGGACGGCAACGCCGAACTCGTCAGCCCGCGCGCGCGTCCCGTTGGCCGCTCTGGTCTCGCGGTTGACCTGGCGCTGCGGGCCGTACGCAAGTGCGAGCCGTACAAGCTGCCGGAAGAGTCGTATGAACAATGGAAAGACATCGTCGTGACGATCGGCCCCTCCAGGGGTTGAGCGCGCGTAGCAATCAGAAGGAGTCTGAAGGAATGACACATCGGGCCATGCTCTACCTGCGGCGGCTTCTCGCCGCTGCCGTGATCGCCCTCGGGCTGGTCGCCCCCGCCTCGGCGCAGCTGCGCGTGCGCGTCGACGAAGGCAACTTCCAGCCGACACCCATCGCCATTCCGGACTTCCAGGTCACCGGCGCCAATGCCGATCTGGCCAAACAGATTGCCGAAGTCGTCCGCGCCGACCTCGCGTCCACCGGCCTGTTCGACCTGCAGAACCCGGCCTCCTTCATCCAGCGTGACCTGTCGATCAATGCCGAGCCGCGCTTCGCCGACTGGAAGATCATCCGCACCGAAGGCCTCGTCGTCGGCACCTTCGAGGAATTGCCGGACGGCAAGGTCGCCGTCTCCTTCCGCCTCTGGGACATCTATGGCGGCGAACTGATGCGCATCAATGGCGAGCCCGGCCGCCGCCTCACCACGACGCCAGAGAACTGGCGCCGCATCGCCCACAAGATCGCCGACTCGATCTACACGCGCCTGACCGGCGAAGACCCGTATTTCGACACCCGCATCGTCTACATCGCTGAAACCGGCCCGAAGACCGAGCGCGTCAAACGCCTCGCCATCATGGACGCCGACGGCGCCAACCAGCAATATCTCACCTCCGGCCGCTCCACGGTGCTCACCCCGCGCTTCTCCCCGTCGGCGCAGGAAATCACCTACATGTCGTATGAAGGCGGCAAGCCGCGCGTCTATCTCTTCAATATCGAGACCGGCCGCCAGGAACTGCTCGGCAACTTCCCCGGCATGACCTTCTCGCCCCGCTTTACACGGGATGGCCAGTCGGTCCTGCTCAGCCAGGCCCAGCGCGGCAATACCGACATCTACATCATGAACCTGCGCACCCGCGAGTCGGACCGCCTGACGGATCATCCCTCCATCGACACCTCGCCCTCGATGTCGCCAGACGGCAAATCGGTCGTCTTCAACTCGGACCGGGGCGGCACGCCGCAGCTCTACATCATGAACGCCGACAAATCGAAACGCACCTGCCCGGGCGGCGGCAGCGATGTGGCCTGCCGCATCACCTTCGGCAAGGGCCGCTATTCGACGCCCGTCTGGTCCCCGCGCGGCGATCTGATTGCCTTCACCAAGCAGGAAGGTGGCAAGTTCTATGTCGGCGTCATCGGCACCGATGGCAAAGGCGAGCGCCTGCTGACCGAGGCCTATCTCGACGAAGGCCCGGACTGGTCGCCGAATGGCCGTGTCATCGTCTATTTCCGCGAAGCCCGCCCCGGCGCCAGCCCGCAGCTCTTCTCGGTCGATCTCTCCGGCCGCAACGAACGGCGCCTGGTCACGCAGACCGATGCGTCGGATCCGGCATGGTCACCCCTGTTGCAGTAGCTGAACATTGCTTCGATTTAAGCAGGCCGCGCCCGCGCGGCCTGCTAATCCGGCGCCTAAACCGTGATTCGGTCGAAAAGGGTGTGGCACGCGGTTGTCGTCCCATTTCGGCCAGATTATGGAGTAACAGTTGATTTGTTCAGGGGGCGGCAATCATTCGCCCCTAGCAAGACAGCGCATCGTCCATTCCTTAGGAGCCCCGACACCATGCATACATTCCTCAAAGTCACTGCTGCCGCAGCGCTTCTGGCCACGGGCGCCTGCGCCTCGAAACCGAAGCCTGTGGAAGATACCACGCCGGTCGCCGAGACCCCCGTGGTCAAGGAAGAAGTCAAAACCGTCGATACAACCCCGGTTGTCACCTCTTCGATCGCCCCGGGTTCGCTGGAAGACTTCCGCGTCAACGTCGGCGAGCGCGTCTATTTCGACCTCGACCAGTACCGTCTCGACTCGGAAGATCAGGACATCCTGAAGCGTCAGGCCGCCTGGCTGGCGTCCTACCCGAACATCCGTGTTCTGATTGCCGGCAATGCCGACGAGCGCGGCACGCGTGAATACAACCTCGCCCTCGGCGAGCGCCGCGCCAACGCCGTGAAGGAATACCTCGTCAGCCTCGGCGTGGCCGCTTCGCGCGTCGACACCGTGTCGTATGGCAAAGAGCGCCCGGTCGTGGCCGGCTCGGACGATCAGTCCTGGGCTCTGAACCGCAACGGCTGGA
>JBBSAZ010000039.1:0-13858 GCA_038251755.1 Caulobacterales bacterium
ACCGAGCCCTGGAAGCCGTGAAAAACCGTGTCGCAGTTAAGCCGCGTGCCACGCCTTGTCCATGCTTACCGGTACGGCAAGAGGTCTCGTTCGCCCGGAAGGCGAACCGGACTCACGCGGCCACTTTCTGCCGCCGGCGCCAGCCGGTGCGCACCCATACCAGCCAGAACAGCATCACGAGCAGCGGCGCGAAGGCTGCCGCGTAGGGAAAGGCAGAGTTTCGGAGAGACTCCGGCAAGACCTGCATCTGGCCGAGAAAGAAGGATCCCGAAGCGATAAAAAGTGAGAAGCACATGCGCCAGAGATGCCGCGCGATCCGCGCCGTTCCGGTAATCCCGCGCCGCAACAGCACATTCAGTTCGCCCCCCGCCGCCAATAGGCCGGCGACGGTAAACAAGATAAAGGCCTGCGGCGGCGAGCCGTCGATGGTGCCCGCCGAGCTGGCCGCCCCCATCTGCATGAATACCGCCCCCGTCCCGGCAACTGCGAGGGCGATAACCAGCCCCACCCCTTCGGCGATTCCGCCCTTTGTCTCTCGCTGCCGTGCCGTCCTCCAACCGGTCACCAGCAGGTAGAGCGCCATGATCCCGGCCACGAAATTCGGCCGCTGCCCCTCCTCAAGGAAGGGCGCGACGCCGGCCCCGATCAGGTAGGTGACGAACATCGACGCGAAAAACACCTTTCCCGCTATCCGGTGCAGCCGCGCACCTTTCCTGAAGGCCAGCGCGGCTGCGCCCGAGAGCATGCCGAGCGTCCCGCCGCCGATATGCAGCCACAGCAGCGCCGCCGCCCCGAAATGCGCCCACCACGGGTCGTCCGGCCCCGCCTCAAGGTTCGCGGCCTGCGCCGCTCCGGCAAACAGTATCCAGGCACCGAGCAGGACGGCCCAGCCGCCAGCGAGGCGTCGAAAGTCAGGGCTTGTGCTGGCCGTCATCGGCGATTGCTCCGGGCAAAGGGGTTGTCTAAGCCGGGTTGTTGCCGTTTTTCGATAAGGACGCCATGATGCGCCGTTGCGCAAACATGGCTATTTGTAACAGGGCGCCCGCTGAGATGACCAAAGCCACGGTTTCCGCCAGCATCGTGCGCGGGCTCGCCGCGTTCGCCGCAGTGAAGGGCGCCGATCCCGCCGCACTCCTCCGCGAGGCCGCCATCGATCCTGCCAGACTTGAGGACGCCGATACCCGCATTCCTCTCGCCCAGTACCAGGCGCTGATGCACGCCGCCCAAGCGGGCACAGGCGAACCCGCCCTCGCTCTGCTCTACGGCGAAGCCATCGATATGTCGGAAGTCTCCATCGTGGGACTGATCATGAATGCCTCCTCCACAATGGGAGACGCTTTCGCCCAGATGCAGCGGTTCGGCGCCCTTGCCGTCGAACTGCAAACCGCGCCCGGCCAGCCTCGCTTCCAGCTTGCCGAGCGCGCCGGCCAGTTGTGGATGACAGACATGCGGCCCAGCCCCAACGATTTTCCAGAATTGACCGAAGCCGCCTTCGCGCGCCTCGTCTGCGGCCCCCGCCGCTTCCTGACGGAGGCGCATGTGCTGGAAGTCCACGTCACCCATCCCGCCCCGTCCTATCACGCCGAGTATGCGCGCATCTTCCGGTGCCCGGTGACATTCTCGGCGGACTGGAACGCGATGCGCCTAGCCCCGGACATGACCGGCTGGCGGGTCGCCCAGCAGCCAGCCTATGTGTTTGGTATACTGACGGAGCGTGCGGACGCCCTGCTGCGCGATCTCGAGGCGGCTCGCACATTGCGCGGCCAGGTCGAAGCGCAGCTCCTCACCCGCCTGCATACCGGCGATATCACGGGGGACGCCGTCGCAGCCGCACTCGGTATCAGCCGTCAGACCTTGTTCCGCAGGCTGAAGACCGAAGGCACCAGCTTCAAACGCGTGCTGGATGACCTGCGCCGCCGCATGGCGCTCGACTATCTCGGCGCCCGGAAGACGTCCGTCAACGAAACCGCCTATCTTGTCGGCTTTTCGGATGCCCCGGCTTTTTCACGCGCCTTCAAACGCTGGACCGGAAAATCGCCCCGGAGCATACGCACGGCCCCATGACAACTCGACCGTGAGCAACGCGATTATTCTCGCGGGTCCTGCTGCTGGTTCTGCCGGGCTATTCCCGACGGCGCGGCGCGGTCCGAGCGAGGCTCCGGATACTCCGTCTGCTGAATGAATTTCGAGAACAGGTGCAACAAGTCACGCGGAACGCCGGATTCCATCAGGCTGTCCACGGAATCGGCGCCGCGCGAGATCATCGAGCCGACCGAGCCATGCCGGTCGACGCGGAAATAATTCATCGACCAGTTCGGAAACACGCGGCGCTCGGCCCATTCTGCTGTGATCCGGACAACGCCTGTATGGCGCCGGTCCCGGAGGATACGGCCGTAGACTTCGTCAACCTCGTTGAACGGGCCTTCGATCAGCTGCATGAAATTCGAGCCGTTGTGGACGAGGTATCCGGTGATGTAGCGCTCGTCGTTATTGGATTGCGCCACGTTGATCAGCGCTTCGATGTCGCCATCGGTCAGACCCGGTTGGGCTGTACTCACATATACGATGCGAAACAATCCGGCCAAAGGGGGCGACTCCGTAAAGGTGCGTTGACAGTTTCTCGCGGGGTTGCCGGTTGCTTACAAGCGGGGGGTTCACTCGCGCATCGCGAGCGCTGCAGTGGACACGGCAGGATGCGCCGGGATACGAGGGAAAGGCTCACACACAGATAACCCGGGAGGAGAAACATGAACCAGCCCAAGGACCTCGAAGGCCGCAGCGCCCTCGTCACCGGATCGGCCACCGGCCTCGGCCGTTCGATCGCGCTCCGCCTCGCCGAACGCGGCGCCAGCGTCATCATCAATTGCACCAAGTCGGTTGCCGACGGTGAAGCGACCGTTGCTGATTGCCAGAAGGCCGGCGCGCAGGCGCGGCTGGTGCAGGCGGATGTCTCGACCGACGAGGGCTGCGCGAAGCTCGCCGAAGCGGCAGCCCAGGCGGGCCGCCTCGACATCCTCGTCAACAATGCCGGCATCACGAAACATGCGCGGGATCATTCGGATCTGGATGCGCTGACACGCGAAGACTTCCTGCACACCTACGCGGTGAACGTGGCGGGACCCTTCCTGATGTTGCAAAAGGTCAAACACCTCCTCGTCGAAGCCCATCGGCAGACGGGGCGCGCCTCGGCGGTCCTCAACGTCTCATCTATTGCCGGCGTCACAGGCATCGGGTCGTCCGTCGCCTACGCGGCCACCAAGGGGGCACTCAACACCATGACCCTCAGCCTGGCGCGCGCCCTCGCGCCCGCGATTCGCGTCAACGCTGTCTGTCCGGGTTTCATCGGCACCCGCTGGTTCAAGGATGAGATGAGCGCCGAGCAGTACACGAAGATGGAAGCCGGCGTTGCTGCCTCGGTTCCGCTGCACGTGGCCAGCGGCCCGGACGACATAGCCGACTCGGCCGTGTTCTTCCTGACCGATGCTTCGCGGCACGTGACGGGCGAGACCCTGCTGGTCGATGCGGGCATGCACCTTGGCTATGCCCCTCTGGTCGCGCGTTAGGGCCGGATTCTGTTGCGAATCTGCCACACAAGTGTGGATTCGCTGCATCGCCCAAAGCTGAGGCAAGCACCGGCATAGCTGCCTAAAAGCCCGGCGAACTGCGCTCGTGCGCCAGGTTTACCTAAGGTTTGGCATCGAATTTTTAAACCCCGACCGGCAGGTACAGTTCCGACGCTTGATCAGGAGCGTAATGAAAGAAGCGAGGTTTCCTCCAATGAAAAATAAACTCTCCCGGGCCAGCCTTCTCGCCGCCGCCTTTATTGCAGCAGCAGGCGGCGCTCACGCTCAAGGCGATGTGTCCGTCAACGTCGCCGTAGCGAATGACTATGTCTGGCGCGGCGTCTCGCAGACCGACAACAACGCGACCGTTCAAGGTGGCGTCGACTATACCAATGGCGGTTTCTACGTCGGCGCCTGGGCGTCAAACGTGGATTTCGGATCTGACGCTGACATCGAAGTCGACCTCTATGGCGGCTTCCGCGGTGCCTTCACGGACGCCCTGAGCTGGGATGTCGGTGTGATCGGCTACTTCTATCCGGGTGAAGAAGATCTCGACTTCGTCGAAGTGAAAGCCGGCCTTGGTTATACCGTCGACGCCGTATCGCTTGGCGCGACGGCCTATTACGATCCCGACAACAAGAATACCTATGTCGAGGGCACGGGCGCCTACGCCTTCACGGAGAAGCTCAAGGGCCTCGCCAGCGTCGGCAATTACAGCTTCGATGCCGGCGGCGACTACACCAACTGGTCGCTCGGCGGCGCGTACGCCTTCGACGTGTTCGATCTCACTGTGAAGTACACCGACACCGACATCGATGATGCTGTCGCCGGTGACATTGCTGACGAGAACTTCGTCGTCATGATCTCGAAGGTCTTCTAGGCACTGCCTAGCCTCGTGACGGCAGGGCTTGAGCCCGGCCTGATGTCCCTCTTCCGGTCTGCCGGGAGAGGGACTTTTCGTTGGGGCGAGACTCCGGCCAGACGTTACGGACCCTGAAATTCCTGAACAGGCTGGACTTCATTCCCGTTCCCCCCGATCTTCACGCCAGAGGGTGACAGGCATGAAACCGGACTTGCTGGCAAAGGTATGGGGCGGCTTGATAGCTGCTGCATCTCCGTTCTCCGGCGAGTCCGCAACCGCCCAAGGCAGTTGGACCGCCAACGCTTCGCTGACCACTGATTATACATGGCGCGGCATTTCCCTGTCGAACGGGAACCCGGCGATCCAGGGCGGGTTCGACTACGCGAACGGCGCCCTGTATGCGGGTGTCTGGGGCTCAACGATAGATTTTGGTGACGCATCCGCCGCAGACTTGGAAGTCAGCTACTATACCGGCTGGGCGAGCGAGCTGGACAACGGCGTCAGCTGGGATCTGAGAGCGACCTACTTTGACTATCCCGGCGCCAGCGCGGAGGATCTGAGTGGTTTGGAACTCACCGGCAATCTGAGCTACGGATTCGACAGCGGGTTTTGGGTGGGAGCCGGCGGCGCCTTCAGTCCGGGTGAGGACTACGTTTATGCCGGTGTCAAAGCTGGCTACGCACTGAGTTCGTCCTTCAGTGTGGATGCGGGACTTGGATCTTACACCAGCGATACGGACGGCGACTATGCAGACTGGTCGCTGGGTTCGACAGTATCGCTGGGCCCCGCGGCGATCGACCTGCGCTACTGGGACA
This sequence comes from Caulobacterales bacterium, assembly GCA_038251755.1. Classification (GTDB taxonomy): domain Bacteria; phylum Pseudomonadota; class Alphaproteobacteria; order Caulobacterales; family Hyphomonadaceae; genus Hyphomonas. The sequence goes on from JBBSAZ010000039.1 coordinate 5,241, forward strand.
CCGACATCGAGAACTTTGCTCCGGCTGACGAACGTATTGTCCTGACGCTGTCGATCAGCGGCTAGTCGGGCGAGGCCCCCGGCCTTGCAACGCCATAGCAGAGGGCTGGAAGTTGCCGGAAAGGGGCGCTATAGGCATGGACTTTCCCCGGGGAGAGGCTCTATGCGCATCGGCGTTCCAACAGAAATCAAGAAACAGGAATCCCGTGTCGGCCTGACGCCGGAAAGCGTGGGCGAACTCGTCCGCGCCGGGCACTCGGTTCTCGTCCAGTCCGGCGCCGGTATCAATTCCGGGTTTGCCAACGACGCCTACACGGCCGTGGGCGCGCAGATCGCCCCGGATGCCGAGGCGGTCTTTGGCGGCAGCGAACTGATCGTCAAGGTGAAGGAACCCCAGCCCGAAGAAACTGCCCGGCTGACACCAGGTCATACCCTTTTCACCTACCTCCACCTCGCCCCGGACCCTGTTCAGGCGAAGGGCCTGATGAAGTCCGGATGCCTTGCGATTGCCTATGAAACCGTGACCGATTCGGAAGGCGGGCTTCCACTGCTTCGCCCGATGAGCCAGGTGGCCGGCCGGATGTCGATGCAGGTTGCCGCCTGGGCGCTGATGCGCACCAAGCGCGGCCGGGGCATTCTGCTTGGCGGCGTGCCGGGCGTCGCGCCTTCTAAAGTGGTGATCATTGGTGGGGGCGTCTCGGGAACCCACGCGGCCGAAATTGCCGTGGGCATGCGCGCGGACGTGACGATATTTGATCGGAACAACGTTCGTCTCGGCCAGCTTGACGAGCAGTTCCGCGGCAGCGTCAAGACGATGTATTCGACCGCGCATTCGCTGGCAGAGGCGATCAAGGAAGCCGATCTCGTGATCGGCGCCGTGTTGATCCCCGGTGCTTCGGCACCGAAACTCATCAGCCGGGAGCAACTGAAAACCATGAAGCCCGGCGCCGTGCTCGTGGACATCGCTATCGACCAGGGCGGGTGTTTCGAGACCAGCCATGCGACGACGCACGAAGACCCGATTTATGACGTGGACGGAATACTTCACTACTGCGTTGCCAACATGCCGGGCGCCGTGCCCCGCACTTCCACTTACGCGCTCAACAACACTACCCTGCCCTTCGTGATGCAGATTGCCACCAAGGGCGCGCGGGCCGCGATCAATGCCAACCGACATCTGGCAAACGGCCTGACCGTGGACCAGGGCGCCATCGCCCACAAGCTGGTGGCACGCGATCTGGGTGAAACCTATGTCCGGCCGGATTGGCTGAACGTCGCCTTCACCTAAGGTACTGATCTGCCGCGGACGGATCAGGAATTCAGCGCATCGATCGCATCGTCAATGGTCGCGCGGGGCTTGTCCATGATGGCGGCGATCTGCGCGCGCTGTTCGATCGCGAGCCAGAGGCCCAGCACTTCCACATCAACCACTTTCCATTCGCCACTGCGCTCAACCACGCGCCAGCGAACCGTCATCTCGTCGCCGTCCGCAGGCGTCACAAGGGTCTCGACGATCGAGTCTGTCGCGCTGCGATCAACGGACCCGATAACTTCAACCTTGGAATTGGCGAAGTCGTCATTGTGCTTCTGGAACGAGCTGGCGAGGAAGTTATCAAACGCAGTCGTGAAACGATGACGCTCGTCGTCGCTGATCCGGTTGGCATACTTGCCAAGCGTGAACCGCGCGACCATGGGCACATCGATGGACTGCGAAAAAGCTTGCTGTCCCTTGGCCGGGTCGGAAATCTGGGTGGCGGTTGAGGCAATCAGCGCTTCAGCTTCAGCCCCGGCAAAGGCCGGCATGGCCAAGGCAGCAAGCGCGGCGCTGGCGAGCAGTGTGCGGATCATCATCGGCATATCCTTCGGGCTTGCATGAACGTTGCCTATACAAAGCGTTCAGCGCCAATTTGTTCCCCAACTTCGTCAAAAGTCTTGTCGCACGCAAAGCCAGTGGCCCGCATGAAATTCCGGCAGGAAAGGGTTAACGATAACGAGGTGTTGCGCAGAGGCAACACCTCCGTGCCCGGCCGGTTTGTGGATTCCGCTTTATGGCTTGGCGATGTTGCCGCGAACCATGACGAAACCGACAGACTTCAGGACCTTCACATCTTTCAGCGGATCGCCCTTCACGGCGATCAGGTCGGCGCTTTTGCCAGGCTCGAGAGTGCCGATTTCGGTGGAGAGACCGAGAAGGTCAGCAGCATTGATCGTGGCCGCCTTGATGGCTTCAGCGGGCGGCATTCCGAATTTTACCATCAACTCGAACTCATCCGCATTGCGGCCATGCTTGGAGACGCCGGCGTCCGTTCCGAAAGCGATCTTTACGCCTTCGGCATAAAGAATCTCAAGGCTCTTGCCGGTGATACCGATGCGCCATTCGATCTTGGCACGGACGTCCCGCTCATAGGAGTCCGGATTCGCCTGAAGCCGCTCTATATATCCGTTCACGGTCGAAAGGGTTGGCACGTAATAGGCACCCGAAGCGACGAAGGCGTCGATGGTCTCGGGGTCCAGGATGGTGCCGTGCTCGATCGAGTCGACGCCCGCCTCGAGCGCGAGGCGGATGCCGTCCGCGCCGTGAGCATGGGCGGAAACTTTCTTTCCGAACAGTTTTGCAGTCTCGACGATGGCGCGCGCTTCATCCGAAAACATCTGCGCCCCGAGGCCGGCGCCGATACGGCTGTTGACCCCGCCCGTGGAGGCGAACTTGATGACATCGGCCCCGCGGGCGATCTGCAGGCGGACCGCGCGGCGGCAATCTTCGGCGCCGTTGCAGGTGTTGCCGGCGGCGTTGAAATACTCCCGCAACTCGTCGCGGTAGCCGAGCGAGCCATCCATGTGCCCCGAGGTGCCGGAAATGGAATTGCCCGCATCAAGAATGCGCGGACCGGTGACCTGGCCATCATTGATCGCGTCGCGCAGCGCCAGCACGGCTCCATCGCCGTCGCCGAGATTGCGCACAGTCGTGAAGCCAGCGTTCAGCGTCTTCATCCCGTTTTCCCAGGCATTGAAGGCCTGGGCGGCCGGCGACAGGGTCACGTCTTCAAGCTGTGAAGCGATGCCGCCGGAATCGGAAGTGAGGTGGACGTGAGAATCAATCAGGCCGGGAAGAACGTAGCTGTCCTTGAGGTCGATCACGGGGACGGACTTGTCCTTCGGCGCCTGAAAGCCGGAGGCGAGCGAGACGATCTTCCCATCCGTGATGACCAGCGTGGTCGGCCCGAGCGGCGCCTCGCCCGGAACGGCGAGCACCTTGCCCGCCTGCACATAAACCGTTTCGGCAAGCGCGGGCATGGCAACCGCCGCAGCAAGAACAACGCTGGCGGCAGCGCGAAGAAAGCGGGCGGAAGTCGGCATGATCTGAAGGCTCCGGGTCATTTGAAAACAGGCTTTGCATAGGTGTTATCAGGCACAGGGCTATATAAAAAGCCTCGCCACGAGGTTCATGGACGATAGTGTGCCCTCCAGCGAAAGGAGACCTTCACATGATCGACCTCATCATCGACAAGCGCACACGCGATCTCGGCGGCGCCTTTGAAGTGGGCCGCGTTCTGCCCTTTGCGAAGCGGCGGATGGTGGGCCCGTTCATCTTTTTCGACCAGATGGGGCCGGTGGATTTTGCACCCGGAATTCCTTGTGAGCTGGACGTGCGCCCGCATCCGCATATCGGACTATCGACCGTGACCTATCTCTATTCCGGCGCGATGACGCACCGCGACAGTCTGGGCTTCCAGCAGGAAATCAAGCCGGGCGCGGTGAACTGGATGACGGCCGGCAAGGGCATCACGCATTCGGAGCGCCTCGAACATGCGCGGATGCACGGCGCACACATGCACGGCATCCAGGCCTGGATAGCTCTGCCGAAGGAGGCGGAGGAAGTTGATCCCGGCTTCTGGCACCATCCGGCAGAAAGCCTTCCGGTGTGGACGGAGAAAGGTATCCGTGGGCGGATGATCGCAGGCGCGGCAGAAGGCATGGACACCAGCGTGAATGTGAACTCACCGCTGTTCTACATGCATTGGGACATGGACGCGGGCGCGAGCCGCCATGTACCCGGCGAGCATGCGGAGCGGGCAGTTTATCTGACCGAAGGCGCCATCGAGGTGGCCGACGTGACGCTTCAGCCCGGGCAGATGGCAGTGCTGGGCAAGGGCGATGTGCGCGTGACGGCGCAGGCACCGTCAACCGTGATGGTGCTCGGCGGCGCGCCGATTGGGGAGCGCTTCATCTTCTGGAATTTCGTGTCGTCCTCGAAGGAACGCCTTGAACAGGCAAAAGAAGACTGGAAACAGGGGCGCATGAAACTGCCCGACGGCGATGATCAGGAATTCACGCCGCTACCCGAAGGGTGAGCGACAGGATGGATGGACCTATATGAAAACTGAGACGGTTACTTTCACCAGTGCAACCGGGCACGCCCTTTCAGGCCGCCTGGAACGCCCGTTCGGTGTACCGCACGCCTGGGCCCTGTTTGCGCACTGCTTCACGTGCGGCAAGGAGTCCGCGGCGGCGACGCGTGTGTCGCGCGCGCTGGCGAGCGCGGGATTTTCGGTCCTGCGGTTTGACTTTGCCGGCATCGGCCACTCAGGCGGGGCTTTCGCCGAGTCCACGTTTTCCTCCAATGTCGACGATCTCGTCGCCGCTGCGGACTTCCTGCGCTCGGCCTACGGCGCACCATCGATTCTAATCGGGCACAGCCTCGGCGGCGCGGCTGTCCTCGCCGCCGCCGAGCGGATTGCTGACGCTGTCGCCGTCGTCACCATCGGAGCACCGGCGGATGTGGCGCACGTAGAGCACAATTTCGCGGACGCGGTAGAGATCATCGAGTCCCACGGCGCTGCGGACGTGAAGTTGGGCGGCCGCGCTTTCACGATCCGGCGTGAACTGCTCGAAGATATCCGCAACCAGCCACAGATGAGGCGCGTAACGAACCTTCGCAAGGCTTTGCTGGTGCTGCATGCACCTGGCGACGGCGTGGTCGGCATCGAGAATGCCTCAGCCATCTTCGGCGCAGCCAAGCATCCCAAAAGTTTCGTTTCGCTGGACGATGCAGACCATTTCCTCACGCGCCCGGCAGACTCGGCCTATGCGGCGCAGGTCATCGCAGCATGGGCCTTGCGCTATGTTCCGCACACGGAGCCCGAACTCCATCCGGAAGGCCTTGTGGTCTCCGAAGAAACGGGCGGCGGAACATTCGGAAACCTCATCCACTCGGGCAGGCACCTTCTGATCGCTGACGAGCCCGTCAGATTCGGCGGCAAAGATGCAGGACCTTCCCCTTACGACTTTCTGGCCGCGAGCCTCGCCGCCTGCAAATCCATGACCCTGCGGATGTACGCAAACCAGAAGCAATGGTCGGTCACCCGAATTGCCGTTGCCGTAAAGCATGACAAGATCCACGCGGCCGATTGCGCCGACTGTGACACGCAGGACGGCAAGATCGACACGTTCACGGTCTCGATTACAATCGAAGGCGATCTCGACGAGGCACAGCGCAACCGGATGATTGAGATTTCGGAGAGATGCCCGGTGCACAGGACACTGACAGGCGAAATCAAGATAAGGCTGGCGCCGCCGTCCGGCTGATTGATCCGCTGCGCGGACCGGCTTGAGAGGACGTGCGGGCGGCCGGGCTTGAACCGGCAAGGCCTTGCGGCCGAGGGATTTTAAGTCCCTTGCGTATACCAATTTCGCCACGCCCGCACGTGATGCCGAGGGTTAAGGCGCCCGTGTACCAATGGCAAGCCGGTGGACCGGTTCCCCCTCCCGGCAAAGCGCGCTAAGCCTCGGTCCAAAGACGTTGGGGTTTGAGGAAGATCAGATGACCGAGACGGGAGAGACATCCCCGCCGCGCAAGGCTGCGCCGTCCGATGCGTCGGGCGCGAAGCCTTCGTCGGGCCTGGCGCCCCGTATCGGACTGTTTCTCGGGCCTGTGCTGGGCGTGGTGGTTGCGCTGTTGCCCTTGCCGGACGGCCTAGAACGCTCAGGCCTGCTGGTGGCGGGCCTGCTGGCATGGATGGCGGTATGGTGGGCGAGCGAAGCGGTGCCGATCGCGATCACGTCGCTGCTGCCGCTGGCGATCCTGCCGCTGTTCGGGATGATGAGCCTGAAGGAGATTGCCGCGCCCTATGCGGACCCTGTGGTGCTGCTGCTTCTCGGCGGGTTCATCGTGGCCCTCGCCATCGAGAAATGGAACCTGCACCTGCGGATCGCGCTGAATGTGCTCGTCGTGTCCGGCGCGCGGCTGAAGCTGCTGGCGGCGGGCTTCATGCTGACGACGGCGCTGCTATCGATGTGGATATCGAATACGGCGACGAGTCTGATGATGGCGCCTATTGCGATGTCGGTGGCGCTGGCGGCGGGCGGAGGGCAGAAACTGGCGGGCGCCCTGTTGCTGGGCGTGGCCTACTCCGCCTCCATCGGCGGGCTCGCAACACCCGTCGGAACACCGACCAACCTGATCGCGATGGGCTGGCTGTCGGAAAATGCCGGCGTCACGCTCACCTTTCGCGAATGGATGGCCATCGGCCTGCCGGTTGCGGGGCTGATGCTGCCGGCGGCCTGGCTCGTCGTGACCTGGGGGCTGAAATCCGACGCGGAAGGCGCCCAAGCCGCGAGCCAGGAAATCCGCGCGCAGCGCCGCGCGCTCGGGCTCATCACGACACCTGAAGCCCGCGTGGCAATTACCTTTGCGGTGGTCGCGGGCGCCTGGATCTTCCGGGAGCAACTGATCCGCGTACCCGGCCTGGAGGGCCTGACGGATACCGGCATCGCGATCATCGGGGCCATTCTCATGTTCCTCGTGCCGCACGGCGACGCGGCATCGAAAGAAGCAGGCAAGAGCTTTGCGCTGCTCGACTGGGATGACGGCAAGGCCATTCCCTGGGAGGTCGTTCTGCTGTTCGGGGGCGGATTGTCGATTGCCGCTGCCGTGCAGGCTTCCGGATTGGCCGGATGGCTCGGCACATCGCTGGCAGGCTTTGCCACGCTGCCGCCGATCCTGCTGATCCTGATTGTCGTGATGGTGATCATCTTCCTAACCGAGGTGATGTCGAACGTGGCGGCGATGACGACCTTCCTGCCGGTGCTCGGTGCACTGGCGGCCGCCACGGGAATCGACGTGAAGAGCCTGGTGCTGCCCTGCGCGATGGCGGCGTCCTGCGCGTTCATGCTGCCCATAGCGACCGGACCCAACGCGGTGGTGTTCGGAACCCGGCAGGTATCGATTGCCCGGATGGTGAAGACCGGCTTGTGGCTGAACATTGCATGCATTGCGATCGTGACAATGTTCTTCGGTCTCTAGCCGGCGGGGCCGGGGCCAACTCCAATTTTCTGTAGCTAAAAGCGTTGACGTTGCGGGCACTACGCCGTACCGAGCGGACGTTTGTTGTCAGATTTATGTCAGCTTCCCTGCTCTATGGCGCCCGCATGAAACGCACTTTTCTTGCTATTGCCGTTGCGGCGACCATCGCGGCACCCGGCGCCTTGGCCGAGAACGAGATCTGGACGACCTATGAGATCGAAAAATCAGCCACCGAGCGGTTGCCGTTCATACTGTCCCTGAACGCCGAAGTGCGCTTCGAGCCGGACGCGGTCGCGAGCCAGTTCGTGCTGCGGCCCGGCATCGGCTTCCAGGTGAACGACCAGCTGGAGATCAGCGCCGGCTACCGCTACGGCCAGACGGTGCGCGACGGCGACGACCAGATCGAGCATCGCTTATGGCAGCAAGCGGAATATGATCTCTTCGAGCTAGGCGAAGTGGGGATCGAGGGGCGTACGCGCCTGGAGCAGCGACAGCGCGAAGGTGACGATGGCACTGGCTGGCGCATCCGCCAGCGGATCTCGCTGGAGCGCCCGCTGGACGGCACAGGCCTGACGCTCGTAGTCAGTGACGAAGCATTTTTCGGCTTCGCGGAAGCCCCCTGGGGCAATGCCGACGGCTTGCAGGAAAACCGGGCGCGGGTGGAGATCGAATGGGAAGCTGCCGGGATCGGCTGGGAAGCGGGCTACCTCAACCGGTATCGCAACGGCGTGAACGGCGCCGAAGATACAACCGATCACAATGTTTCGCTGGGCATCTCGAAAGAGTTCTGATCCGATCAACTGTCGGCGATTCCTCACCGTAAGTTGATCCGGATTTCTTTTCGTCTCGGCGGTTCTGGCCAGAAACGGGTTCCGGATGTTCGCCTGCCAACTCAAAAAAAAGCGCGCCCCGTTTCCGAAGCGCGCCTCTTCAGTTTGCCGCTGAGGCAGCCGCGCGAGCGCGGCGCCAGCAGCTGCTGGCTTATGCCAGTTCGATCGTGCTCACGGCGACTTTGCCGGAGCGCTGATCTTTGGCCGTGTCAAAATTGACTTTCTGGCCTTCGTTCAGGTGTGCGATGCCCGAGCGCTCAAGCGCGGTCACGTGCACGAAAACGTCATTGCCGCCGTTTGCTGGCGCGATGAAGCCGAAGCCTTTTTGGCTGTTGAAGAATTTCACAGTACCGTTCGTCATAGAAGTAAGTCTCATATAGGTTTGTAGGCTGACAATGCGCCAGCCCTTGCATATCGAATTTTGGAGAGGTTGTCTGAAACTGCGCCCTTTCGGGAGCTGCGCCTGAGTGGCCGGCCAATGTCGAT
>JBBSAZ010000040.1:0-13425 GCA_038251755.1 Caulobacterales bacterium
GAACGCCCGATCGGCCTGCCCATGGGCACACGCATCCAGCTGAACCCGGACTATGACATCGACAACACGCTGCTCACACCCGGCGCCAAGGTGATCGCCAAAGCCCTGCAGGAATACGGCGCCATTCTCGTCGATACCGCCGGCTCTACGGTGCTCTACGCTGAAAGCGGTCCCGAGCAGCTGGCGAAGTGGGACGGCGTGCTGGCGCCCAGCGATCTTCAGTCGCTGTTCACCCCCGATTTCATCGCGACGAACTTCCGCGTCATCGATACTGGCGAACCCCTTCCGGGCGTTCCGCGCCCTGTGAAGTAAGCGGTCAGCTCGGCCGCGACGTATCGTAAGGACTGTCGAGCGAGAAGGCCGGAATCACCGCGACCATCTCCTCGCCGTTCTCATCAATCAGATCATACGTCCCGCTCATCATTCCGGACGGCGTCGCGAGCGGCGTTCCCGAGGAATAATTGAAACACTCTCCAGGCGCGAGCGTCGGCGTCTGGCCGACAACACCTTCGCCGTCGACCGCCAGCATCCGCCCTGCCATGTCCACGATGCGCCAGTGACGGCGGGCAATCGTCCAGGTCCGGTCGCTCTCGTTTTCCACATCCACCGTGTACGACCACATGAAACGGCTGCGGCCCGGTTCGGACTCGTCATGCAGGAAACGCGTGCGCACACGGATGCGCACGCCGTCGGTGACCGCTTCATATTGCGGAGGCGGCGGGCGCCTGGCCATCCCTTTCGGCACCTTTTCGAATCTACACTGCGCTCAGGGCGCCGAGGAAGTCTGCCTCAAGATCATCCCCATCCTCAAGCCCGACCGACACGCGCACCCAGCTCCGGTCCAGACCCATGGCGGCCTGCTCCGCATCCGACAGCGCGCGGTGGGTGGTCGTGGAAGGGTGGCACGCAAGCGTCTTGGTATCCCCGAGATTGTTGCAGATATCGGCAATCTTCAGCCCGTTGAGAAAGCGGAAGGCCTCCGCCTGACCGCCCTTCAGCGACATCGCCAGCAGCGTGCCGCCGGACTTCATCTGCTTCTTATGTATTTCGTAATGCGGGTGGTCCTTCCGGTGCGGGTAGCGCACGGCGGCGACAGCGGGATGCGAGGCGATGGCGCCGGCCAGCCGCGCGGCGGTGAGGCTCTGCGCCTCCACGCGCAGCTGCATCGTCTCGAGACCTTTCAGCACGACCCAGGCATTGAACGGCGAACAGGCCGGGCCAACATGGCGCAGCCACGGGTCGTACACTTCAGACATATACTTCTCGGTCGTCAGGATCGCCCCGGCGAGCACGCGGCCCTGGCCGTCCATATGCTTGGTGGCGGAATACGCGATCACGTCTGCGCCGAGTTCCAGCGGGCGCTGGAGGACCGGCGTGGCGAACACGTTGTCGACGACCAGCAACGCGCCGGCCTTCTTGCAGAGCTTCGCAACAGCCGCGATGTCTACACCGTCGAGCAGCGGATTGGCCGGGCTCTCGATCAGGACGAGCTGGCAGCCCTTGGCCATCTCGCGCTCCCACGCTGCCATGTCGGCGCCGTCCACGAAGACGGCCTCGATTCCGAATTTCGGCATCTGATTAGCCAGAATCCAGCGGCAGGAACCGAACAGCGCCGTGGCGGCCACAACGCGGTCACCTGCCTTCAGGGGGGCCAGGATGGCCGAGGAAATCGCGCCCATGCCGGAGCCGGTGACGCGGCAGGCCTCGGCGCCCTCGATCAGGCAAAGCCGCTGCTGCAGCATCTCGGCCGTGGGGCTGCCATAGCGGGAATAGACGAAGCCCTCTTCCTTGCCGGCCATGCGGGCTTCGGCCTGCTCGGCCGAATCATAGGCATAGCCGGAGGTGAGGAAGATCGCCTCCGAGATCTCGCCGAATTGCGAGCGCATCAGGCCGCCGCGCACCGCCTGGGTGGCGGGCTTCCAGCCCTTTGGGTCGTCTCCGCCGGGTGCATCGGCCATGTCAGCGCTCGTCCTTGTGTTTCCGGGAGAGGGACTTATGCCTGATGACCTATGGGGTGCAAGTGATGGCGGATTCGGCGGGCGTCTTGCCTGACTTCGAAATTGAAGCGCTGGTGGCCAGCGGAGCGATCCGCAGCACGCTGGCGCTTGAGCCGGGACAGGTGCAACCGGCCAGTCTGGACCTGCGCCTCGCCGAGGATGCCTACCGCCTGCGCGCGAGTTTCCTTCCCGGCAAAGACCGCGCGGTGGCCGACTTGCTGCAGGACCCCGGCATCCGGCTCCACCGGATCGACCTGACCGACAAGGGCGCCGTGCTGGAGACCGGCTGCGTCTATCTTGTGCCCCTGCAGGAATCGCTGCGCCTGCCGGCAGGCCTGGCCGCGCGGGCCAATCCGAAAAGTTCCACAGGGCGGATCGACGTCTTCACGCGGCTGGTCACCAATCGCGGCAAGGCCTTCGACGAAGTGCCGACCGGCTATTCCGGGCCGCTCTATCTGGAAGTCAGCCCCCGCACCTTCCCGATCATGGTGCGCCCCGGCGACCGGCTGGCGCAGCTGCGCTTCAAGCGGAAGAAGCCGGAGACGCTGAAGGAAAAGGTCGTCTCCATCGACCTCGAACCGCCTGCTGGACAGCCCGCAGGCTACCGCGCGAAGCCGCATTCGGGCGTGGTGGACCTGCGGGGGATCGGCGTCCACGAGATCAGCCAGTTCTGGGAACCGGTCTATCCTAAGGCGGGCCGCATCGTACTGAACCCTGAAGAGTTCTACATTCTCGTCAGCCGCGAGACCGTGAAGGTCGCGCCGGACGAAGCGGCCGAAATGGCCCCGATTGCGCCCGAACTCGGCGAATTCCGTGCGCATTATGCGGGTTTTTTCGACCCCGGCTTTGGCATGAACAAGACAGGCAGCCGCGCGGTTCTCGAAGTGCGCTCCCGCGATGTGCCCTTCATTCTCGAGCACGGCCAGCCCGTCGCGAAGCTGATCTATGAACCGATGGCAGCGCGCCCGAAGTCGCTTTATGGCGGACAAGGCTCAAATTATCAGGGACAGGGACTGAAGCTGTCCAAACATTTCGGATCCTGACCGGAACTTCTACCGGCCTCGCACGTTAGAGAGCTGACCGCGCCGACAAGCGGTCATCAGATTTCCCCTGCTCAAGGCCCGGAGAACCGGCGTCCGAACAGCTTTTGGGCCTTCTGGTCAAAGCAACCGAAGAGGACGATTTCATGAAAATTCATATTCCTGCAGCCATCGCCGCCGCATTTGCCGTCTCGCAAGTTGCTGCACCGTTCGCCTTCGCCGAGGCCCCGGCCGCGCAATTCCGCAGCGTCGAAGCTCAGCCGTTCAGCAGCACTGACCTGCAGTCCTACGGCCTTTCCTCGGAAGATGCAGCGACGGTCGTTGCCTATCAGGAGCAGGGCTACACGGTCCAACTCGTAACGGCTGAAGAAGCTGAAGCCTATAATGCGGGCATGTCCACCAACAACGTCCTGGCCATCGTCGGCCTCGTCGTGATCGTCCTCGTGGTCGCTTCCGCGATCTGATCGATGTTGCGAACGGCAGCTGCGGCGCTGGCGTTCGGGGTCAGCGCTTGCGCCACCACCCCGAGCGCCAGCCCCGACGCTTTCGCTGAACGAAGCGCCGCTAACAGTTTCGAATTCTTCAACCGGGCCGTCGATCCACCGTCGACTCTACTGCTACCGGTTGTGCACGACCGCCAGATCAACGGCATCGCCTGCGGCGCTCACGCGCTGGCAAGCGTGACCAATTACTGGCTGGGCCCGGGCCGTGTTTCCGGCGCTGACATTTTCGCCAGCACTCCGCCGGCTGACATGCAGACCGGTTACTCGATGGCCGAGATTCTGAAGCTTGCGGGTGAACAAGACCTGCTGGCGAGCGCGGTGCGTTTGCAGCCGGATGACATTCTGCGCGAACTCGAAGCGGGCCGGCCGGTCCTTGTGCCCGTGCGCGTACCATCCGTCTTTGTACAAGGCTGGCAGCTCCCCGGCGCCAACATTCCCGTCCTCGGTTTTCCAGCCGCACTTGTGATCTCGCGCAGCGCGCAGCTTTCGGAATTGACCGGTCAGGGCATGCTCAATCACTACGTTCTGATCGCCGGATATGATGGCGACACGTTCGTCATCCTTGAGCCTGTCATGGGTCTGCGCACAATCAGCGCCGAGCGGCTCGCGCGCTACCGCGAGGCCTTCGGAAATGCCGCGATTGTGTTCAGTCCAGCGCCCGGCACCGGCTGACGCCGAACGCAATTTCAGTCCTTGATCGGCGGGACGGGTTGGGGCGGTGCGTCCGAATCCAGCTCGTGCACTTCCGTCAGTCCGCGGCCTACATGGCTATGTCCGCGGCTGTACAGGAAGTAGATCAGCAGCCCTATGCTCCCCCAGACAGGCAGCACCAGTTTCGCAACCAGCGGCAGGTTCAGATAGAGCCCAAGGCAGCCAGCAGCGGCCAGCGGGGCGACGACCCAGACCAGCGGCGTGCGGAAAGGCCGGTGACGGCCCGGATCCTTGACGCGCAACATCATCACGGCGAGCGCCACCATGAAGAAGGCAAACAGGGTGCCCGAGTTCGAAACGTCCGCCAGCTGACCAACCGGAAAGAATGCGCCCGCCGTTGCGACGACGATTCCGGTAAAGATCGTCATCTTCCAGGGCGTGCGGTATTTCGGGTGAACATCTGCCAGTTTCTCCGGCAGAAGGCCGTCGCGGGCCATGACGAAGAAGATTCGCGTCTGGCCGTAGATCATCATCAGGATCACCGAAGGCAGGGCAATCGAGGCGGCAAGGCCGACCAGATCGCCCACCAGGCCGAAGTTCATCAGGCGCAGGGTTTCGGCAAGCGCTTCCTTCGAACAGGCAATCGGCGATTCACCAAGCGCTTTCAGTTCGGCGCAGCGCAGCGCGAAGGCTGCGCCATCCGGTGACAGGACGGCGCCTGCCGCGTCCCGGATCGGCTGGGCGCCGACCGTGCCGACGACACCGGCGGCGACGAGCAGGTAGAAGATTGTGCAGATGCCAAGCGAGCCGATAAGGCCGATGGGCACATTGCGCTGCGGGTTCTTGGTTTCCTCGGCCGCCGTGGAGACCGCGTCAAAACCGACATAGGCGAAGAAGATCGACGCCGCCGCACCCACCACCCCGAGACCGCCCTCACCAAAGAAGCCGTTGGGCATCAGGGGGGTGAAATTCTCGCCCTTCACGATCGGCAGACTGAGCACGATGAACGCCGTCAGCGCGACGACCTTCACTGCGACGAGAACGGCGTTGACGTTCGCGCTTTCGTTGGTGCCGAGCACGAGCAGCCAGGTCACGAGGCCCGCAACGATGATGGCCGGAAGATTGATCACGCCGACGCTGAAATCGACGGTCGGCAACAGGCCTTCCCAGCCCCAGGCCGGTCCACTACTCAGGAAATCGGGCAAGGCGAGGCCGGTTGTGCTCTGGACGAGCCCCATGACGTATCCGGACCAGCCGACGCACACGGCCGAAGCCGCCACGGCGTATTCGAGGATCAGGGCCCAGCCCACCATCCAGGCCATCAACTCGCCCATCACGGCATAGGTATAGGTGTAGGCGGAGCCCGATACCGGAACCATCGACGCAAGTTCGGAATAGCACAGCGCTGCGACCGCACAGACAAAGCCCGCGATCATGAACGAGAACATCATCCCCGGGCCGGCTTTCTGGGCCGCGGCGGCCGTCAGAACGAAAATTCCGGTGCCGATGATGGCGCCAATACCCAGCATCGTCAGCTGAAAGGCGCCCAATGAACGATGCAGCGATTTCTTTTCAGCCGTCGCAAGAATCGCGTCGAGCGATTTAACCCGATCGAAGATCATTCGTATGAATCCTGAGTGTTGGCGTTCATGCCGCGCGCCAAGCAACGGCCCCCTGATAGCGGAGCCTTAGCCAAACGCCCGCCTCATTCAAGGCAACTCACGCAAAATCATGCCCTGGAGAGGGATCAGAACGAAAAGCCAGGCAGCGAATCGAACGCCTTCTTCAGCGCTTCGCCCCAGCCGTTCGATATGGTCTGGTAGTAGGGGTCTTCGCCTTCGATACGCTTGGACAGTCCGAGGCGGAACGTGTCCCGGTCGATCACCTGAAGGTCGAGCGGCAGGCCGACAGACAGGTTGGCCTTCACCGTAGAGTCGAAAGACACAAGCAGAAGCTTCGCCGCATCCTCGAAGCTCATCGCCGGGTTGTAAGCGCGCACAAGGATCGGCCGGCCATACTTTGTCTCGCCGATCTGGAAGTACGGCGTGTCATCGCTGGCCTCGATGAAATTCCCTTCCGGGTAGATCATGAACAGGCGTGGCTCCATGCCCTTCACCTGTCCGCCCAGGATGATCGTCGAGTTGAAGGCGGAGTCGGCCTTTTGCCCGGTCGCCGAGTTGGAATTTATGACGTCCCGCAGCGTCTCACCCACATACCGCGCGATCTGGAACATCGTCGGCATCTCCAGGACCGACGGGCGGCGCTCGGATGGCGCCTTCGTGCGCTCCTCAAGGATGCTGACAACCGACTGCGTCGTCGCGAGGTTGCCCGCTGTCATCAGCACCAGCGCGCGCTCACCCGGCACCTGCCAGGTGAACAGCTTGCGAAAGCGCGAAACATTGTCGACCCCGGCATTGGTCCGGGTGTCCGACATGAAAACGAGGCCGCGATTGAGCTTTAGACCGACACAGTACGTCATGGGGCGAAGAACCGAGAGGTGGATTTCTTATTGTTGTTGCACCTGTATCGACACATCAAGCGATTCGCTCGCGGCGCCGAACCGCATGCCAGAAACGGGCGCGGCCTCCCGGTAGTCAAGTCCTGTCGCTACGCGAACATAGCGGCTGTCGGGTGAAATAGCATTCGAGATGTCGAAACCAACCCAGCCGATACTGTCGACATGCACCTCCGCCCAGGCATGGCCTGCATCCTGCTGGATCCGGTCGTTCATCATCAGGTAGCCGCCCGCATAGCGCGCCGGGTAACCCAGCAGCCGGGCGGCTGCGATAAACACATGTGCATGGTCCTGGCAGACGCCATGGCCCTTCTCGAGCGCGTCTTCAGCCTTGGTGTCAGCGTCCGTCCAGCCGGGCTCGTACCGGATGGCGCCGCGCACCTGCTCGGCGATGGCGTGAAGCCGGGCAAGGTCACCCTGGGAATTGTCGGGAGATGCCTTCGCCAGCTTGCGCAGCAGAGGCCCAGGCCGCGTCAGCGCGGTTGACCGTTTGAACAACCAGAGCGGCGTGAAACCGCGGTGCTGGCCGATCACCCCTGCCCGGTCTTCAACCTCGACTTCGCCCTCGCTGGCAATCGTCAGCGCCTTGGCGCCCGGATCAAGGCTGATCAGCTGAACCCAGTTGGCATTGTGGTCTTCGTATTCCGCTTCGATCCGCCCGCCTTCGATGACGTGCTTCCACCGCAGCACCGTCTGGCCAACGCGCGACTTGGGCGTCTGGCGTAGCTGAAGCAGGCCGTACGACACGGGACTCGTATAGCTGTAATTGGAGGCATGGTTGATCTTCAGACGCATCGATCTTTCCTCATCTGTTGAATCGGAAGTCTTCCTCGACGTGAGCGGCGAGGGCGTTGTTGGACTTGATGAACTTCGTCAGGAATTCGTGCAGGCCCAGTTCCATCACCTGGTCGATGGTCATTTCCTCCAGCTCGTCGCGCAGGCTCAGCGCGAAGTCGAGGCTCGGGCGGCGCACGCCATAGTCCGTGCACAGATGACCGAGGTTGCCGGCAATCTTGCGCAGGCAGTAGAGCAGCGAGCGCGGCATGCGCCGGTCCAGTATGAGAAAGTCGGCAATCGTCAGCGGACGCGTCTCGCCGCCGTAAAGCCAGCGGAACGAGCGCTCCGCCGAGGCCGCGCGCAGGATTGTCTCCCACTGCACATTATCGAGCGTGGTGCCGACCAGCTGTACCGAAGGCAGCAGGACATAATACTTCACATCGAGGATCCGGGCGATGTTGTCGGACCGTTCGACGAACGTGCCCACTCGGGCGAAGTTGTAGATGTCGTTACGCAGCATCGTACCGACGGTTGCGCCGCGCACCATCGCGCTCTGGTTGCGGATGAGGGTCAGCACGTCAGGCAGGTCCGTCTCGCGGACAGGGCGTGCCAGCGCCGCCTTCAGCGTCATCCAGGTCTCGTTGACCGCTTCCCACACTTCCCGCGTCAGCGCCGTGCGCACCAGCCGCGCGTTGTTCCGCGCGGCCTCCGTGACCGATATAACACTGGAGCGGTTGGCCGGATCGCGCAGCAGGAAATTGATCACACTCGGCCCATCGAACTTGCCGCCGGCATCCAGGAACGCCTTGCGCGCCGAGGCGGTATCAATGATCGAAGCCCATTCATCCTCGGCATGGTCCGAACGCGTCAGCGCGATGCGAAACCCCGCATCCGCCAGACGCGCGGTGTTCTCCGCGCGCTCGAGGTAGCGGTACATCCAGAACAGGCCGCCTGCGGTTTTGCCCAGCATTGCGCCTAGTCCTCCAGAACCCAGGTGTCTTTGGTGCCGCCGCCCTGGCTCGAGTTCACGACGAGGGATCCCTTCTTCAGCGCGACACGCGTCAGGCCGCCCGGCGTGATCTCTATCCCGTCCGGGGACATCAGCACGAAGGGCCGCAGGTCCACATGGCGCGGTGCAAGTCCGGCGCGTGTGAGGATCGGAACGGTCGAGAGCGCGAGGGTCGGCTGCGCGATGTAGTTGGATGGCTTCGCTGTGAGTTTCGCGCGGAAAGCTTCCAGTTCCTTCTTCGAGGCGGCAGGCCCGACGAGCATGCCATAGCCGCCCGAGCCATGCACTTCTTTCACGACCAGCTCCGCGAGGTGATCGAGCACATAGGACAGCGATGAGGGCTCCGAGCAGCGCCAGGTCGGCACATTCTTCAGGATCGGCTTCTCGCCGGTGTAGAACTGCACGATATCCGGCATGTAGGAGTAGATCGCCTTGTCGTCCGCGATGCCGGTACCGGGGGCGTTGGCGATGGTGATCCCGCCCGAACGGTAGACATCGAGAATGCCGGGAACGCCGAGAAAGGAATCCGGCCGGAAGTTCAGCGGGTCGAGATAATCATCATCAACGCGGCGGTAGAGCACATCGATCGGCGTGTAGCCGAGCGTGGTGCGCATCGCGATCCGGCCATCGACCACACGCAGGTCACGCCCTTCGACCAGTTCGGCGCCCATCTGGTCAGCAATGAACGCATGTTCGTAATAGGCCGAGTTGTGAATGCCGGGCGTCAGCACGGCAACAACGGGCTTGCCCTTGCAGGCGGGCGGCGCACAGGCCGACAGAGACCGGCGCAGCATCTTGGGATAGTCCGAGACCGGACGTACACGGATCTTCGTGAACAGCTCGGGAAACATCTGCAGCATCGTTTCCCGGTTCTCCAGCATGTAGGAGACACCGGAGGGCGTGCGGGCGTTGTCTTCGAGCACGAAGAACTCGTTCTCACTGGTGCGCACGAGGTCCACGCCAACAATATGGGTGAACACGCCGCCGGGCGGCGAGACACCCAGCATCTTTGGCAGGAAAGCGTCATTGTTCTCGATCAGCGCGACCGGCACGCGGCCTGCCCGCAGGATTTCCTGCCGGTGGTAGATGTCATGCAGGAAAGCGTTGATGGCGCGCACGCGCTGCTCAATGCCCTTGGTGAGCCGCGCCCACTCCTTGGCCGAAATGATGCGCGGAACGATGTCGAACGGGATCAGCCGCTCGTCGGCATCTGCGGCGCCATAGACGTTGAACGTGATGCCGGTGCGCCGGAAGAAGCTCTCGGCCTCGCTGGCCTTGCGCCGCAGCCGTTCGGGCGGCTCGCCTGCGAACCATTCGCCGTAGCGGGCATACGGCGCGCGAGGTCGTTCGCCGCCCCCGTCCATCTCATTGAAAAACGCTGGAGTTTCTCCCATGCGGGCCACCTTACTGGGGTTTCACGGTTGCTCAACGGCCTTCGCCTGCGAGGCACAGCCGGGGCCACCCTGCCCCATCACCGGGCATACCGCCAGAAAGCGTGCCCGAAAATGTGGCAAAACCTCAAGGCGCGACCGGAACGAGCGGCCAGAAGATCGGAATCACAAAGGCAGCAACCGCCACGAAGATCCAGTTGAGCGGTGAGCCGAACTTCACAAAATCCATGAACTTGTAGCCGCCGGCCCGATAGACCAGCGTGTTCGTCTGATAGCCGATAGGCGTGGCGAAGCTGGCACTCGCGGCGAACATCACGGCCACAACGAAGGGCCGCGGATCAATACCAACCGCTTCGGCAAGACCGATGGCCAGCGGCGTGATCAGGATCGCGGCGGCGTTGTTGCTCATGATTTCCGTCACGATGGACGTGAACGCATACACGATCACAAGAAGCACCAGCGGCCCGAAGCCTGAGGAAACCATGCCGAGGAAGCCGACCAGCAGATCGGCCGTCCCCGTTTTCTCCAGCGCGATGCCGAGCGCCAGCATCCCGAAGATCAGCATCAGGATATCCCACTGGACCGACTGATAGGCCTCCTGGTGATCAAGGCACCCGAACGCCACGACCGCCGTGGCAGCAATCAGGGCGAGACCGGCGATCGGCATCAGCTCGAATGCGGCGAGCCCCATGACGAGCAGCACAGCGCCGACCGCAATCGGTGCCTTGTCGCGTCGGATCGCCCGCTCCGTGCTTTCCGTCAGGTTGTTGAGAACGCCGTCCTCGAACATCTGCCGCATGCCGCTCGGCGGGCCTTCGATCAGCACCGTATCGCCGATCTCGAAACGCAGCTCGTCAATCTGGCGGGCCATGTTCTCACCGCGGCGATGGATGGCGAGGACGTAAACACCGTACAGACGGGCGAGGCCGAGGCCTGCGAGGCGGCGTCCGACAAGGCGCGATTGCGGCCCGATCACGCCTTCCATGACAACCGTTTCCGTCGTCTGCACCGGTTCGAAAGAGGCCGGCGCATTCGCCTGAGCCCCCAGCGCCACATTGCCCGCTTCCTTCAGCGTCAGCATCTCCGACACCGGCGAGCGCAGCACCATCCGGTCGCCAGCCTGCAGCACGATGGCTTTGAGGTTGTTGCGCAGCGATAGGCCTTCGCGGAACACGTCGATGACCGTGAAGCCTTTCTCCACCGTGAAGCCCGTCTCGGCGACCGTCTTGCCGATCAGGTCGGAGTTCAGCGGGATCAGGATCTGCGCAACGAACCGGCGCTCCTTCTGGTCCGGCAACATCGAGGTGAGCGACTCGCGGTTCGGCAGCAGGAACGGGCCGAGGATGGCGGTGTAGAGAATGCCGACACCGGCAAACATCAGCCCCGCCAGCGTAATCTCGAACATCCCGAACGGGGCGATGCCCTGCTGCTGGGCCACGCCGTCCACGATGATATTGGTGGACGTGCCGATCAGCGTCGTCGTACCGCCGAAGATGGCGGCGAAAGAGAGCGGTATCAGCAACTTGGACGGCGATATCTTGATCGCGCGCGCGAGCCGGATCGCGACCGGGATGAGGATGATCACCACTGGCGTATTGTTGATGAATGCGGAGAGCAGCACCACGCCCAGCATCAGCGCGATCACCGCCAGCGTGGGCGAGCCCCTTTGCGCCAGCGTCGCCACCTGTCGCCCGACCCAGTCGATCACACCCGTCCGCTCCAGCGCCGCCGAGAGCACGAACATCGCCCCCACCGTGATCGGCGCCGCATTGGAAAACACGGACAATGTTTCGCCAACGGTCAGGATGCCCGTCAGCATCAGGGCGCCCATCGCCAGCAGCGCCACTACGTCCGACGGGACTTTCTCGCGCACGAAGCCGAAGAAGACGAAAACCACAAGCACCAGCACGAAGCCGATCTGGAAGGCCGAGCTTTCGAGGATCGGTGCAAGCATGAAGCGTCCGGAGGCCGTTGATGAAGCCGCCACAGAACCCCGAACCGCGCCGCAGTGCAACTGGTTCAGACTTCTGCAATATGCGGGGCCGGCGCCAGCGCGTTTGGGGCAAGAGAGCCAGGCTGCGGCCCCAGGACAAGGGCCAAGACTAGGCCCAAGACAAGGCCCAAGACAAGGAATGTCAGTTGCCCCCCTCCCCTGACCTGCTTCGGATGACGAACTTTGTGCGGGCAAACACTCGCCTGATGGATGTGCCCGGCCTGGTTCTGAACCACGCCGGCCCGCCCCGGCCCCTGCAGCTCTGGCTGGCCGACGAGATCACACCGATCTGGTCCGCGACCGAGGCCGGCCTCGAAACCACCGGCATTGATCCGCCCTTCTGGGCCTTCCCCTGGGCGGGCGGTCAGGCCGTCGCCCGGCTCATACTGTACCGTCCGGAGATAGTGCGCGGCAAACGCGTCCTGGATATCGCCGCCGGCAGCGGCCTGATCGCCATCGCAGCTGCCAGCGCCGGCGCCGCACTTGTTCTCGCCAACGACATCAATCCACTCTGCGAAGCCGCCCTGGCGTTGAACGCAGAGGCCAATCAGGTTGCCTGCGACTGGCTCGCGGGAAACCTCCTGGATCAACCCGTCCCGGACGTGGACGTGATCCTCGCGGGCGACGTCTTTTACCAGAAGCAGATGGCCGATCAGTTTCTTGTCTGGTTGGGCAAGGCCGCGGCGCAAGGTGTTGACGTTTACGCTGGCGATCCCGGCCGCGCTTATGCGCCCGAGGGTATCGCGCCGGTGTCGGAATACGACATCGCCACGACTTTCGATCTCGAAGGCGTCACGTCGCGCCGCGCGCGCGTCTGGAAACTCTGAACCGCCGCGCTACGCTGCGCTGTGGATCACTCTTCGTCCACCTCGGCGCCCATGCAGCGCCGAACCAGCCTCCCGCTGGCCTCTCCGTTTTCGGAAAAATCGACGGTCCACGCGTCCGCGCAAGCACCGTCCATCACCCCGCGTGTACAATAGGCAGCGGCCTCGTCACAGCTGAACCCCTGCGAGACGAGGTCCTGCATGACCTCCGCGGCCGGCATGCCGCTCGCGTAACGCGCCGCAACAGAACGCGAGAAGCGGGTATTGTCGCCGTCGCCGCTGGTCTTGCCCTTCTCCGAAAGGTCGAGCGCAGGTTTTGCGCCTTCCGTCAGCGCTTCCCCGGCCGCGCAAGCCGCCAAGACCAAAGAAACCAAGGCTATTCCGATCCGTCTCATCACAAAGTCCCCTGCAGTCAGCTCGGAGACTGTGCCTTGCGGCGTCCCACGATGTCCAGAGCAGGTCGCAGGGCGGAAGACTCGGCGGCTAAGTGGCTGGAGCGGGTACACGGGATCGAACCGAGATAGCTAGCTTGGAAGGCTAGTGCATTACCATTATGCTATACCCGCCCGGCTGGGCCACGTTGCGCGCGCGGCGCTGGCGGGGTGGTGGAGGGAGCTGGATTCGAACCAGCGTACGCTAGGCGACCAGATTTACAGTCTGGCGGATTTAACCACTCTCCCATCCCTCCACGGGACCCGCGCCAACGCCGTTTGACGCCGCCGCGC
>JBBSAZ010000041.1:0-13333 GCA_038251755.1 Caulobacterales bacterium
AAGTGACATCACGGCCAAGCACCAGTGGCGCGCTCGGCGTGGGCGTCACCGCGCTCGCCGCGATCACGGCATCGGCGCTGGCATCAAACAGGTCGTCATCCATCGACGCCCGGCTGGCGGACAGGCGGCCATTGCCATTCGAATACGACGGCGCGTGGTCATGGCCATTGCCGTTGCCGTTCGATCCATGGCCATTCGAATAGGACGCCTGCGGCGAGGCGAGGCTCTGGCGTAAGGGCGGCGCCGCCAGCGAAGGCGCGGGTTCGGGCGCTGCAATTCCGGTGCGGCGCTCGAGATTCTCGCCTTCGATACGGGCGGCGTAGCTCGCCGTGCGCAGGGCGTAAGCCGCCTGCTCACCCGCCTCGCGCAACCGGGCCAGCGCGCGGGCGGCTTCCTCAGCGGCGCCGCGCGAGGCGGAATTGATCTCAGCATTTGCCTGGCGCGCGCCGTCAAGCGCCGAGGCGACCGCGCCTTTCAGCGCGTCGCCAGTCGTGGCGGCAGCGGCGGCGGCGACTTCGCTGGCGCGCACGGCGGCGTCCACCGTGCGGCGCGATTGTTCGAGCTTGTCCTCGATCCGCGTGATCGAGAAGGTCAGCGCTTCGGTGCGCGTCGCCGCTTCGCGGGCAAGGCCGTCGAGCGCTTCGAGGCGGCGCGAAAGATCATCGCCGGCCCGCGCCATCGAGCCGAGCCGGTTTTCAAGCGCGCTGTCGGCACGGCCGACCTCGTCGCTGGCCTGGCGCGCTGCGGAAATCATCATCTGAGCCTGGCGCGGGATCGCCTCGCTCATCGTGCTGATCTGGCTGCGCAACTCGCGGGCCAGCGCTTCCAGCGCCTGGCGCTCCGCGGCCAGCCGGGTCGCAAGATCGCGCGCATTGTCGGATGTGGCGTAGGAGACCGATTCCAGCCGCTGGCGTTCGTCGCCGATTTCGCCGGCCATCGCTTTCATCGCCGTCAACGCATGCGCCATCGCGAGGTCGACCTCGGCGGCGGCCTGTTTCATCTGCTCGGCAAAGGCGAGGCCTTCGGTACCCGCTTCGCGCGCCGGCTTCATCAGGCGCGAGGCCGCTTCCAGCACCAGCGCATTGGCGGCGGCGGCGCGCCGGCTGGAACGGCCCATGAAGCCGGCCATGATGATCAGGAAAGCGGGAATGAAAGCTGCGATCCCGCCCGCCGCGAGCAGCATCGGCGAAAACTGTTCAGTCAGCGCGGCGCCGCCGAGACCCAGAAAGCCGAGAACGACACCGAGAATCCAAAGCGCGGCAACGACAAAAGCAGCGGTGACCATCCAGCCGCCACCATGCTGCGCCATCTCAAAATTCTGAGAGGCCTGGTGACGTGCAAGGTCGTCCCGGCCCGAAGGGCGCACGGAGGAAGCGTCTGTCATATCCAATGTATAACTCGCCTTGCGTGCGTCTGCGAGGGCAGAATGCACGCCGGTTGGTTAAGGCTTTGCAGGGTTTCTCAGCCGAGGAGCGCGAGAACGGCAGACTTCTCGGCCGGCTTGTCGTCCCGCTCGGGCGAGTTGGGCGCAAATTCGATGCCCAGCCAAGCGAGGATGGTGGCCAGCACCAGATTGCGGATCAAGATGAGCAGGTCGGTCATCGCTCAGTCCCCAGTAAGTGGCCAGTGTTCGGGCGGGTCAATCGGAATGAGGCCAAAGGATGATCCTCACGCAAGCGCATACCAGAATTGAACCTTTTCGACAATCGATAAAGCGTGAAACTTTTGCGCCAATCGCATCGTTAACAGGATGCTAATGGCCGTGAGTCACGGTTTCGAGGCACAGGAGACCCCGGATGACTGAAACGCGCCCTTCCCTTCCGGTCATGGACCTCGACCATCTCGCGGCGATGACCGGCGGCGACCATGATCTCGCCGTCGAGGTGATCGAGATTTTCCAGCACCAGGCACAGCTCTGGTCACGCCTGCTCGATCCGAGACTGGAAGCGCGCGAATGGTCCGACGCCGCCCATACGCTGAAAGGCGCCAGCCTCGGCATCGGCGCGCTGAAGCTCGCGGCCGCCTGCGAGCGCGCGGAAAAGGCGGGACGCGGAGAAGATACACCGAGCACGGCGCATGCCGCCGTTCTGCTGGGAGACGTTAAGGACGCCCTGGGTGAAGCGCTGGAAGCGGCCGCGCGGGCGGCCTACGACTTTACCTTGGTGGGCAAGCGCAGCGCGTCATAGCTGGCGAATTCATACGCGATACAGCGATCGATCATCGTGCGCCAGACAGGTTCGGCGATCGCCGGAGACAGGCCGTGCTTCGGGCACTCGGCTTTCACCTTGGCGACGACATCCTCGATCCGGGCGCGGTCATGCACGATGTTCCGGTCGCCCTTGATGCGGGCGGCGGCGTCCATGAAGGACTGGCGCTCGGCCATGATCTCGACCAGCAGCCGGTCAATCCGGTCGATCTCGTAGCGCACGTCGCTCATCGACGCGGCAGTCCCGGCCGTGTGGCGGCGCTCGTCGCTTGTATAGGTCGTCATGGGGCTGCCGCCTCCTTTGCCGTTTGCCGCAATATATAGACGGCGCGCCCCGCGCAAGGGACGGGGCGCCTCGCCGCAGCCCGGATATCAGGCCTGCGCTTCGAGCTTGTCCTGCGTTTTGGTCTCGAAATCGCTGGCATCGTGGCGTTCCCGCAGTTGGTTTTCGGGTTTGCCAGTGGTCGAGTTGACCATCCGGCCGCGCTTCACTGCCGGGCGTTCGCCGATCTGCTTGGTCCAGCGCAGGACGTTCTTGTATTCGTGGACCGAGAGGAACTCGCCCGCATTGTAGACAACCCCCAGAACCACCGCGCCATACCAGGGCCAGATCGCCATGTCGGCAATCGAGTATTCGTCGCCGGCCATGTACTCGTTTTCGGCGAGATGCCGGTCGAGCACGTCGAGCTGGCGTTTCACTTCCATCGCATAGCGGTCGATGGCGTATTCGACCTTGATCGGCGCGTAGGCATAGAAGTGGCCGAAGCCACCGCCGAGGATCGGGGCGGAGCCCATCTGCCAGAACAGCCAGGAGATCGCTTCCGCACGCTTGCGCGGATCCTTGGGCAGGAACTCCCCGAACTTTTCGGCGAGATAGAGCAGGATCGAGGCGGATTCGAAGACGCGCTGCGGCGGGCTGACCGAATGGTCCATCAGGGCCGGGATCTTCGAGTTCGGATTGGCGGAGACGAAGCCCGAGGAGAACTGCGTGCCCTCCATGATGTTGATCAGCCAGGCGTCATACTCGGCGCCGGCATGGCCCTTGGCGAGAAGCTCTTCGAGCAGGATGGTGACTTTCACACCATTGGGAGTGCCGAGCGAATAGAGCTGAAGCGGATGCTTGCCGACCTGCAGGTCCTTGTCATGCGTCGGACCGGCGATGGGGCGATTGATGCTCGCAAAGCGCCCGCCGCTTTCCTTGTTCCAGGTCCAGACTTTCGGCGGTTCGTAGGTTGTGTCGGTCATCAGCTTTTCCATCCTTGCTCAGTATTGGACCTTAAACTCGGGACGCCGGCGCACAATACAAGAGTGCGCTGGTTCAGCGACGCTCAAGTGACTGTGAAGCCCCGAGCTAGGAATATGGCCAGCCCTTGGGCCGGTCGGGCGAATTCTGCTATGAACACCGAATGTTCCGCGTCGTCATATTCTGCGTCTGCATCCTGCCACAGCCGGTCGCATTTGCCGGGCCGGCAGATTTTCTACCGCCCGTCGACGTCGAAATAGAAGGCTATAGTGGTCACGCGATGGAGCCCTTCCTGTCGAGGGACGGGGTGTGGCTGCTCTTCAACACCCGGAACGGCCGAGACGACCAGACGGATCTCCATGCCGCCAAAAGGATCAACGCGGCGGCGTTCAAGTACTTCGGCCCGATCGACGGGGCCAACTCCAAATCTCTTGACGGGGTCGCCAGCCTGGATCGACACGGCAATCTGTATTTCGTGTCCAACCGTGACTACGGCGAATCGTTGAACACGCTTTGGACAGCCTCTTTCGCCGACGGAAACGCGACAAATGCCGCAGCGCTGCGCGGCAACGCGCCCCGGCGCAAGTTGCTGTGGCTGAACATCGATGCCGAAATAAGCGCAAACGGAGACAGGCTGTATTTCGCTGAGAACAAGTGGGGCCTGTTCGGCGGCGGGCTGAAATCCTCGGACATCCTCGTCGCGGCGCGTGACGCCACGGGCGCCTTCAACCGCCTGCCGGATGCTGATGACTTGTTCGAACGGATCAACACGAAGCAGCTGGAATTTGCACCGGCGCTGTCGGACGACGAACTTACTCTCTATTTCACGCGACTCGACATGCGGGCGGCGCGTAACCGGAAACCGGGCGCCTTTGGCATATTCGTTGCGACGCGTCCGTCCATATCCGCTGTATTTGGTGAACCGTCTCGCATCGAAGCGATTTCAGGCCACGTTGAAGCACCAACAGTTTCGCCGGATGGCTGCTCAATCTATTTTCACGAACTTCAAAACGACGTCTTCCGTATCCGGATGACAAGCCAGAAGGCGTGTGGTGACTGAAACTGGTGACCCCTAGACTTCCAGAAGCATCCGCTCCGGATCTTCCAGCGCGTCCTTGACGCGGACGAGGAAGGTGACCGCTTCCTTGCCGTCGACGATGCGGTGATCGTAGCTGAGGGCGAGGTACATCATCGGCTTGATGATGATCTGGCCATTGCGGACAATCGGGCGGTCTTCGATGCGGTGCATGCCGAGCACGCCGGACTGGGGCGGATTGAGGATCGGCGTGGACATCAGCGAGCCGTAGATGCCGCCGTTCGAGATGGTGAAGGTGCCGCCCTGAAGGTCGCCGATGGTGAGATGGCCATCACGGGCCTTCTTGCCGAGAGCGGCGATGGCTTTCTCGATATCGGCGAGGGACATGTCGTCCGTACCCCGGACCACCGGAACCACGAGGCCCTTGTCGGTGCCGACGGCGACGCCGATGTCATAGTAATTCTTGTAGATGACGTCCTGGCCGTCGATCTCAGCATTGACGGCGGGCACATCTTTCAACGCGCTGGTCACGGCCTTCACGAAGAAGCTCATGAAGCCGAGCTTGATGCCATGGCGGGCGACGAAGGCGTCCTGGTGCTTCTTGCGCAGGTCCATGATGGCGGACATGTCCACGTCGTTGAACGTCGTCAGCATCGCAGCCGTGTCCTGCGCCTCTTTCAGGCGGCGGGCGATGGTCTGGCGCAGGCGGGTCATCCGTACCCGTTCTTCACGCGGACCGGTTTCGCGGGGCGGGCGGGCCTCTGTATCGGGCATCTTCGTTTCTTTCGGCTGGTTCACATAGGCAAGGGCATCGGCTTTGGTGGCGCGGCCATCCCGGCCGGAGCCCGGAATGCTGGCGGCCGCGACATTCGCCTCGGCGGCGATGCGGCGCACGGACGGGGCGACCGGGCGCTCGCCCGAACCCGTGGCGGCGGGCGCAGCCGGCGCGGAAACAGTTTTCGCAGGCGCGGCTTCGGCAGCGGCCTTGGCGGCCGCCGGCATCGAGGCGCCGATGCGCGCGATCACGGAGCCCGGGGTCACGCTGGCACCCGCCGCAACCAGCAGCTCAAGGATCACACCATCGGCGGGCGACGGCACTTCAAGCGCCACCTTGTCGGTTTCGATCTCGGCGATGGTCTCGTCCTTCTTGACCTTGTCGCCGACTTTCTTACTGAACGAGGCAATCGTGCCTTCGGCGACGCTTTCGCCCATCACGGGGACTTTCACATCGGTGACGCCGCCGGCAGCGGCGGGCGCGGCAGCTGGCTTGGCGGGCGCAACCGGCTCGGGGGCCGCGGCGGGTTTGGCGGCCGGTGCGGGCTTCGAGGCAGCCGCCCCTGCCCCGTTGATCCGTCCAAGGAGGGCGCCGATACCGACCGTTTCACCTTCCGGCACGGAAATATCCGACAGCACGCCGTCTTCACTCGCCGAGACCTCGACCGACACCTTGTCGGTTTCCAGTTCGACCAGCACGTCGTCCTTCTTCACCGCGTCGCCCTTGGCTTTCAGCCAGCGGCCGACAGTCGCTTCCGTGACGCTTTCGCCGAGTGTGGGTACAACAATGTCTGTCATGGATCTGGGTCCGAAGGGTTGGCTGGAGGAAGGTCAGGACGCGGCGTTGCGGTCGTCTACCGGATCGGGCGACAGCGCGATCCGGATGAGGGACGCCTGCTCGGCCTGGTGCTTGGAGAGAAGGCCCGTGGCGGTGGCCGCGCTGGGCGGGCGGCCCGAGTATTTCGGCCGCGGCTGGGCATAGCCCGCCTGCGCGGCGCACCATTCGATCTCGTCACGGATGAAAGTCCAGCCGCCCATGTTGCGCGGCTCTTCCTGGCACCAGACGATCTCGGCCTGCGTGAAGCGTTTGAGTTCCGTGATCAGCGACTTGCGCGGGACCGGGTAGAACTGCTCGACGCGCAGCAGGTAGACATCGTCCGTACCCGCCGCTTCGCGCGCCTCGAAGAGATCGTAATAGACCTTGCCCGAGCAGAGCACGACGCGCCGGATTTTCTTGTCGGCGACAAGTTTCACCTTGCCTTCACGGCCGGGCGTCTCGGCGTCGTCCCAGAGGATACGGTGGAAGGTCGACTTGGCATTCATGTCGTCGATGGTCGAGGTCGCCAGCTTGTGGCGCAGCAGCGATTTCGGCGTCATGATCACCAGCGGCTTGCGGAATTCGCGGTGGATCTGGCGGCGCAGGGCGTGGAAATAGTTCGACGGCGTCGTCAGGTTGCAGACCTGCATGTTGTCTTCCGCGCACATCTGCAGGAAGCGCTCGAGGCGGGCGGAGGAATGCTCCGGGCCCTGACCTTCATAGCCATGCGGCAGCAGCATCACGAGGCCGGACATGCGCAGCCATTTGCGCTCGGCGCTCGAGATGAACTGGTCGAAGTATACCTGTGCGCCGTTGCAGAAGTCCCCAAACTGGGCCTCCCAGAGGGTCAGCGTATTGGGGTCGGCGAGGGAGTAGCCATACTCGTAGCCGAGCACTGCTTCCTCGGAGAGCAGCGAGTCGATCACTTCATAGGGCGCCTGCTTGTCGCTGATCAGGTTGAGCGGCGTATGGCGCTCGCCGGTCGTCTGGTCGACCATGTGGCTGTGACGCTGCACGAAGGTGCCGCGTCCGACGTCCTGGCCGGACAGGCGCACGGGGAAGCCTTCGTCGAGCAGGCTCGCAAAGGCGAGGTGCTCGGCGCCGCCCCAGTCAATGTCCTTGCCGGATTCGTAGCTCTCGCGGCGGCGGGCGATGACGCGCTCGACGGTCTTGTGGATGTCGACGCCTGCCGGCACGCGCGTGATCGCATCGCCGAGTTCCTTGAGCTTCGCTTTCGCCACGCCCGTCTTGCCGCGCCGGTCGTCATCGATCGGCAGGCTGAAACCGGACCAGTGGCCTTCCAGCCAATCGGCCTTGTTGGTCTTCAGGTCCTTGGCGGCAGTGAAGGCCTTTTCGAGGAAGTCTTCGAATTCCTTCACCTGTGCTTCGACCTGTTCAGCCGTCAGCAGGCCTTCGGCGACGAGGCGCTTGGCATAGATTTCGCGCGTCGACGGCAGGTCCTTGATGACCTTGTACATGACCGGCTGGGTCATCGTCGGGTCATCGCCCTCGTTGTGGCCGAAGCGGCGATAGCAGAACATGTCGAGCACGACATCCTTGCAGAATTTCTGCCGGTACTCGGTTGCCACCTTGGCGGCGTAGACGACCGCTTCCGGATCGTCACCGTTGACATGGAAGATTGGCGCCTGGACAGCCAGCGCGACATCCGAGGGATAGGGCGAAGAGCGCGAATACATCGGGCTCGTGGTGAAACCGATCTGGTTGTTGACGATGAAGTGGATCGTGCCGCCGGTACGGTAGCCTTGCAGGCCCGAGAGGGCGAAGCATTCGGCGACGACGCCTTGGCCTGCGAAGGCCGCATCTCCGTGCAGCAGCAACGGCATCTTGGTCGTCCGGTCCAGCTTGCCCTTCTCGCGCGATTCCGTGAACTGCTTTGCGCGCGTACGGCCGAGCACGACGGGGTTCACCGCTTCAAGGTGCGAGGGGTTGGCGCTCATCGTGAGGTGGACGGTGTTGCCGTCGAACTCACGGTCCGAGGAGGCGCCGAGGTGGTATTTCACATCGCCCGAGCCGAACGAGCCGACGCCTTGCGTCGAGCCGCCCTGGAACTCGTGGAAGATCTTGTCATAGCTCTTGCCCATCACGGCGGCGAGCATGTTGAGGCGGCCGCGGTGCGGCATGCCGACGACGATTTCGTTGACGCCGAGGGCGCCGCCGCGCTTGATGATCTGCTCGAGCGCCGGCACCGCCGCTTCGCCGCCGTCCAGGCCGAAGCGTTTCGTGCCCGGGAAGCGCTTGTGCAGGAAGCGTTCGAAAGTTTCCGCTTCGATCAGCTTGCGAAGGATCGCGAACTTGCCTTCACGGGTGAACGCCACGCCCTTGTCCGGGCCTTCGATACGTTCCTGCAACCAGGCTTTCTCGGCGGGATCCGAGATGTGCATGAACTCGATACCGAGCGTCGAACAATAGGTCCGCTTCAGGATCTCGAGCATCTGGTTGATGGTCGCGCGTTCGAGGCCGAGCACGTTGTCGATGAAGATCGGCCGGTCACGGTCTTCCAGCTTGAAGCCATAGGAGGCCGGGTCGAGCTCGGGCTGCTCGCCGAAGCCGGAAAGGCGCAGCGGGTCGAGTTGCGCGGCGAGGTGGCCGCGGACACGGTAGGCACGGATCATCATGATCGCGCGGATCGAATCGGTGACAGCCTGGGAAATGTCGGCGGGGGTTGCGGCCGGATTGGCAGACTTGATCTTCTTTTCGAGCTTTGGCTCAAGCGCGGCCCAATTGCCGTCAAAGGCGGCAACTTCATCGCTGGATTTCGCCCGCGGCCAGCCTTCGCGCTTCCAGCTGGCGCCCTTGGCATTGGTGGTGGCGCTCGCGGCGTCATCACCGAGATCGGCAAAGAAGGCGCGCCAGCTTTCGGGCACGGATGATGGGTCCCTGGCATAGGACGCCTGCATCTGTTCGATCCAGAGCGCCGAGGCTCCGTAAAGGAACGCGGTTTCCAGCATCGCGGTGTTGCCGGAGCTGCGCGGACCGTTCACCGGGCTGCCATCGTCTGCCATTGCAAAATCATCCTTCCAGAGCTGCCGCCCCCGGCAAGCATATGGGGGCGGATGATGCCGCCTGCAGGTTCCGGGGTGCAGAGCCCCGCCTGCAATCGCGGCTGATTTTCAACACGCGCGTTACAGGCCAGTCGATCAGAGTTCTTCTAACCCTTTAACACGTCTACCAGCGTCGTCCCGAGACGCGCCGGACTTGGGCTTACACGGATTCCCGCCGCTTCCATCGCCGCAATTTTAGACTCCGCGTCGCCTTTTCCGCCAGACACGATTGCGCCAGCATGGCCCATCGTGCGGCCTTTCGGCGCCGTGCGGCCCGCAATGAAGCCGGCCATCGGCTTCTTGCGGCCGCGCTTGGCCTCGTCGATCAGGAATTGCGCGGCTTCTTCTTCGGCAGAGCCGCCGATTTCGCCGATCATGATGATCGATTTCGTCTCGTCATCGGCGAGGAACATTTCCAGCATGTCGATGAACTCGGTGCCCTTGACCGGGTCGCCGCCGATGCCGACGGCCGTGGTCTGGCCGAGGCCGGCGGTCGTCGTCTGGAACACCGCTTCATAGGTCAGCGTGCCGGAGCGCGAGACGATGCCGACCGAACCCTTCTTGAAGATGGAGCCCGGCATGATGCCGATCTTGCATTCATTGGCGGTGATGATGCCCGGGCAGTTCGGCCCGATCAGGCGCGACTTGGACTTCATCAGCTTCGCCTTGACGCGGACCATGTCCATGACCGGCACGCCTTCAGTGATGCACACGATCAGCGGGATTTCCGCGTCGATGGCTTCCTCGATGGCCGCGGCGGCGCCGGCAGGCGGCACGTAGACGACAGACGCCGTGGCGCCGGTCTTGGCCTTGCCTTCGGCGACGGTCGCGAAGATCGGCAACTGCGTGCCATTCGCCGCCGTCCACATCTCACCACCCTTCTTGGGGTGGATGCCGCCGACCATCTGCGTGCCGTAATATTCAAGCGCCTGACTGGTATGGAACGAACCGGTATTGCCGGTCATGCCTTGCGTCAGGACTTTCGTGTTCTTGTCGATCAGAATGGACATGGATTTAGAACGCTCTCAGTTCTTTTGGGACGTCGCTAAGAATGGACTGGCCGTTCTTCCTGACATCTGTGATCTTGAAACGGTTGATTTGGCACTCGAAAACATTGCCCTGAAGGTCGGAATACATCGGTGTGTATTTCTCGGTGCCGGATTGAATCGTGGCGCCCGCCGAAGCCCCTAACAAATCATCGCCAACCGCGGCTTTTATGGCTGTCCAGCATGCTTGCTGACCCTCCTCAAACTCGAAGAGCCGCTCGGGTTCACGAGAACACGCAGCCACAATCGCAATGGAACTCATAGCGACGACCAACCTCACTTGCGAACCGCTTTGACAATTTTCTGGGCTGCATCGTCGAGGTCGTCGGCCGAAATCACGTTCAGCCCGCTCTCCTTGATGATCTTTTTGCCCAACTCGACGTTCGTGCCTTCGAGGCGCACGACCAGCGGAACCGACAGGTTGGTCTCTTTCACCGCTGCGATCACGCCTTCGGCGATGACGTCGCATTTCATGATGCCGCCGAAGATGTTCACGAGGATGCCCTTCACGTTGGGGTCCTTCATGATGATCTTGAAGGCGGCCGCCACCTTCTCCTTGCCGGCGCCGCCGCCGACATCGCAGAAGTTGGCCGGCTCCTCGCCGTAGAGCTTGATGATGTCCATCGTCGCCATGGCGAGGCCGGCGCCGTTGACCATGCAGCCGATCGTGCCGTCGAGCGCGATATAGGCGAGGTCCCATTCGGCGGCTTCGAGTTCCTTGGCGTCCTGTTCGGTTTCGTCTTTCAGTGCGGCGACATCAGGATGGCGGAACAATGCGTTGCCATCGAACGAGACTTTCGCGTCGAGCACGCGCAGGTGGCCGTCCTTCATCACGATCAGAGGGTTCACCTCGAGCATCGCCATGTCCTTCTCGGTGAAGGCCTTGTAGAGGATCGGGAACAGCTTGAGGCCGTCTTCAGCGGCAGCGCCGGTAAGGTGCAGCGCGGCATTGATCTTCTCGGCATCGGCCTTGGTCACGCCTTTCAGCGGGTCGATCTGCACGGTGAGGATTTTCTCCGGCGTCTCATGCGCGACAGCCTCGATATCCATGCCGCCTTCGGTCGAGACGACGAACGCGACGTTGGAGGTGGAGCGGTCAACGAGGATGGAGAGGTAAAGTTCCTTTTCGATGTCGGCGCCGTCTTCGACATAGAGCCGGTTCACCTGCTTGCCGGCGGCAGAGGTCTGCGCGGTCACCAGGTGTTTGCCGAGCATCGCTTCGGCATGCTTCTTCACGTCTTCCTTGGAGAAAGCGAGGCGGACGCCGCCCTTCTCGCCGGCTTCCTTCTCGATGAACTTGCCTTTGCCGCGCCCGCCCGCGTGGATCTGGCTTTTCACGACCCAGAGGGGTCCCGGCAGCGAATCAACCGCTTTCTGGACGTCTGCCAACGAGAGTACAGGCACGCCTTCTGCAACCGGCGCACCGAACGACTTCAGCAGCGCCTTCGCCTGGTATTCGTGAATGTTCATGGAGTTTTCCCTGTTGGATGCGAAGTCTGGTCGCCCTTCGCCAGCCCGTCATCCCTATGGTTCGCGCCGCTGTATACCAACAACGACAGGCCCTGCAACACGCTGGGTATCAATTCTCAAACTCAGGAAACCAGATTGCCGCAAGGTGATCCCGCCGGCCGTCAATCCCTCCCCCGGCTATCGCGTGGGGCGAATTCTGCCCCCGGTGCTCAACCGGCTCATATCGGCTCTGCTTCGGGCGGGCCGGGCACGGGCAGCGTGACCGACGTTGCGTCAGCCGGCATGAAGCCCTCCGGCGCGACCGTCTCAGGCGGCGGGCGGACGCGGCTGCGCACCAGCATGATCCCCGCCAGCAGGAACAGGCCGGCAGCGGCAAGGCCGAACAGGGCCTGCGGCCCGCCGAGGCTCATGGCGAGGCCCGACATCAGGGGCCCGGCGACCGAGCCCGCCGCCCAGACGAACAGGATGCCGCTCATTACCTGCGGGATCCGCCCCGGGCCGGCGCGGTCAATCGCATGCGCCGCACACACGCCGTAGAAGGCAAAGGCGCCCGCCCCCCAGAGGCAAAGCAAGGCGAGCACAACCGGTTCGCTGAACCGCGTGGCCCCCGCCGCCAGCGCCAGCGCCGCCGCCCCCGAGAACAGTGACAGGCCGGCAACCACGAGGCGGCGCTCCACCCGGTCGGACATCCGTCCGGCCGGCCATTGCACGAGTAGCGCCCCGGCCGCCGCCGCCGCAGCTGCCAAAGCCGCCGCACTGGTCCCGCCCCCGCCGATGGTGAATGTGCTCGTCCAAGTCGGCAGCAAGGCCTGCGTGCCCGTGTTCAAAAGGCCCGCGAGGAAACACCCGGTCACCGCGGATGGCGCGAGCCGGAAAAGCTCTACCGGGCGCATGACCTCGCGGGCCGGCGGCGCCGGTTCCTCCTGACGGGTCAAACACAATGTCGCGAGCGACAGGCAGAGCAGGATCGACACCCAGCTGAGGCCGCGCGGATCAAGCGCCGAAAGGCCGAAGGCGAGGAACGGCGCGAGCAGGCCGGCAATCCGCGACAGGAAATAGTAGAATCCCATCATGTCGCCGCGCCGGTCTTTCGGGACGGCCTGGCCGAGCCAGCTTTCGGCGCTGGCAAACAACAGGCCGAAGCCGATGCCCTGGATCACGCGCGCGGCGCCCCAGGCGGCGATGCCGGGCACCATGCCCATCGCCAGGGCGCAGACGGCTGTGATCGCGGCGGCGGTCGCATAGAGGCGGATGGTGCCATAGCGGCCCAGCAGGGCGGGTCCGCCCCAGGCCCCGGCCATGAAACCTGCCGAGTAAACCGCGCCGACCAGGCCGGTGAGGGTTTCACCGGCCTTGAGTTCGGTCAGCCCGACCGGCGTTATCACGCCAAGAAAACTCGCAGCCGCCTGCATCAGGCAGATCGCAAGGATCAGGGTGATCACATTCCTGTAGCCTGTCATGCGGTCCCGGATCAGCGAAAGGTCATCGTCGCCTGGCGCACTGTCTCGCCTGTGTTGGACTTCACTTCAAGGCTCACGTTTCCGGCGGCGCCATCGCGGCGCTGTCACAGGATATCCAGCTCCCTCAGCCAGTTTTCGAGAAGCGCGGGCCACACCGTATCGGGCGAATGGCTTCGCCTCAGGCCGAACGCATGCCCGCCGGTGGCGAAGATGTGGATC
>JBBSAZ010000042.1:0-12915 GCA_038251755.1 Caulobacterales bacterium
AACCTTGCGCCACACCCCTGCGCGCGGGGTTACACTCAGTTTCCCCCCACACCCGTAGGCCGGATAGAGGCCAAAGGCCGAAATCCGGCACCCCCGAGAGCCAGCGATAAAAGATCGATACCAAGTGATAAAAAATGAGAATCAATGAGAAGAAATCGACATCAGGCGTGCAAAGCCTGCGACAGGATGAGACTATCTGGCGACAGTATGGGAGGACTTACGCCTACACAAAACCGGGATGCCGAAAAATAAAACCCATCCCGTCAAGCCCTTATGAAATCCGCCTCCAATCCTTGCGAAACACCTCCGTCCTCGAATCTACAGAAAACGCCCGGATTCAGGACTTTCACCCCCTGTCTTGGAGGACTACCCCATGCGACGGCCCTGCCGGTTCAACGGCGGCATCTTGCATTGCCCCCGCGCCGCGTCCACCGTCCGGAAGGGAGGCATTTCATGATCAGACGCGGTGTCCAGATATTGCTGGCGGTCTTCTTCCTGGTCGCCGGCGTGCTCCACTTCCATCTGGACGAAGCCTTCGCGCGGATCGTGCCGCCGATGCTGCCGTTCCCGGTCGCCATCGTGTGGATCACCGGGGCGATGGAACTCGCCTTCGCCGCAGCGCTGCTGGCAAAATGGCGCCTGCCACTGACCGGCCTCTGGCTCTCAGCCTATCTGCTCGCGGTTCTGCCCGCCAACATCTACATGGCCCTCGCGCAGATCCCGCTCGGCGACACGGTGCTCAGCCCGGCCGCCTTGTGGATCCGCGTCGCATTGCAATTCCCGCTGATCGCGCTCGTCCTCTGGTCGACCGGCGCGCCGCCGTTCCGGAACGCTCCGGATACAGACGGCTAACCTGCCGGATCAGCCCTGACCGTTTACCGCCAGCACATCCTCGACCGTGCGCAGGCCCGGTTTCGGCGATGTCACCAGCACGGCCATGTTGCCGGGCAGGTGCTTGTTGTCGAGCATCTTCTCGTGGGCAGCCGGAATGTCCGCCCAGGGGAAAACTTCCGACATGCCGGGATCGATCCGGCGGTTGATCACCAGCTGGTTGGCCTCGGAGGCTTGCTTGAGGTTGGCGAAGTGCGAGCCCTGCACGCGCTTCTGGCGCATCCAAAGGAAGCGGGCATCCATGGTCAGGTTGAAGCCCGATGTGCCGGCGCAGATGACCACCATGCCGCCGCGCTTCACGACGAAAACCGAGACCGGGAAGGTCGATTCGCCCGGATGTTCGAACACGATGTCGACATCCTTCTTCCCCGTGATGTCCCAGATGGCTTTGCCGAACTTGCGGCTTTCCTTCATGTAGTCGTTGAATTCCGGGCCATTGACCTTCGGCAGCTGTCCCCAGCATTTGAAGTCGTTCCGGTTGATCACGCCCTTGGCGCCAAGGCTCATCACATAGTCGCGCTTGTCGTCGGACGAGACCACGCCGATCGCGTTGGCGCCGGTGACCGCACACAGCTGCACGGCAAAGCTGCCAAGGCCGCCCGAGGCACCCCAGACCAGCACGTTGTCTGCTGGCGCCAGGATGTGCGGCTGGTGGCCGAACAGCATGCGGTAAGCGGTGGCAAGCGTCAGCGTATAGCATGCCGCTTCTTCCCAGGTGAGGTGCTTCGGGCGCGGCATGCACTGGCGCGCCTGCACGCGGCAGAACTGCGCGAAGCTGCCATCCGGGGTCTCGTATCCCCAGATGCGCTGGCTCGGCGAATACATCGGGTCGCCGCCATTGCATTCCTCGTCGTCGCCGTCGTCCTGGTTGCAGTGGATCACCACTTCGTCGCCCGGCTTCACGCGCGTCACGCGCTTTCCGACCGCCCAGACGATGCCGGCGGCATCGGAACCTGCGACCTGGTATTCGTCCTTGTGACTGTCAAAATAGGAAACCGGTTCGCCGAGGGCGGCCCAGACGCCGTTGTAATTGACGCCTGCCGCCATGACGAGAACGAGCACTTCATCGGAGTCGATTTCGGGAACGGGAACCTGTTCGACCTTCATGGCGGTCATCGGCCGGCCATGACGTTCTTTCCGGATCGTCCAGGCGTGCATCATCTTGGGAACGTGGAACTCTGGCGGGATTTCGCCGACGTCGTAGATGTCTTTTGTGACCCGGCCTGCCGTTTTGGTCGCCATCACTTTCCTCCGTTTTGATCTCTATCCGCCGTTGGGCACTCTTTCGGTGTCTTCACAGCCTTGTTTGGCGCGGGCACAGTGGCAAGTGTCATGCCGCAGTGCAAGAAAAATGTTGCGCCGCACAATCCCCTCTCATTTGACCGAGGCCCAGCCGTATGCCCGTTTGCCCCATAGTCCACTTAGATGGATCGTTTTTGCCGCTCGGCGAGGCCCGCGTTTCACCGCTGGACCGGGGCTTCCTGTTCGCGCACGCGGCCTATGAGGTCACCGCCGTCTATGACGGCCGGTTTGTCGATCTGGACGGGCACATCGCCCGGCTGACGCGTACGCTCGGCGGAATCGCCATTCCAAACCCGCATTCCGCCGCCGGCTGGGAGACCCTGCATACGGAACTGATCGTACGTAACCAGTTGACCGAGGGCCTCGTCTATCTGGAAGTCACCGGCGGCGCCTATGACACGCGCGACTTTGCCGGCCCGGACACGCTCGTGCCCACCGTCTTCGCCTATGCCGACGCCAAGCCCCTGATCGGCGCAGCGGCCCGGGACGGGATCAAGGCGGTGTTCCTGAACGATACACGCTGGAAGCGGCGGGACATGAAAACCACCCAGCTCCTCTCCCAGGCCCTCGCCTACCGGACCGCCAAAGCGCAGGGCGCCGACACCGCCTTCATGGTCGAAGATGGCTTCGTCACTGAAGCCGCCTCCGCCAATGCCTGGATCGTCACGAAAGCCGGCGAGATCATCACCCGCGACCTCACCCACGCCATCCTGCCCGGCATCACACGCGTTGGCGTCATGGCCCTGCGCCGGAAGGGCGCCTTCACCATCACCGAGCGGGCCTTCACGCCGGACGAGGCGGTTACCGCCGCCGAAGCTTTCACGACTTCGGCCGGCGCCATGATCGCCCCGGTCACCCATCTGGACGGCCAGCCCATAGGTGATGGCAAGCCCGGCCCCATCACCCGCAAACTCCAGCGCCTCTATTACGAAGCCATGGGCGCCGATGTCTCTTCGGCCGCGCCCTGGACGCTGGAGCGCGCCTGAATCACGGCGCGGGCCTTCATCGCAAGGATAAGCGTCGCGAGCACCAGCGTGGTGGCGTTCGCAAGAATGATCGGCAAAGCGTCCTCAAGCACGCCGTAAACCAGCCAGGCGGCCACGCCGACCGTGAACAGCGCATACATGGCCAGCGAGATGCCTTCGGTCTTGCCCGTGCGCAGCACCAGCCAGGCCTGCGGCACAAACGAGAGCGTTGTCAGGACAGCGCCCACGAAACCGAAAATATCCGTCACCTGTCCGCGCTCCCGATGGCCTGCCCTCGCTAGCTAGGCCGCTTCGGGTGCCGCGTCACCGCCGGTCGCTGTCGATGATCTCGCCTTCGAGGATGATACTGTCGGCGGACGCCGTCTTTGGTGCGGGCTGGCCGGGCTCGGCCCGGACAGGCGCGAGGCGGGCGCTGAGCGCGTTCGCCAGCAGCGCGCCGCCAGCCGACAGGCCGATCACGGCGAGGTCCGGCCAGCCGAGCCCGCGCGACAGGGCCGTATCCCGGAACAGGGCGAGCACGCTGAGGGTAACCACAAACAGGCCCGTCAACAGGCCGAAGCGGACGGCAAGCCCCGTGGTCACGGAGGCCGCATTGGACGGGATCGCGATGCCCAGCGCCTTGCCGAACCGCCGGCGCTCGAACAGGCTGACGGCCAGCATCGCCGCGGCCAAAGCGCCAATCGAGAGCCAGCCCCGCTCCAGGATCGCCATCAATACCGCCCCGGCCGGGAAGGCGAGCAGGGAGCCTGCGCGCAGCGAAAGCGCCGTCTTCAGCGTGGCAACGGGGTCTTGGTTGGGTGAGGGCACTTGTCGCGGTCCGGCAATGATCGAAATGAATGGATGAGATGTCGTGGCTTGGCGCCTGCATTCAAGCGCCGAGCGGCACAGTTTTGCCGGGCCTTGCCAGCAAGCGGGGCCTCGGCCATGTTGCGCCGCAACAAAAGGGGAGGCCAAGTCGATGAGCAAGCCGGATAAAAACTACCAGCACGCACCCGAAGAGCCCTGGATCTTCCGCACCTATGCGGGGCATTCGACGGCCACCAAGTCGAACGAGCTGTATCGTCTGAACCTCTCCAAGGGCCAGACCGGCCTCTCCATCGCGTTCGACCTGCCCACCCAGACGGCCTATGACGCCGACCATATCCTGTCCAAGGGCGAAGTCGGCAAGGTCGGCGTCCCCGTCAAACACCTCGGCGACATGCGCCTCCTGTTCGACCAGCTGCCGCTCGAACAGATGAACACCTCGATGACGATCAACGCCCCGGCCGCTTGGATGCTGGCGCTTTACGTTGCCCTGGCGGATGAGCGCGGGGAGAGCCGCAAGAAGCTTCGCGGAACGACCCAGAACGATATCGTCAAGGAATACCTCTCGCGCGGCACCTACGTCTTCCCGCCCGAGCCTTCGCTGCGCCTGATCGGCGATATGGTCAGCTGGTGCTATGTGGAAGTACCAAAATGGAACCCGATGAATGTTTGCTCCTACCACCTCCAGGAGGCTGGCGCGACGCCGGAACAGGAGCTGGCCTATGCGCTCGCTACAGCTATTGCCGTGCTGGATACGGTCAAAGCCGGCGGGCAAGTTCCGGAATCAGACTTTGAAACCGTGTTCGGCCGCATCTCCTTCTTCGTGAATGCCGGAGTGCGTTTCGTAACGGAACTCTGCAAGATGCGCGCGTTCGTCGATCTCTGGGAAGAGATCGGCCGCGAGCGCTACGGCGTCACAGATCCCAAGGCTTTGCTCTTCCGCTACGGCGTTCAGGTCAACTCACTCGGCCTCACCGAGCCTCAGCCCGAAAACAACGTCTATCGAATCCTTATCGAAGCGCTCGCCGTTACCCTCTCCAAAAAAGCGCGTTGCCGCGCCCTGCAGCTGCCCGCCTGGAACGAAGCCATGGGCCTGCCGCGTCCCTGGGACCAGCAATGGTCGCTCCGCCTCCAGCAGATCCTCGCCTACGAGACCGACCTTCTCGAGTTCGAGGACATCTTCGATGGCAGTCATGTCATCGATGCCAAGACCGAAGAGCTGAAGGCGAAAGCCCGCGCCACGCTGGCGAAGATCGACGAGATCGGCGGCGCGAAAGACGCCATCGGCTTCATGAAAGAAAGCCTCGTCGGCGCGCATATCGAGCGAATCCGCGCCATCGAGTCCGGCGCGATGAAGGTCATCGGCGTCAACAGCTATACCGAAACCGAGGAAAGCCCGCTTGGCACCGGCGATGGTGCGATCATGACGGTCGATCCTGCCGAGGAAGCTGCGCAGGTGCGCGATCTCAAGGCCTGGCGCGCCGCCCGCGATGGCAAGGCAGCCACTGCCGCACTCGCCGGCCTGCGGGCGGCGGCTGCCGAGAACCGCAACATCATGGAGCCCTCCATCGCCTGCGCGAAAGCGGGCGTGACGACCGGGGAGTGGGGCACGGTGCTGCGCGAAGTGTTCGGCGAGTTCCGCGCGCCGACCGGCGTCGCCCTCGTCGTCGGCTCTGATGGCGGCGAGGATATCGAAGCCGTCAAGATCGAAGTCGCCCGCGTATCGAAAGCTTTGGGACGTACACTGACATATGTGCTCGGCAAGCCCGGCCTTGATGGCCACTCCAACGGCGCCGAACAGATCGCCGCGCGCGGCCGCGCCGTCGGCATGGAAGTTGTCTACGAAGGCATCCGCTTCACGCCCGCCGAAATCGCCGCGCAGGCGAAGGCCGCCAACGCCCACGTCGTCGGCCTGTCGATCCTGTCGGGCAGCCACCTTGATCTCGTGCGCGAGACGATCGCCGAACTGCGCGCCGCTGGTCTCGGCGATGTGCCGGTCGTCGTCGGCGGCATCATCCCGCCGGAAGATGCCCGCGCGCTGAAACAGATGGGCATCGCCCGCGTCTACACGCCGAAGGATTTCAAGATCACCGAGATCATGGGCGACGTGACGAAGCTTGTTGAAAAAGCCTGGCTTGTGAAGGGATAGAGCCAGCTTCCTGTAGGCTGACTTGCCGCCTCGCTGCAAAGCGTCCTATCCCCGCGACAGGGCACAGAATGAGGCCTTCGCCATGACAGACGCAGTGAACTTCCAGTTGGGCTGGGAAGAGTGGCTTTCGCTGGCTGATCTCGGCTTGCCCGCAATCAAGGCGAAGGTCGATACCGGCGCGAAAACCTCGGCGCTGCATGCCAGCGTGATCGAGCCGTTCGGCCCGGCGAGCTCTCCGCAGGTGCGGTTCCTGATCCAGCCGGACCCGAACGATCCCGCCCTTGAGGTCACGTGCTCGGCCCCGGTCGTGGACCGGCGCGAAGTGATCAGCTCCAACGGCGACCGGGAACTGCGCTACGTCATCGAGACGCATGCCGAGATGGGCGACTTGC
The DNA here is from genome assembly GCA_038251755.1 of Caulobacterales bacterium. Taxonomy (GTDB): domain Bacteria; phylum Pseudomonadota; class Alphaproteobacteria; order Caulobacterales; family Hyphomonadaceae; genus Hyphomonas. The sequence goes on from JBBSAZ010000042.1 coordinate 6,525, forward strand.
GCTGGCCGATCCAGCTGACCCTGTCGAACCGCGAGACGATGACCTACCGGATGCTTCTCGGCCGCGCCGCCATCCAGCCGAACATGGTCATCGATCCCAACGCCTCCTTCCGCCAACCTCAACTCGGCTACGGCCTCTATAGCGGACTGCCTAGGCGCCGTCCGGCGCGCCGTCCCTTGAGGATTGCGCTGCTGACGCGCGAACCTCGCAACTATTCCTCGGTCCGCCTGATCGACGCCGCCGAGACGCGCGGCCATGTCATCGAAGTGATCGACACGGCGCGCTGCTACATGCGGATCGGCGCGGTTGACGCCGAAGTCCATTATGACGGCAATCCGCTGCCGCGTTATGATGCCGTCATTCCCCGCATCGGTTCCTCGATCACCGATTACGGGATGGCGGTGCTGCGCCAGTTTTCCAATACCGGCGCCTATTGCCTGAACAGCGCGGGCGCCATCGGGCGCAGCCGGGACAAGCTGCTGGCGCACCAGATGCTGGCCCGCGCCAAGATCGCCATGCCGGTGACCGCCTTCGCCCACAGCCCGAAGGACACGAAGGACCTGATCGCCCTCGCAGGCGGCGCGCCCATCGTGCTGAAGCTGCTCTCGTCCACGCAAGGCAAGGGCGTCCTGCTGGCCGAAACGCGCAAGGCGGCGGAGCGGCTCGTCGATGCCTTCCGGGGCGTCGAGGCGAACTTCCTGGTGCAGGAGTTCGTCGAGGAGGCCGGCGGCGCCGACATCCGCGTCTTCGTCATCGGCAACAAGATTGCCGGCGCCATGAAGCGCCAGGCGGCCAAAGGCGAGTTCCGGTCCAACCTGCACCGGGGCGGGACGGCCAGCCCCGCCAAGCTTTCCGCCGCCGAGCGCGAGATCGCCAGGGAAGCCGCCAAGGTTCTCGGGCTGCAGGTGGCGGGGGTCGATCTGCTGCAGACCGAAGACGGGCCCAAGGTGCTCGAGGTCAATTCCTCGCCGGGCCTGAAGGGCATCGAAGCGGCGACCGGCAAGGACATCGCCGGTCTTGTGATCGAGCATCTCGAAACCGTGGTGCGCCCGCTCTCGAAACAGCGCGAGCCGCTCTAGGGCCGCTAGCCGCCCTTCGCCTGCTCTGCCGCGATCCAGTCATCGACGACCTTGTCGAGGATGCCGAGCGGCATGGCGCCGCTGCCCAGTACGGCCTGGTGGAACTGTGTCACTTCGAACCGGTCGCCCAATGCGGCTTCCGCCCGCACCCGCGCAGCGAGGATCGACAGTTGGCCGGTCTTGTAGGCGGTCGCCTGGGCCGGCCAGACGACATAGCGCTCGATCTCGCGGACCACTTCGTCCTCCGTCATACCGGTCTTCTCTCGCATGTAGGCAATCGCTTCCTCGCGGCTCCAGCGCTTGGCGTGCATACCGGTATCGACCACGAGACGCACGGCGCGAAACATCTCGGCTTTCAGGCGGCCAAGGTTTCCGAACGGGTTCTCTGCGTACATGTCCATGTCGGTCGCGGCCATCCGCTCGGCATATAGCGCCCAGCCCTCGGCATAGGCCGTGAACGGACCAAATTTCCGGATCATCGGCACGCCCGTGATCAGCTGCGCGGCCGATATCTGGAAGTGATGTCCGGGGGCGGCCTCATGGTAGAGCAGGGTGGGTAGCGTCCAGCGCGGGTTGTCAGCGGTGTTCTTCTGGTTGATGTAGAACCGGCCCGGCCGCGAACCATCGAGCGCCGGCGGCATGTAATACCCGCCCGCCGAAGAATCCTGCGAATATTCCGGTACACGGACGATCTCGAGCGGCTGCGGCGGCAGCACGATGTAATAGTCGCCCGCCTTGGCCATCACCTCTTCATTGAGGCGCACCAGGTCGTCCAGCATCTCCTGCCGCCCGGCCTCGTCATTGGTATAGTTCTGCGCCGGGTCGGTCATCAGCGCACTGATGCGTTCGGTCAACGTGCCTTCCGTGCGGCCCGCCGCGATCAGGATGGCGTCCATCTCCGCTTCGATGCGCGCCACTTCGGCGAGGCCGAGCGCGTGGATCTCTTCGGCAGTCATGTCGGTCGTCGTATTAGATTTCAGCGCGGCGGCATAAATCTTCTCGCCCTCCGGAATGTGCCAGATGCCCGCATCATGCACGGCCTCGGCCCGCAACTCCTCCATCAGCGAAATCATCGCCTCGTAGCCGGGGATGATCTCCGTCTCGACCGCCTGCGTGGTGTCACCAACCAGCGCCGCTTTCTTCGCGTCACTGAGCCCCTCCACCTTGTCGAGACGGGCGGGCAGGGTTGTCACCAGGATGTTCGCCGAGGCGCCGCCTTCGATGAAGGCCTTCATGCCGGCAATCGACTTGTCGATGACAAAATCCGGCGGGATCACCCCGGCCGCCCGGTCATCTTCCACGCGGCCGCGTACTTCGCGCAGCACCCGTCCGAATTCGCGCACGCGGCTGACATAGCGTTTCGCGCTCTGCTCGCTGACGATGCCGTGCGTGTCGGTCAGGAACTGGGGCATGTCGACGGTGACACCCGAGATCTGGTTGACGCGGTAGCTGCCATGTTCGAACTCGGCCTGGCGCAGCATGTCGTCGAAGAACCAGGCGACGATTTCGTAGCTGAGCCGTTCCTGGCCTTCGAGTCCCTCGGGCCCGTACTTGTCGAGGCCCGCGCGCGCTTTGCGCAGGTTCTCCAGCTGCTTCTGCTCGCCTTCACGGGTGTAGTCGCCCAGCTTGCCCGAGTGGAAATCCAGCGGCGTATTGTCGATCAGGCCAAGCTGCGTCATCAGCTCCGGCGTCTCCATCGCGAAGGAGATCGTCGCCTTGTTGATGTAGTTGTTGATGCCGACCGGCTTCCACCAGAACCAGGTGAAGAGGCCAAAGCCCGCGAGGAGGATCAGGCCGAACAGGCCGGCGAGAATCTTCAGGAACAGGCGCATCCGGAATTTCCCCACATCAATACGCAGCGCACTGCCTAGCGCTGGTCTGAGGCGGCGTCACCTGCCGGCACACGGCGAGAGTGCTCTGAAGCGAGCTGCGCCTAATTTCCCGCCGCCGCGTCGCGGAACGCCTGCAGCATGGCCAGCGCTTCCAGCTGGTCGGCCGGAAGGTTCTCGACCGGCGGGCAGCGCGGATCGGTGTTCTGGATCGCCTTCACCATCACCGGTGTCAGCGGAATCGGATCGCAGCCATGCGTCTGCTCGCAGATCAGGTCGAACTCGGGCTTGGCTTTCTCGTGGCAGGCGAGGCAGTTGCCGCCGAACTGGTTGACGACTTCGTCTGCCCCGCGCACGCGGATTATCGCGCCGTCCCCGGTGACGTCGAGTTCGAAGAACTCCCAGTCTTTCGTCGCTGCGTTGTATCCCGCTTCGCGCTTGATCATCGCTTCACCCGGCACAAGCTGCACCACGGATCCCGCCGGGTAGACGGCGCCGGTTTCGGACTCTGCCGCCGCAATGGTCTCGTCGAGATAGCCCAGCAGATTATCCACATAGAAGCCGCGCACCGGGTGCATGTCGCGAATGCATTTGAACGCGGCTTCGGTTGGCTCGAACGGGGGAGGCGGCACCGGGGCGGCTGCCGTCTCAGCCGGAGCCTCCACAGGGGCCGGCCCCGATTGGCCGCAGGCTGCCATCAGCAAGGCGCCAAAGCCTGCAAACGCGAAGCGCATGCCCGTGTGATTGATCATGATCCGTCCCCCCGAGCCAAAAGGCTACAGAAGGCAGGATTGTTCAGGTCGGGCGCGCCGTAAAGAGATCACGCAGGGTCAGCGCATGCTGAACAGGCGGCCCTTCTCGGTGATCAGCACAATGATCAACGACACCGTGCCCAGCACCGCAAAACCCAGCATCAGCGGCACGGTCGAGCCGTTGAACTGCGAGCCGATGAAGGCGCCGATGAAGGCCGAGGCCAGCGTGGTCGCGAAGCCGTAGGCCGCCGAGGCGGTGCCTGCAATCTTGCCCAGCGGCTCCATCGCCAGCGCCGAGAAGTTCGATCCCATCATGCCGAAACAGCCGAAGGCAATGGCGAACAGCGGGAAGAAGATCACGAAATTCTCGCCGAACATCATCGTCGAGATCGCCAGCCCCGCCGAGATGGTCGTGAACACGATCAGCGCGGTATGGCTGATGCGCCGCATGCCGACTTTTTCCACAAGGCGCGAGTTCGTGAAGTTCGCCAGCGCCATCACGCCCGCGACCCCCGCGAACCAGTAAGCAAAGGTATCACCCTTGTCGAACACCTGGCGGAACACCTGCTCGGACGAGGCGATGAACGCAAACAGCGCGCCGAACACGATGCCGGATGCACACATGTAGCCGAAGCTCACCTTCGACCGCAGCACACTCATATAGGCGCCGAACGCGCTGGCCATATTGAGGGGCCGCCGGGCCGGGACGGGCAGGGTCTCCGGCAGGCGGAACCAGGTCCAGACCAGCATCACCGCGCCCCAGATGCCGAGCCAGACGAAAATGGCCTCCCAGGGCGCAAACATCAGGATCACCTGGCCGAGGCTTGGCGCGACGATCGGCACGATCATGAAGATGGTCATCACCAGCGACATGAAACTCGCCATCGCGCGGCCGGAGAACAGGTCGCGCACGACCGCGGAGGCCACGATCCGCGCGCCGGACGAGAACACACCCTGCAGGAAGCGCGCGCCGAGCAGCACCCAGAAATCCTGGATCAGAACGCAGGCGAGCGAGACCGCGATGTACCCGATGAGGCCTATGAACAGCGGCGCCCGCCGGCCGAACCGGTCCGTCACCGGCCCCCAGACGAGCTGCGGCGCGCCGAAGCCCAGCACATAGGCGAAGATGATCAGTTGCTGGCGGTTGTCGACCGCGCCGCCTTCTGCGGTCAGCCCGGTCGCCGCCGCGATCTGCGACAGCGCCGGCAGCATGATGTCGATCGCCATGGCGTTGAGCGTCATCAGCCCGGCGACGATGGCGACAAGCTCCGCCTTGCGCAGGCCTTTGGGGGCCGCGGTCAGGTTTGCGGAAGTGTTGTCACTGTCGGCCATGAAAGGGGTGCAAGGTGCGGGAGGAAGGGGAGCGGGGCGTTCTGGACCCGCCCGCCCAGCTTGCCTAGTGCCGAATGGACATAGCTCGCATGAAAAAGCCCGGCGCCGGACGCGATCCTTGCAAAGAATAAACACCCGGCGCGCGCTGAAGATGCTAATCTGGCGAGATGACACGGGGCGCGGAAAAGATTCGGTTTGCTGCCATTGCGGCGCTCGCAGGCGCTGGCCTCGCAGCCTGTGGCGGAGGCGGCGGAGGCGGTGCCTCGCCGCCACCTCCGCCTGCCAACCGCCCGCCCGCGATCACCTCGCCCGCCATGGCAAACTTGGCCGAGAATACGTCCGGGCCGGTCTACACACTCGCCGCCTCCGATCCCGACGGCGACCCGGTGACGCTCTCTCTGCTGGCGGGCGGCGATTCCGGCGTGTTCGCCTTCAATCCGGCGACGGGTGTCCTGTCTCTCGCCGCCGGGCTCGATTTCGAAGCGCCCCGCGATGCCAATGCCGACAATGCCTATGCGCTGACCTTCGAGGCGCGGGACAATCGCGGCGGCGCAGCTCAGCTCGCGGTCACGGTCACCGTCACCGACCAGAACGAGGCCCTGTCGCTGCGCCGCGTCGGCGCCGGGTTCAGTCAACCGCTGTATGTGACCGGCATTCCGGGCACCGGCCAGGTGGTCGTCCTGCAGAAGGGCGGGCGGGCCCGCGTGCTCAACCCGGAAACCGGCGTGATCGAAAGCGTCGATTTCCTCGATGTGACGGCGCAGGTCTCGACCGACAGCGAACGCGGCCTGCTGGGCCTCGCCTTCTCGCCAAACTTTGCGGCGGACAGGACCCTCTACATCAATCTCACCAACCTGGCCGGAAATACCGAGATCCGCCGCTACCGGATGTTCACCGGGTCCAGCACGCAGGTTGATCCGTCCACGGCCGATATCATCCTGACGATCGTTCAGCCATTCAACAACCACAATGGCGGCTGGATGGGCTTCTCGAACGATGGCCTGCTTTACATCCCGACGGGCGATGGCGGCTCCGGCGGCGACCCGCTCAACAATGCGCAGACGACGACATCGCTACTCGGCAAGGTCCTGCGCCTCGACGTCTCCGGCGACGACTTTCCGGCGGACGCGAACCGCGACTACCGTATCCCGGCCGGCAACGCCTTTCCCGGCGGGACAGCCGGGGCACCGGAAGTCTTCGCGCTCGGCCTGCGCAATCCTTTCCGCGCCAGCGTCGACGCGGTGACGGGTGATCTGCTCATGGGAGATGTCGGCCAGAACGCGATCGAGGAAATCAACCGCCTGCGGCCCTCCGGCAGCGGCACGAATTTCGGATGGAACCTGCGTGAGGGCACCCAGCCCTACAATGTCGGCGCCAATTCACCCGGCTTCGTCCCGCC
>JBBSAZ010000043.1:0-12830 GCA_038251755.1 Caulobacterales bacterium
ACCCAGGCAGGCTCCGAAGTGTCAGCGCTTCTTGGACGTATTCCAAGCGCCGTGGGTTATCAGCCTACGCTTGCTACTGAAATGGGCGCATTGCAAGAGCGCATTACCTCAACCACCAAGGGCTCGATCACCTCGGTGCAGGCTATCTACGTGCCAGCCGACGATCTCACCGACCCCGCACCTGCGACGACCTTCGCGCACTTGGACGCTACGACCAACTTGAACCGCGCCATCTCCGAAATCGGCATCTACCCCGCGGTGGATCCGCTCGATTCTGGTTCGACCATGCTGTCGCCCGACATCGTCGGCGAGGAGCACTACAACGTGGCCCGTCAGGTCCAGCAGACCCTGCAGAAGTACAAGGACTTGCAGGACATCATCGCCATCCTCGGCATGGACGAGCTGTCGGAAGAGGACAAGATCACCGTGGCCCGTGCCCGTAAGGTCGAGCGCTTCCTGTCGCAGCCGTTCGACGTGGCGCAGGTGTTCACCGGTTCGCCGGGCGTGCAGGTGAAACTCGACGACACGATCAAGGGCTTCAAGGGCCTGATCAGCGGCGAGTTCGACCACCTGCCGGAGCCGGCCTTCTACATGGTCGGCAACATCGACGAGGCGAAAGCCAAGGCTGCCAAGATGATGGCGGACGCATCGTAAGCGCGCTGCCTGAAGGAAACTGAACGATGGCCGACAAGCTGCACTTCTCGCTCGTCTCGCCCGCCCGGGAGTTGTTCTCGGGTGAGGTTGATCACGTGATCGCTCCGGGTACGGAAGGTGAGTTCGGCGTGCTGGCGCACCACGCGCCGTTCATGACGACGCTGAAGAACGGTATCGTTCGCGTGCTCGAAGGCGACACCGTGAAGATGCGCATCTATGTGCGCGGCGGCTTTGCGGACGTGACGCCGGCCGGCCTGACCATCCTCGCCGAGGAAGCGCGCAATCTGACCGATGCCAAGGCCGAAGACGTGGACGCGGAAATCGAGGCCGCGCGCCTGAAGCTGCTCGCACTCGACAAGGACGACTCCAAGCAGTTCGCCTTGAACGAGCAGATTGCCTATCTTGAAGGCATCCGCGCTGCGCTCGCGAACTGATTTAATTCAATCGACGGAACTCGAGGAAACCGGACAGGGCACGCCCTTCCGGTTTTTTGCTATCTAGTGGTCCTGTGGACGGGAGCCGGGCTCCGTCTCGGGAGCGTGATATTCACGTTCAGGCGAAAACAGCAATCGTCTGCCGGCCGATCATCACTGGCGCGCCTGCCTTGTTCCACATCGCCATCGCCTGGCTCGAATAGCCGTTGCGCGCCGTCTGCGCGGTGTGGCGGGCGAGAAACCAGCGGTCGTCTGTCTCGATGGTCTCGGTCAGGAACTCGGCCATCCAGGTCATCGAACTGATGCGCCCGGGCGCCGTGAACATCGCCATGGCCGCCGGGGGCGGCGCGTCTGCAAGGGCGAGCAGGGCGACGGCATCGCTGCGGGTCGCGGGGTCCTTGTGACGCATCCAGATGGAGATGTCGGCGTCCGATGCGCCGCTCATCGGCAGGCTTCCAGCGGCAAGCAGAATATCGAAGTTCTGCGCGAAGGTAGGGCCGTGACCTTCCTTGCGGAAGAAAAGCGGCGCGGCGTCCGGCGCCGGGACCTCCGGGGGCGGAAGATGCGCAGAATCGAGCGCCGAGGTGCGCGCCGCGCCGAACGTGATGATGGCTTCCGCCAGCACGCCGTCATCGCCGGTCATGCGGACCGAGGTGAACACCGTGTTCTTGCCCTGCCGCAGCACTTCCGGCGTGCACACCGCCGTGCCGTTCACCGGGCCGACAAACGCCACCTGAACAGCCCGCACGGGCAGCCCGGCGCTGAGCGGCAGAGCGGCCTCAAGACACAGCGCTGCTGTAAGGCCGCCATAGGCTGTGCGTCCCTGCATCCAGGTGTCCGGGATCGCGGTGGCCCGGGCATTTTCGCCAGCGGGCGAGACCGAGGCGAGCAATTGGGTAAAGTTCATGTCGAAGCTCCTGGGAGGGGTGCATCAGCCCTATATGGTTCCGAAAAGGAACCCAAGGCATAACCTTGCGTCACATGAAAACGCCCCGGCACGGGGGCCGGGGCGAATGTCGTTTGATGCCTCGAGACCGAAGGATCAGTGTTGGCTTTCCGGCGTCGTGACGCGCAGTCCGTCAAGGGCGTCGGTCACCTTGATCTGGCAGGAGAGACGCGAGTTCGGTTTCACGTTCTCGGCAAAGTCGAGCATCGACTTCTCCATTTCCTGCTGCTCGCCAGCCTGGGCCAGGAATGCAGGGTCGACATACACGTGGCAGGTTGCGCAGGCGCAGGCGCCGCCGCAATCGGCATCGATGCCCGGCACCGAATTGTTGACGGCGACTTCCATGACCGACATGCCGTTCTTGGCTTCGAGCGTGCGCTCGGTGCCGTCATGATTGATAAAAGTAATCTTTGCCATGTGTTGTTTCCGTCTCCTTCAGGCGGCCGCTTGGGCCGCTATATCCTTCATAGGGGTTGATGTATCGATAAGGGCGCTGGGCGCAAGCTTCGCCCCTGACATGATGAGCTTTTTCGACGCGAGGAACTCCGGCGGGCTGTTGACGGCATCGACCGCGATCAGCGTTCCGTTCTTCAGGTAGAACACCGCGAACTTGCGTGAAGCGGGGTCGCCCCGAACCACGTGTGTGTCATACCCCTGACTGAGGCCGGCAATCTGCAGCTTCAAGTCATACTGGTCCGACCAGAACCAAGGGCAGTCTTCCGCAGGGCGCGGCAGGCCGAGAATGGCCGCAGCGGCCAGTTTGCCCTGTTCGATCGCGTTATGGACGCTCTCGAGCCGGCCGGACCTGCCGAAATGGACGAGGGGGCGGCTAGCGCAATCCCCAGCCGCGAAAACGTGCGGATCAGAGGTGCGGGCATCGCGGTCGACGAGGATGCCGTTTGAGCACGCGATTCCAGCGTCTTTCGCGAGTTCCTCGTTCGGCAGGATACCGATGCCCGAAAGCACGATGTCTGCCGCAAGGCGTGTGCCATCGGCGAGCACGGCAGCGCTGACCTCACCATCCACACCGTCAAGGTGGGAGAGCTGGACGCCGGTAAGGATCGTGACCCCCTGGCGGCGGTGTTCGGCGGCGTAGAATTCACTGAGTACGGGGCTTGTAACTCGCGCGAGCACGCGCGGGGCCATCTCGATGACCGTAACGTCAAGGCCCATCTGCCGCGCCACGGCGGCGGCTTCGAGACCGATGTAGCCGGCACCAATGATCACGATGCGGCGGCCGGCGACCATCTTGGGACTGAGCCGCTCGACGTCGGCGAGGGTTCGCAGGTCATGCACACCGCTCAGATCCGCGCCGCGCACCGTTAGTGGGCGGGGGCGCGAGCCGGTGGCGAGGATCAGGTAGTCATAGGGCAGCTGCCCGCCATGGCCGAGTTGGACTTGACGGTTAGCCCGGTCGATTTTCGGAACATGCGTGCCGAGCAGCAATTCGATGTTCTGTTCCTGATACCAGGCGGAAGGCTTGAAATAGAGGCGCTCTTCCTCGACCTCGCCCTTCAAGTAGCCTTTGGACAAGGGCGGGCGCTGATAGGGCAGGGCGGCTTCATCGCCCACCAGCGTCAATGCGCCACTGTAACCGCCCTGACGGAGCGACTGCAAAGCCTGCGCGGCGGCCTGTCCGCCGCCGACGATGACGATGCGCTGTGCCTGTCCAGGCGACATTCCGGATGCCCACTCTTATTCGTGACGGGTGCGTCACTTTTCATCTATTCGGTTGCGCGCGCTGCTGCAAGTCTGCCTGAACGGGGCACACCGTCACAGGTTTCCCTGCGTTGCGTCAACCAGCCAGACCTCTAGTGTGCGACGCCAGATGCGGATTCTCGAACTGGCCTCGGAGGAAGACACTCGCGCCCTCGGTGCGCAGCTCGCACTGCTATTGCGGCGAGGCAATGTGATTGCACTGCGCGGGGAGCTGGGCGCCGGGAAGACGACCCTGGTGCGGGGGCTGATCCAGTCTTTGCTGGGGCACGAGGAAGAGGTGGCGAGCCCGACTTACACGCTGGTTCAGATGTATGAGGGACCGGACTTTCCCGTCTGGCATTTCGATCTCTACCGCCTTGAAAACGCGGATGATGTTCAGGAACTCGGCTGGGACGAAACGCAGGACGGGGTTGCGTTGATCGAATGGCCCGACCGGGCGGGTGCGCACCTTCCGGTCAACAGGTTGGATGTATTCCTTGAAATCTCTGGGGATGGGCGCCGGGCGAGGCTGGAACCTAGCGGCGAAGGCTGGCAGGAACGGCTGGATGAACGTTTTGCCTGACTTGCGGATTGCCGAGATTGACGCCTTCCTGACCGCTGCCGGCGATGGCTGGAATGCGGCTGGACGCCAGTCGTTGGGACAGGATGCATCGACGCGCCGGTATATCCGGCTGCGCCGGGAGGACGGCGCCACGGCGCTGCTGATGGATGCGCCGCTGGTCGAGAGCGAGCCCTGTCCGCCGGAAGCGGACGCTGCGACCCGGGTGCGAATGGGCTGGAATGCGATGACCCGTTTGGCCGCATCGCGTGTCGAAGCCTTCTCGCTGATCTCACATTTCTTGCGCAATCTTTCTCTCCGGGCGCCGAAAGTTTATCACTTTGACGCACGTTTCGGGTTCGCGCTGATCGAGGACTTCGGAGACGGGCGTGAATTTGCACGCCTGATCGAACGCGGTGCGGAAGACGAAACGCGCCTCTACACAGCGGCGGCAGAGCGCCTCGCAACCGTCCATAAAGCGTCCATACCGAAGGTGCTGTCGCTGGAGGGTATAAGCTGGCCGATCCTGGAATTTGATTCCGTGGCGCTCGGGGCGAATGCCGATCTCTATGCCGACTGGCTGCCGGCGGAAATTGGGCAGGGGCCTCTGACCGGTGCGCAGCGTGCGCGTTGGGAAGCGGAGCGGGACGGGCTGATCCAGCAAGCCATGGCGTTCCCGCGCGCCTTCACATTGCGGGACTATCACGCGGAAAACCTGCTCTGGCTGCCTGAAGGCGATGTCGGTTTGCTGGACTTCCAGGACGCAGTCGTGGGCTGGGATGCGTGGGATCTGGCCATGCTGACCCAAGACGCCCGGCGGAACGTGTCAGAGAAAGCGGCCGAGGCGGCGATCTCGACTTTCCTGACCTTGACGGGACAGTCGCGCGAGGCATTCGACGAGCGGCTGGCCGTGATTGGCGCGCTGAACGCGTTGCGGATTGCGGGCGTGTTTTCGCGCCTTCAGCACCGGGACGGAAAACCGCGCTACGGCGACTTCCAGCCGAGGCAGCTACAACTGCTCGCTCGCAACCTTTCGCATCCGTCGCTCCGCGGCATGGCGGCGTTCGTGCGCGAAACCACGCCATTTGTGTTCGAGGGCCTTCGATGAGTGTTCCGGTGCCTCACACGGCGATGGTGCTGGCCGCCGGGCTGGGCACGCGGATGCGGCCCTTGACGGATGCGACGCCGAAACCGCTGCTGAAGGTGCGCGGCAAGGCATTGATCGACCGGTTGCTGGATCCGCTCGCCGAGGCGGGAGTGAATCGCATCGTCGTCAATGTGCACTACCTGGCCGATCAGGTGGAAGCCCACGTGAAAGCGCGGACAGACGTCGAGGTGATAATTTCCGACGAGCGCGGCGAAGTGCTCGAGACGGGCGGCGGCCTTGCCAAGGCGCGGCCTTTGCTGGGCGATGACCCCATCTATGTGCTGAATACGGACGCATTCTGGGGGCCGGAATCTCCGGCGCCTTTCCTGGAGCTGGCCGAAGCTTTTGATCCGGCCTCCGAAGATGAGCGCCTCCTGATCGCTGCGACCGACCGGGCTCTGGGCTTTGACGGCGCCGGTGACTTTTTCCTTGAAGCCAACAGCAGGCTCGTCCGGCGGGGCAGTGCACCTTCCGCTCCCTGGGCCTATGCCGGTGTGCGGATCATGAAACCGCAGCTTTATGACGGGGTTGCGGTTGAGCGTTTTTCAGCTCTGAAGATCTGGGACGGCCTCATTCCGAAGGGCCGGCTTGCGGGTCACACGCTTGACCGGTTCTGGCTGCATGTCGGCGATCCGAAGGCGCTTGCGGACGCCGAAATGTGGGTCGCCTGTCATGGCGGCTGAGAGCCGGCCATTCCGGAAGGACGCCCCCAGGGTCTGGACCATCCCTCCCGGTACGGACTTCCTAGGCTCAGTGGCGCGCGTGCTGGCGGACACTTTCGAGCTCAGGGAACGGTCTGATGCGCTGGCAGACGCCATCATCTATGTGCCCAACCAACGCTCAGCGCGCGCGCTGACCCTTGCCCTGTTCGATTCGCTGGGCGGCGCGGGCACGCTGCTTCCGCCGGATATCCGCACGCTGGGCGATCTCGACTCCGATGAACCGCCGCCGGTGTCGGAATCGGCAATGGCGGGGCTACCGCCGGCGCTTTCGCCCGCCGCGAGGCTCGGCGTGCTGGCGAAGCTTGCCACCACTTTCTATGCCCGCGAATATGGACATTCGCTGCCGCCCGCGTCAGCGCTTGCGTCCGCACGGGAACTTTCGAGACTGCTGGAGCAAGCGTCGATGGGCGAAATGCCCGTCGACTGGTCACGCCTGACGGGCCTTGTGACGCAGGCCGATCTTGCTGTGCACTGGACGGACTCGACGGACTTCCTGTCGATCATCACCGAGATGTGGCCGCAATGGTTGCGCGAAAACAATGCGGGCGATCCCTACGAGCGCCGGCAGCAGGCAGCTGAGGCGCTGGTCGCGTCCTGGGCGGCAAAACCTCCCGTCGCGCCGGTGATCATTGCTGGCTCGACCGGAGCGACGCCGTCAGGACGCCTGCTGATGCAGGCGGTGACGCAGCTGCCCAACGGCCTGGTCGTGTTTCCCGGGCTCGATACGGAACTCAGCGAGAAGGCGCTGAAGGCCGTATCGAACGCCCCGAGCCACCCGCAATATGCTTTGGTGCGCACACTGAGGGCTCTCAGCCTATCGCTCAAGGATGTAGCTGAATGGCCGGGCGCCGCCGGGGAGGCACGCTCGCCTTCGCGGCGCAGGCTGGTTTATGAAGCGCTGGCGCCGGCGGATGACACGGCAGACTGGCGCGCGACGCTGGAGGAGTTGGCGGGCAGCAACAGCACGACACCGGCCGCCTTCGCGCGCACGGCGCTGCAGGGCCTTTCGGTTGTCGAACTCCCGAATGAAGCAGCTGAAGCGGAGGCGGCGGCGCTGTTGCTGCGCAGCGTGCTCGACGAGCCGGGCGCGACGGGCGCGTTGGTGACGCCGGACGCCGGACTGGCGCGGCGCGTGGGCGCACTTCTGGAGCGATGGAGTGTCTCGGTTCCTCCGTCGGCTGGCCAGCCCCTGGGGCGCACGCCGGCAGGCAGCCTGATCTCGCTATGCGCCCGGTGGGCCGTGGACCCGGCCGATCCGGTGACGTTGTCGGCGGTGCTGAAGCACGCGTTCGTGCGCAACCGGGAGCTGGGTAACCTGCTTGACCTACATTTCCTGCGGGGACCTCGCCGGTGGGCGTCTCTGACTGATCTTGCGGTACTGGTTGAGCAGCATGACCCGGACGACCGGCACCGGGCATTTTCCGAGGACGAACAGAGGCTTGGCGCCGCGTTCATCCGTGAACTGTCGGATATCGTGACGGCGTCGGGCGCAGACTTTTCCGCAGCGCTTTCGGTGAATGTCGCGGCAGGCGCGGAATGGATCGCAGCGCTGGCGGGCGCGATCAGCGAGACGCCTTTGCCCTGGGCAGGGGAGGACGGGGCGGGCGCTTCCAAACTGCTTGAGCGAATTCGCGAAATGGGAACATTCCTGGGCAATGTGACGCCGCGCGACATGGCAGACCTGGTAGAGACGGAATGCGCGAACCTCACAGTGAGCCTCGGCGAGCCGGAGCATCCGCGCCTCAGCATCTGGGGACCGCTGGAGGCGCGTCTTCAGTCTGCGGATCTTGTTGTCCTGGCGGGCCTCAATGAGGATGTATGGCCCGCCAAGACGCCGCCAGACGCTTTCCTGCCGCGACGCTTTCGCACGGACCTCGGAATGACGGATCCGGATGAGCGGCTGGGACTTTCGGCGCACGACTTTGCACAGCTTGCCTGCGCACCGCGCGTGGCGATGCTTTATTCCGCGCGGCGCGAGGATGCGCCCGCAGTCGCCTCGCGCTGGGTCTGGCGGCTGAGGACGCTGGCGCAAGGCGCGCTCTTCGAGGCGGCGCCGGAGGTGCTGGTTGGCGAGTATGGCGCGCTGCCATCCTGGGTGCGTGCGGTGCAGTCCGAAGGGATCGGTACGCTGGCGGCGGACTTCAGCGCGGAGCCAAAACCTGCGCAGCGGCCAGCCGCCTGGCCGAAGCGGATGTCGGTGACGCGGATCGACCGGTTGCAGCGAGATCCGTATTCCATCTGGGCGGAAGATATTCTCGGGCTGCGCGTGATTGATCCGATGAACGGACCCTTGCAACCGAACCTCAAGGGCACGGCTGTGCACAAGGCGATTGAACTATTGGAAGCGGACGGCGCCGAAAAATCTGCGGCCCATCTTGCGCGCCTGCTTCAGCGTGAGTTGCACAATACGGGCGAAACCGAGGCAGACTGGCTGAGCCGGGAGGCGAGCTGGCAGGATGTTGCCGAGTGGTTTCTGGGCTGGCGCGCCGGGCGCGATGTGTCGGGCGGCATGGCGCTCGAGGCAAAGGGCGAGTTGACCTATCAGATTGCGGGCGAGAAATTCGTGCTGTCGGCGCAGGCGGACCGGATCGAGGTCGGCGCCACAGGCGAGATCACCATTGTGGATTTCAAGACCGGCAGCGCGCCGTCCGACAAGATGATCCGTACAGGGTTTGATCAGCAGATGCCGCTGCAGGCGCTGATTGCCAGCAAGGGGGGCTTCGCGAAGGTGCGCGCCGCGCCGGTGGCGGGGCTGGAATATGTCGAGTTCAAGGGAAAGCCCAAGGCGCGGACGATCGGTCCCGGCAAGGACGGCGAGTTGACCCCGGCGGCAATGGCGGCGCGCGCCGAAGAAGGCGTGCAGCGGCTGATAGCGGAGTATAGGGCAGACGGCGCCGTGTTTGCGTCCGCGCCGCGCGTGCAGTTTGTGAAGTATGATTACGGCTACAACCTTCTGGCGCGCCGGGCGGAGTGGACCAGCGACACGTCGGACGGGGAGGGCGGCGATGAGTGAAGCCGCGAACACGCGTGCGCTGATAGCCGCCGCGCAGGCGCAGGCGCTGGCGGCCAATCCCGGCACATCGGCCTATGCCACGGCGAATGCGGGCAGCGGCAAGACGAAGGTGTTGATCGACCGGGTGGCGCGCCTGCTGCTGAGGCGGCCGGACGGGCGGCCGGGCGCCAACCCGGATTCCATTCTGTGCATCACCTACACGCGCGCTGCGGCCAGCGAGATGCTGACGCGGCTGTTCCAGACGCTCGGCAAATGGGCGGTGATGGAAGATGATCCGCTGCGGCTGGCGTTGTCGCAGCTCGAGGAAGCGGCGCCTACGGATTATACGCAGGATCAGCTGAAGGCGGCGCGGGCCTTGTTTGCGCGCGCTCTGGAGACGCCGGGCGGTCTGCGGATCGAGACGATCCATGCCTTCTGTGCACGGATACTAAGGCGGTTTCCATTGGAAGCCGGGGTGATGCCGGGGTTTACCGAACTGGAAGAGGCGGATGCGCGCGAGATCTGGCAAGCGGCGAAACAGTCGGCGATCCTGAGGGCGGCGGGGGAAGATCGCTCGCTGCTCGCCCTGCTGGCGCGCGAAGCGGGACGGGACGGGGCTAGCAGCGCGCTGGACGCGTTGAAGAGTTCCGGGCGGGCGCTGCGCAAATTTGCGGCGGATTGCGGCGATGACGACAGCGCGATGGAGCGGGCGCTGCGCGAGCGGATCAAGCCGCCGGCCGCGTCACCGGACGCGCTGGTGGCGCAGGCGATGGGGGCGGATTTTCCAGCGGCGGACATCCGCCGGGCCATCGCGGCCCTGGGTGGCGGGAAAGTGACCGACCTGAAGCTCGCGGAACAGTTGCTCGGCGTGCTGTCGAGCGGCCATGCGAAAGAGGCGTTTGACCTTTACACCTCGATCTTCCTGACGGCGGCGGGTGAGCCGCGCAAGAAAAATCCATTTACGAAAGGCGTTGCAGTTGCGGCGCCGGTCGTTTCCGAACTGTTTGCGATTGGCGACAATCCCGGCAGCGAGACGCGCCGGATCGAGGCATTGACGGCAGATCTGCGCCGCGCGGAAGCGTTTGAGCGCACATCAGCCCTTCTGAAGTTGGGCCTGCCGGCATTGGCTGAGTATGAAGCCGAGAAGGCCCGGCGCGGGGCGCTCGACTTCGACGACCTGATCGAGCGGACGCGGGACCTGCTGGCGTCTGAAGGACTGTCGAGCTGGGTGCTTTACAAGCTCGATGGCGGGCTGAGCCATGTGCTGCTTGACGAGGCGCAGGATACAAGCCCCGCGCAGTGGGAATTGATCCGTGCCCTGACGCAGGAGTTTACGGCCGGTGAGGGCCGCGAACGGCTGCAGGACCCGCGGACCATGTTCATGGTGGGCGACGAGAAACAGTCGATCTATTCCTTTCAGGGCGCTGATCCGTCGCGGTTCCTGGAGGAGACACAGGCGCTGACGCTGAGGGATACGAAGGTCGCACAAGCAGATATGAGGATGTCGTTCCGCTCCAGCCCGGAAATCCTGACTTTTGTGGACACGGCGTGGAATGCGGCGCCGGAGATTGATGTTCCGTTTGCGGATACACGTCCGATGACGGCGGACAAGATCGTACATACGGCGCGGCGATGGAACGAACCGGGGCGGGTAGAGCTTTGGCCAGTGGTGCCGCGAGATGCTGACCCGGAGACCGATGCCTGGGCGAGGCCGCTGGACGCGCTTGTGCTGACGTCGCCGAAAGTGAAACTCGCGCGGGCGATCGCGAAGTCGGTCAAGCAGATGGTCACCGGCGGTGCGTCTGTATGGGACGGAGGCGCCCAGCGTGCTGCAAGGCCGGGGGATATACTGATTCTCGTGCGAGAACGGCGCGGCGGGTTGTTCGAGGCGGTGATCAACGCCCTGAAAAGTGCCGGCGTTCCAGTCGCCGGCGCAGACCGTCTTCAGTTGGCGGACTATATTGGGGTGCAGGATTGCCTGAACCTGATGCGGTTTGCGGCGCTGCCGGCCCGGGACCTCGCCCTCGCAGAAATTCTGCGCGGACCATTTGGCGGGCTCGTCGATGACGACCGGTTCCTGTTCAAGCTCGCGGCGGGGCGCAAGAAGGGTGAGACGCTCTGGTCCAGGGTTCTTGCGAGCGAAGATCCTCTGGTCTTGTCTGTCAGGGCTTTCCTGAAGTTGCTGATCGACAGGTCCGGTTTGCCGCCGTTCGAGTTTCTGTCCGCAGTGCTGGACCAACCCGATACGGCC
Organism: Caulobacterales bacterium; assembly: GCA_038251755.1. Classification (GTDB taxonomy): domain Bacteria; phylum Pseudomonadota; class Alphaproteobacteria; order Caulobacterales; family Hyphomonadaceae; genus Hyphomonas. The sequence goes on from JBBSAZ010000043.1 coordinate 11,404, forward strand.
GGCCTCACGGGCTGGGCGAAACTCAACGCACGGCTCGGCACGCCGGCGCGTGATCCGGTCGAGGCTTTGCTGGCGCGCGCCTTGGCCCATGATGCAGCCGGGCCGTCATCGCTCCAGTTGTTCGTGGCGTCGCTCGAGTCGACGCCAGTGGAAATCAAGCGGGATCTGGCGGAGGCAGGCGCAGAAGTCCGGGTGATGACGGTGCATGGTGCGAAGGGGCTGCAAGCGCCCATCGTGATCCTGCCGGATACGACGGCAAAACCAAAGCTGACGAGTGATGCGATCCTGTCCGTGGACGGAGCGCTCATCTGGTCGCCGCGAAAGGACAAAGATATTGAGCCGGCGGCGCGGGCGAGGCTGATGGCGGAAGCAAAGGCGCATGAGGAACACCGGCGGCTGCTCTATGTGGCGCTGACGCGTGCGCAGGACCGCTTGCTGATCGCTGGATACTGGTTCGGCCCCGAGGGCGACGCAGCCAAGGGGTATCATGACGATTCCTGGTATGCGCTGTGCCGTAATGCGATGGATCAGTTGCCGGCGCGTACCCAGGACGATGACGTTCTTGAATATGGTGCCGCCGCTCGCAGGATGGATCTCTCCAGCGACGCAGACGCCGGGCACGCAGCGCTGCCCGGTTGGGCGCAGCGAGCGCCTTCACCGGACAAGGTGACGCGCCGGGTGGCTGCACCGACCAGCCTGTTGGAGCCGAAGACGCGGGTGGTTGCCCCGTTCGATCCCAAGCGGGAGGCGCGCCTGAAGCGAGGCCGCCTCATCCACAGCCTGCTGCAATATCTGCCGGAGCTGCCTATTGCCGCGCGCCATGCTGCCGGCGAGGCTTTCCTTGCGCGCGAGCCGGAACTCACAAAGGCGCAGAAGGCCGAGATGCTTCGCTCGGCCGAGGCGATTCTCAACGATGCGGCATTGTCCGAGCTCTTTGAGCCGGGGGGCAGGGCGGAGGCGGCGGTGATCGGAACATCGCCGAATTTGCCGGGCGATCTGGTGATCAACGGCCGCGTGGACCGTCTGGTGGTGACGCCGTCGCGGGTTCTGGTGATCGATTTCAAAACAGACCAGCCCGCGCCGGAGGACGTTTCGGGCGTCGCCGAAAGCTATATAACCCAGATGGCCGCCTATACTGCCGTGCTGGAATCGGCGTTTCCAGGGCGGGAGGTCGTGGCCGTCCTCTGCTGGACGGATGGCCCGAAAATGATGCGTATCCCTCCGGAGATGCTGTCAGATTCCCTCAACAATGCCTTGAGGGTGGTTTGACAGGGGAATAGAGTCCCTATGTATCAGCCTCCCAATTCGGGCCGCAGAAGGAGCCGGAACTATGTCAGGTATGGATGTAAGCGACGATGAATTCGATGTGCTGCTCGGCGCATCCGATGTGCCCGTGGTCGTCGATTTCTGGGCCGAATGGTGCGGCC
>JBBSAZ010000044.1:0-12572 GCA_038251755.1 Caulobacterales bacterium
GTGCTGGGGCTGGTCAAGGCGCAGCAGGTCAAGAACGCCGTCATCGTGCCGGTCGGCTCCAAAGGTGGCTTCTATCCGAAACAGCTCCCGCCCCGGACGGATCCCAGCTGGTTCGAAAGCGGCCGCGACGCCTACAAGGAATTCATCACCGCGCTCCTGGGCCTCACGGACAATCTGGTGAAAGGCAAGCTCGTGCCACCGCCGCAGACCGTCGTCTGGGACGGTGAGGATCCCTATCTCGTGGTCGCCGCCGACAAGGGCACCGCGACTTTCTCCGACACCGCCAACGCCATCAGCCTCGAGAAGGGCCACTGGCTCGGCGACGCCTTTGCCTCCGGCGGCTCGGCCGGGTATGACCACAAGAAGATGGGCATCACCGCGCGCGGCGCCTGGGAAGCGGTCAAGCGCCACTTCCGCGAAATGGGCCGCGACATCCAGAAACAGCCCTTCACCGTCATCGGCGTCGGCGACATGTCAGGCGATGTCTTCGGCAACGGCATGCTGCTCTCGCCCGAGATCCGTCTCGTCGCGGCGTTCAACCATATGCACATCTTCCTCGATCCGAACCCGGACGATCCGGCCGCCTGCCTGGTCGAACGCGCCCGCATGTTCGCCCTGCCGCGCTCCACCTGGGCAGACTATGACGCAAAGCTCATCTCCCGCGGCGGCGGCATCTTCGAGCGCGCCGCCAAATCGGTCCCCCTCTCGCCCGAAGTGCAGGCCCTCACCGGCCTCGCCAAGGACGCGGTCACGCCCGACGAACTCCTGCACGCGCTCCTGAAAGCTGAAGCCGACCTCCTCTGGTTCGGCGGCATCGGCACCTATGTGAAATCGATGTCCGAGTCCCACGCCGATGTCGGCGACCGCGCCAACGACGCCATCCGCGTCAATGGCCGAGACCTCAAGGCCAAGGTGATCGGGGAAGGCGCCAATCTCGGCATGACGCAGGCCGGCCGTATCGAGTTCGCCCTCGCCGGTGGCCGCATCAATACCGACGCCATCGACAACTCCGCCGGCGTCGATTCGTCCGACCACGAAGTAAACATCAAGATCCTCGCCGCCGAAGCCATCCGTCTCGGCGACCTCAAAGAGGAAGACCGCAACGCCCTCCTCGCCTCGATGACCGACGACGTCGCCGCCCACGTCCTCGCGCACAATTACGACCAGTCGAACGCCCTCACTCTCGCCGCCAGCACTGCGCTGGAAGACCATGAAGCGCTCGAGCGCCTGATGCTCTATCTCGAGGAGCGCGGCGTCCTCAACCGCGCGCTCGAGGGCCTGCCTTCGACGACGCAGATGCAGATGCGCAAGGAGCAGGGCCACCCGCTCACCCGCCCCGAACTCGCCGTCCTCCTCGCCTGGTCGAAGATCGTCCTGTTCGACGATATCGTCGCCTCCAGCCTGCCGGACGATCCCTGGTTCGAACCGGTGCTGAAGGCCTATTTCCCTTCGCCGATCGACGGTTTCGAAAAAGCGATGAAAGGCCACCGCCTTCGCCGCGAGATCATCGCCACCGTCATCGCCAACCGTGCGCTGGATTTCTGCGGCCCCGTCGCGCTGCTGCGCATTCGCGAACTGACCGGCGCCGCGCCGGCCGAAGCGGTCCGCGCGCTGGAGGCCGCCCGCGAAGTGCTGGACCTTGCCGGCTTCCGCCGCGAAGTCTTCGCGCTGGATGCCCGCCTGGCCGCTGATCTGCAGACGGAGCTTCAGCAGGAAGCCGTCCACGCCGCCAGCGAAGCCGCCGGCTGGTTCATCCGCGCCACCGCTGGCCAGTCCATCGGCGACGCCGTGAAGCAGACCCACGCCCCGCTCAACGAGCTCAAAATGGCGCTCGCCGACGTGCAGACGGACTTCCCCGCCTCGCGCATCGAGCGGGAAGCCCGCGCCTTCATCAAGCGCGGCGCGCCCGACGCGCTCGCCCACTGGGCCGCCGCGATGAGCTACTTTGCCCAAGGCCTCGTCATCGTCGACGTCTCGCAGCAGGCGAAGAAGAAAGTGCCGGAAACCGCCGCCGCCTTCTACGCCATCGGCGACGCCCTCCGGCTCGACCGGCTGCGCGCCTCGGCCCGCGAAGGCCTCGTCAAGGCGCCTTACTGGGACCGCGTGGCTGGCCGCCGCCTGATCTCGGAACTCGTCCGCCTGCAGGCGTCTGCCACCGACGACGCGCTGCGTTCCGGCGGCGCCGACGCCTGGCTCGAGGCGCGCGGCGAGGGGCGCCGACAGGTGATCAGCACACTGACGGCCCTCGGCAAGGACCGCGCCTGGTCCTTCGCCAAGTTCGCTCTCTCGACTGACGCTGTCCGCCAGTTCATGGGCCGCTGAGGCGGCGTTCAGGAAGGGTTCAGGGCGGCGTTGCCAATCTCGCCTCAGATGGACGTGGGGATATACATGCGCCGTTACCTGATGGCCCTCGCCGGCGCTGCACTGCTTGCCGCCCGCTCCCTGGTGCCCCGCGCCGCGTCGCTGCCGGCCGAACCCCAGGTCGCCCCAAAGATGCACTGGCACACCACCGGCAAGGGCCTCTGGATCTACCACAATGTCTGGGGCGACTGCGCCTTCCTCGAACACGGCCATGGCCGCAACAGCGCCTGGGGCCTCTGGCGAATGCCGCTCGGCGCCGTCACCGCCGCCGCGCCTGAACCAGATGCAAAGCGCGGTGGCTACAGCGTCGCCTTCACCTGCACCGATGGCAGCGCCTGCATCCAGTCCGGCGCGCTGCAAAACACGCCGGATCGCACGGACGCGCACACCATCCCCTTCGAGACGCTCGAGCGCGCCGAGACCTACCTCGCGGTGGCTGCGTCCGTCGACAAGGCCTGCAAGGCGCTGAAGTAACCCGCCCCTTCGCCCGGCGCGGCCGGGCTGCTATCCTGCGCCATGTCCGAACGCCCCGCCGCCCTCGAAGCCGCTCTCAAGGCCGCCGCCCTGCGGCTCGGCTTTGATGCCGCCGGCCTCGCCTGCGCCGATGAGGCCTGGGACGCCGGCGCCCGCCTCGCCGCGTTCGTTGCCGAGGGCCGCCACGGCGACATGCACTGGATGGAAGACACGCTCGCCCGCCGCAGCGCCCCCACCGCCATGTGGCCGGACGCCCGCTCCGCTCTCGTCGTCGCGATGAATTACGGGCCGGACCATAACCCGCTCGACACGCTCGCCGAGCGCGAAACCGGCAACATCTCCGTCTACGCCCGGGGCAGGGACTATCACGACCTGATCAAGTCCCGCCTCAAGCTGCTCGCCGGCGAAGTCGCCGCGCTCACCGGCGCCGAGGTAAAAGTCTTCGTCGACACCGCCCCCCTGATGGAAAAGCCGCTCGCCCAGAAGGCCGGCCTCGGCTGGCAGGGCAAGCATACCAACCTCGTCAGCCGCGATCTCGGCTCCTGGTTCTTCCTCGGCGTGGTCCTCACCAGCGCGGCCCTTGAGCCAGACCCGCCCGAGCCGGACCATTGCGGCTCCTGCCGCGCCTGTCTCGACATCTGCCCCACGGCGGCTTTCCCCGCGCCATACCAGCTCGATGCCCGCCGCTGCATCTCCTACCTCACCATCGAACATGCCGGCCCCATCCCCCGCGAGTTCCGCGCCGCGATGGGCAACCGCATCTATGGCTGCGATGATTGCCTCGCCGCCTGTCCCTGGAACAAGTTCGCCGCCAGCGCCTCCGAGGCCGCCCTCTACGCCCGCGCCGAGCTGAAAACGCCCGGCCTCGACGAACTCGCCGCCCTCGATGACGCAGCGTTCCGCGAAATCTTCTCCGGCTCCCCGGTCAAGCGCTCGGGCAGGGACCGCTTCCTCCGCAACGTCGCCGTCGCCATCGGCAATTCCGGCAGCGCCCGCCTCGTGGCCAGCCTGCTGCCGATGCTGGACGATCCCTCGGCGCTGGTGCGCGGCGCGGCCATCTGGGCGCTCGCCCGCCTTGATCCCGCCCGCTTTGCCGGGGAAAAGGCACGGCGCCGCGCGCACGAACGTGATAGCACGGTCATCGAAGAATGGGATCTCGGGGCATGAGCGACGACACGGCCAACACCTCCGCTGCCTCCGCCTATTACGGCACGGACGGCGCGGCGCCTCCGCCGGAAAAGCCGAAGCGCGATGTCCCGCTCTGGCGCCATGTCCTTGTGCGGATCGTGCAGGCGGGCATCGCCATCTTCCTGCTCTTCCATCTCTACGCCCTGCTGCTGAGATTTCTGCCCGCGCCCGGCACCATCCTGATGACCCAGCGCGGCCTGCAAGGTGAAGACGTCCGCAAGGACTGGACGCCGCTGGACAAGATATCGCCCCACCTCGTCCTCGCCGTCATCGCGTCCGAGGATGCGAAATTCTGCGAACATGGCGGCATAGACTGGGACGCCATCGAGGACGCCCGCGAATACAACAAGAGGCACGAAGGCAAGAAACGGCGCGGCGGCTCGACCATCAGCCAGCAGACGGCCAAGAACGTCTTCTTCTGGAATGGCGGCGGCATGCCCCGCAAGGCCGGCGAAGCCTGGATGACCTATGTCATCGAAACCGTCTGGGGCAAGCGCCGCATCATGGAAGTCTATCTCAACGTCGCCGAATGGGGCGATGGCCTGTTTGGCGCCGAAGCCGCAGCGCAAGCCCGGTTCGGCAAATCCGCCGCCGATCTCTCGGCGCTGGAAGCCGCCCGCCTCGCCGCCGTTCTTCCATCCCCGAACAAATGGAGCGCCGACAAGCCGGGTCCCTACGTGCGCAAACGCACCGGCTCCATCCAGTCGCGCATGCGCGTCGTTGCCAATGAAGGCTACGCCGCCTGCGTCCTCGGCGACGATTTCCGCTCCACCCTGCCGAAGCCCGAGAAGGGCGACACCCCGCGCCCGCCCCCGGTCTTCGAAGACCTGCCGGACGCCCCCGACGAAGGCGAGGAAGCGATCGGCGCCGCGGCAGAGGCCGAACCCGCCGTCAACGAGAACGATGTCCTCAACGACATCCTCAATTCCGCCGACGAAACCTTCAACACCGAACCTCTCCCGGAACCAGCACCTGAAACACCGGTTGAAGAACTGCCGGCCGAAGAACCCGCAGTCGAACCCGCCCCCACCGATCCGCCCGCAGACGAAGGCGGCCCCACGGTCCTGACGCCGGAATAGGGAAGGTGCGCCTTGAGCCGCGTCACCCCCCTCTGCTTTTGCGCACAATCAGTTCGTCGTCATCCCGGTTTCGCCGCAGGCGACGACCGGGACCCAGCCTTGAGACACCGGTCTTCGCGCGCAGCGATAATGGATGATAAAAAACGCGACTGCGTGATAAAAAGTGAGAATCAATGAGAGAGAATCGCCATTCCCTGTGCATTGATTGCATGCGGATGAAGCAGCTTTTCGTGGTTTGGCGAGGGCAGGAACGGAGACTTGTGCCTACAATAACCACGCCTCCAAAAACATAAAATCCAATCCCCTCAAGCCGTTATAAAATATTTCGCGTTTCCTTCCGCTACACCTCAGTGCACGGAGTTATGCTCCCTGCATGATCACAGAAGAAATTTCCCAAACAAACGCCCTCACCTCCCATTGCTCCGCAATGGGCCCCTCCTCACCCGCGTGGCGGGTGAGGGGTTAGTGGCGTCTCCCACCCCTTCTCCCATTATATGGGAGAGGAGGGACCCACGACCGGAGGTCGTGGGAGGTGAGGGTCTTGGTCAAGCAATGCAAAGCTGCCCTAGACCGGATCGTACGGAAACACGCTCGTCGTGGCCCCAAGACCGAAGAAGCTGCCGCTCATCGCCGGGAAGCAATGGTCGATCAGCGTCTCCGGCGTCCAGCCCTCAAGCCGCGCCAGCGATTTCACCGGGCGCGGCTGGTCGAACAGGATGACCTCATTGCCCCGCACGCCAAAGATCTGCCCACTGACATGCGCCGCCGTATCGGCGCAGAGCGCGACGCCCAGCTGCGCCACCTGATCGGCCCGCATGCCGTTCTTCATCCGCTCGACGCGCTTTGCGCCGGCCTCGTCCTTCACCGGGATCGAGGCGATCATCCGTGTCCAGGCAAACGGCGCGATGATGTTGGAGCGCACCTTCTTCGCCGCCCCCTCCATCGCCACCACACGGCTGAGGCCCGCGATGCCAAGTTTCGCGGCGGCATAGTTCGCCTGGCCGATGTTGCCGATCAGGCCCGAGGTGGAGGTGAACAATACGAACGAGCCGCGCTCGTTCTCGCGGAAATACTCGATCGCGGCACGCGTCACATTGAACGAGCCGTGCAGGTGAACGTCGATCACGCTCTTCCAGTCCTGCTCGCTCATCTTGTGGAACATCCCGTCGCGCAGGATGCCGGCCGGGTTGATGATCGCGTCGAGGCGGCCATAGGTGTCCAGCGCCTGCGTCACCATGCCGGCCACGGCGGTATAGTCCGTGACGCTTTCGGAGTTGGAAACCGCCTCGCCGCCCGCTTTCCGGATTTCCGCCGCGACCGCCTCTGCCGGACCGGCCGAGCCTTCCTCGTCGCCCTTCAGGCTGCCGCCGAGGTCATTGACCACGACTTTGGCGCCTTCGCGCGCCGCCAGCAGGGCGCATTCCTTGCCGATGCCGTTGCCGCCGCCGGTGACCAGCACCACTTTTCCGTCCAGAACGCCCATGGTTTTCTCCCTTTTGTTTCGGGCCGGGACACTACCGCTGTCGCGGGACCCTGCAAGGGCGCGCGGGCGAAAAATCAAGGTTTGAATTGCCGCGCCCGAAGGGCTAGCTAGCCGCCATGACACGTACCTTCCAAGCCATCATCTGGGATTTCGGCGGGGTCTTCACCTCCTCGCCCTTCGAAGCCTTCAACCGCTACGAGGCCGCCTCCGGCCTGCCGGTGGACTTCATCCGCACGGTCAATTCGATCAATCCGCTGGAAAATGCCTGGGCCAGACTGGAACAGTCGCAAGTCGACGCCGAAGGGTTCGACGAATTGTTCCGGATAGAATCGACGGCCCTCGGCCATGAAGTGCGGGGCCGCGACATCCTCGGCCTCCTGTCGGGAAGCCTGCGCCCCCGCGTCGTGCACGCGCTGAAGGTCTGCAAGACAAAAGGCAAGGTCGGCTGCATCACCAACAACGCGCCCATCGGCAAGGGCGCCTCGATGACCCAGGACGACGGCAAGGCCAAGGAACTCGCCGCCGTGTTCGACCAGTTCGACCACCTGATCGAAAGCTCCAAGCTCGGCATCCGCAAGCCCGATCCGCGCATCTATGCGCTGATGTGCGAGGCCCTCGATGTCGATCCGAAAGCCTGCGTCTATCTCGATGACCTCGGCATCAACTTGAAGCCCGCCCGCGACATGGGCATGGCGACCATCAAGGTCACCAGCGAAGATCAACTCCTCGCCGATCTGGAAGCCGTGACCGGCTATGCGTTGCGCTAGCTTCGCCGCACTCATCGCCGCGCTCTGGCTCGCTGCTTGTTCGCAGGCCGAGCCGGAAGTCGTGCTGCCGCTTCCTCCGGTCCCGGAGGAACGCTTCAACGAAGTACCCGTTGAGCCCGCGCCGGTGGAAATCAGCAAGGCCGCCGCGAAGACGCGAGACGCGCTGATCCATGAAGCCACCAGAGGCTCCCTGCGCGGCCTCGGCGAGATCGCTGCGCGCAACCCGGAGTTCAGGTCGAATGTCGGCGGCCAGTCACATGACCGGTTCTGGGACCTCCTGCGCCGCACCGGCGTTGATCCGAACCGGAAGCTCCGTGAACTGTTTGAACAACCTGCCGGCTTGCGCGAAATTGATGGCCAGCGCTGGTATGTCTGGCCGGACCTTGCCGCCAGGGACGCGGCCGATCTGATCCCGGAAAAGCTGACCTTCCAGGACCGCCGCCGGCTGGAGGACCTGATCCGCGAAGACGGCATCGCCCGCATTCGCGCCGGCGAAGGCTATCCCGGCATGCGCACCGCCATCGCCGAAGACGGCACCTGGATTTACTTCGTACTCGGACAGGATGGAGAGGAATGACCATGAGCAAGAAGATAGGCGCCGCTGCGGCGCTGAAGGCGCTCAAGGGCTGGAAAGCACTTGAAGGCGAGCGCGATGCGATTCAGAAATCCTACAAGTTCGCCGACTTCAAGTCCGCCTTCGCCTTCATGTCGGGCGCCGCGCTGAAGGCGGAGCAGATGGACCACCATCCCGAATGGTTCAACGTCTACAGCAAGGTCGAGGTCACCCTCACCACGCATGACGCCGACGGCGTCACGCAGAAGGACCTGGAACTCGCAGGCTTCATGGACCAGCTGGCGGCAAGGCTCGCCTAGTCTTTCTTCCAGGCGACACGGTAGAGATCGAAGCGCCTGTCCTTGAGGTTCTGCACGGCGCCGGACTGTCGCGCGGTCAGGAGATCCGTCAGCGACAGGTCGGCCAGCGCCACGGTCTCGGTGTTCGGCGGCGTGTCGGCGGCAATGCCGTCGCGCGAGAACGGAAAGTCCGACGGCGTCAGGATGCAGCTCTCGGCATAGTGAATGTCCATGTTCTCGACATTCGGCAGGTTGCCGACCACGCCGGACATCACGACATAACACTGGTTCTCCACCGCGCGGGCCTGGCAACAATACCGTACACGGAGATATCCCCGGCGCTCATCGGTGCAGAAGGGCACGAACAGCAGCAGTGCGCCCTGGTCGACGAGGTGGCGGGCCACTTCGGGAAACTCGGAGTCATAGCAGATCATCACACCGATCGGGCCGCAATCGGTCTGGATGACGTGGTTACCCTCGCCGCCCTTGATGTTCCACCAGATGCGTTCGGACGGCGTCGGGTGAAGTTTCTGCTGGGTGTGCACGGAGCCATCGCGCAGGAAGATATAGGCCACATTGTGGATGTCGCCGTCCGGCATCCGCGAGGGATGCGATCCGCCGATGATGTTGATATTGTAGGCGACCGCCAGCTTCTCCATGAAGGCAATGAAGCGGGCGGTGTATTCGGAAATCTTCTCGATCGACTCGATGGGCCCCAGCGGTTTGCTTTCGAGCGAGAGCAGCTGCAGCGTGAAGAGTTCCGGGAAGGTCACGAAATCGGCGCGGTAATCGGCGGCGATATCGACGAAGTATTCCACCTGCTGCTCGAACTCGTCAATCGAGCTGATCCGGCGCATCTGGAACTGCACGGTCGCCACCCGAACGCGCTCGGGCAGGGACGTGTCGCCGAAGCTCGGCTTCGCCTTGATGGCTTCCTGGGCCAGCGGATTGCGCCAGAACATCTGGGTCGCATTGCCGCCGGATTCGAAATCCTCCGGCATGTAATTCTTCAGGACACCAAGAACTTCGAAACCCTGCCGAAGCTGGAAGGAGAGCACCGGATCGCGCAGTTTGGAGTCCTGCACGGCGCTGACATAGTCGCGCGCGTCCGGGTATTGCTTGGCGAGGCGCTGATAGCCCGGAATGCGGCCACCGAACATGATGCCCTTCAACTCGTGCCACTGGCAGAGGTCCTGGCGCATCTTGTAGAAGCGCTGGCCAATCCGCAGGCGGCGGAATTCGGAATCGACAATCACGTCCATGCCGTAGAGCATGTCGCCTTCGGGATCATGGCGCGCGGCAAAGCCGCCGCCGGTGATCGCATGCCAGGTGTGCGGCGCCATCGCCACGGCGGACGAGATGATGAACGTCACGCAATGGCCGACGATGCGGCCTTCATACTCGGCCACGAACTGGCCATCCGGAAACTTGTTGATCTGCCCGGCGATCTCGTCGGCGGTATAGCCATAGCCCACGCCATAGACTTTTTCATACAGCGGCAGGAGGGCGGCGATGTCCTTCGGTGTGGCGTTCCGGAGGACGAGTTTTGATTTCGAACTGCTCATCCTGCCTCCTAGCGCGGCTCGGTCGGCACACGCAAGACAGCGCGCAGACCGCCGAGGGGGCTTTTCGAGAGGCGAATGTCGCCGCCATGGGCCCGCGCGGTGTCGCGCGCGAGAGTCAGGCCGAGGCCGGTGCCGGACTCGTTCTGGCTGCGTGCATCATCGAGCCGGGAGAAAGGCCGGAAGGCTTCCTCATGACGCTCGGGCGGAATGCCGGGGCCGTCATCATCGACCACCACCTCGGCCCAGTGCGGCCCGTCCACAAGCGTCACACGCGCCATGGCGGCATATTTCAGCGCGTTGGAAAGGAGGTTCGTCACCGCCCGCTTCAGCGCCAGCGGGCGGCCCATTACGAAAATGCTGGACGGCCCCAGAACCGGTACATCCGCGCCAAAGCCGCCGGTCACCTCGCGCGTCACCTGGGCGATATCGAACAGCGCGGCCTCGTCGCCTTCCTCGCCGCGCGCGAAGGCGAGATATTCGTCGAGCATCATCGCCATGTCGTCGAGATCGGACTTGGCGGCACGGATATCCTCGCTCTCTTCCATCATCGCGAGGGCCAGTTTCAGGCGTGTCAGCGGCGTGCGCAGGTCATGGCTGACGCCCGCGAGCATTGATGTGCGCTGGCCGGCAAAGGCCGTGAGGCGCTCCTTCATGTCGATCAGCGCGCGGGCCGCGTCGCGCACTTCGGTGGCGCCGGAGGGGCGGAAGTCCGGCAGGTCGCGGCCCCGGCCAAAGGCGCGCGCGGCTTCGGAAAGACGCAGGATTGAGCGCACTTGCTGGTTCAGGAATCCGATCGCCAGCGCGACCATCAGCAGCGAGAAACCGATGACCCACACGATGAAGATGTGCGAGTTGATCATGAAAGCGCGCTTGCGATCGAGGATGATCTCGCCCCGGCCCTGCGGCGTCGGGAAGCGGATGTGGAGCCGGGCATCGCCGCGCTCCAGGCCAACGAAGACCGGCTCCCCGGCGCGGCTCATCAGCTCGGCCTTCAGCACGCCGCCATAGGGAAAGCTCTGCTTCATGTCGGCGTCGGGAATTGCGTTGTCCGGAAGGGCGCAGGTGAACCAGGTTTCCAGCTGGAACTGAATTTGCGCGTGGTCTTCCGCGGTATAGGCGGGGTTCAGGCAAGCGGCACGGATGAGGTTGGCATCACGGGTGATGGCCTGCGCGAACTTGCGGTTCACCTCGGCCACCTGGCTCGAATAATAATACCAGGTCATCAGCCCCAGGATCAGCAGTACCGGCACCAGAAGGAGCAGCAAAGTCCGGGCATAAAGCCCGCGCGGGGTGATGTCCCTGAGGCGCAGCATGGCTATCTCAATCCGGCATCAGGCGGTAGCCGATGCCGCGCACCGTCTGGATATGCACCGGCTCCTTCGGGTTCGGCTCTATCTTCCGGCGCAGTCTTGTCACCTGTACGTCCACGGAGCGTTCGAGGCCTGCCGAGGTGAGTACCGCTAGATCCTCGCGGCTGACCGGTTCGCCTGCATTGCGGGCGAGCACGGTAAGCAGTTGCAGCTCGGCGTCCGTGAGCCGGATGCGCTCGTCGCCGGATTTGAGCTCGCCGCGCGCCGCGTTGAACACGAGACCGGACATCTCCACCTCGTCCGGCGGCGGGGCGGATTTCTGCGAGCGGCGCAGGATCGCCTCGCAACGCAGCACGAGTTCTTCCGGCTCGAAGGGCTTGGCGAGGTAATCATCGGCCCCGAGGCGCAGGCCCTCGATCCGGTCGCTGGTCTGGCCGCGCGCCGTCAACAGCATCACGGGCGTCTCGCGGGACGGGCCCTTGCGGATGCCGGACAGGAGGGACAGGCCGTCCTCGCCCGGCATCATGATGTCGAGGATGGCGAGATCGAAGGCCATGTTCTCCATCAGGCGGCGGGCAGAGGCGGCGTCGGCGGCGCCGCTGACGCGGAAGCCCTTCATCGTCAGGAAGCGCTTGGTCAGGTCGCGGATACGGTCATCGTCGTCAACGATCAGGATATGGGCTGGCTCTTTCATCGCGCCTACTTCACCAGCGCTTCGAGCAGGAAGCGGGCCCCGGCCACCGCTTCCGGCCCGCTGGCCCGGAAGGCGAGGCGCAGGCGCTCGCGGACCTCGATGGCAAGGGGCGTTGTCAGGGTCACCCCGGCGTCCGACAGGGTCAGCCTTCGCCGGCGGGCATCGCCCGCTTCGCGGGCCCGCTCGATCAGGCCGCGCTCGTCCAGTTTGCCGATGATCCGGGCAAAGGTCGGCACGGTCATGCCGAGCGTGCCCCGCATTTCGCTGACCGTCAGGCCCGGCCGGTAGCGTGCGGCCATGAGAATCTGCAGCTCTGGCTTGCTCAGACCGGCCTTCTTGCGGGCGCTCTCGGCCGCCTTGGCGAGCACGGATGCGCCTGAAATCAGGAGTCCTGCGCTCCGGTCCAGCTCCTGATCGGTCAGGAACAGTCTGGGGTCGAAAGGCCGGTTCAGGTTGACGGGCAGGGACATAAGTCGGAAATGAACCCGAATACGCAGAAAGTTCAAGCGAGGAGCGTTCCAATGGCTGCCATCCCCTATGATGACCGAGACGGATACATCTGGATGGACGGTCAGTTCGTACCTTGGCGCGACACCAAGGTTCACGTCCTGACGCACGCGCTTCACTACGCCTCGGCTGTGTTCGAGGGCGAGCGCGCCTATGGCGGCAAGATCTTCCGCTCGCTGGATCATTCCAAGCGGCTGCACCGCTCTGCCGGGATCATGGGCTTCGATATTCCGTTCAGCGTCGACGAAGTCGAGCGCGCCAAGAAGGAAGCGGTCGAGAAGTCCGGCCTCGA
>JBBSAZ010000045.1:0-12066 GCA_038251755.1 Caulobacterales bacterium
ACAAGCATGGCAACTGCCTCTGGCTGAACGAGCGCGAATGTTCGATCCAACGCCGCAACCAGAAAGTCATCGAGGAGGCGCCCTCGCCGCTGCTCGATCCCGAGACGCGCAAGAAGATGGGCGAGCAGGCCGTCGCGCTTGCCAAGGCCGTCAACTATGACAGCGCGGGCACTGTGGAGTTCGTCGCGTCCGGCAAGGACAAGGGCTTCTACTTCCTTGAAATGAATACGCGCCTGCAGGTCGAACATCCGGTCACCGAGATGATCACCGGCATCGACCTCGTGGAACAGATGATCCGCTCCGCTTACGGCGAGAAACTGAAGATCAAGCAGTCGGACGTGAAGATCAACGGCTGGGCGGTGGAAAGCCGCGTGTATGCGGAAGATCCCTATCGCAACTTCCTTCCGTCGATCGGCCGCCTGAAGCGTTTCCATCCGCCTGCGGAAGGAAAGCTCGGCAAGGGCGAAGTGCGCATGGACTCGGGCGTGCGCGAAGGCGACGAAATCTCGATGTTCTACGATCCGATGATCGCGAAACTCGTGACCTGGGGCAAGGACCGCGACACCGCGCTGGACGTACACGGCGAGGCGCTTGACCGTTTCCACATCGAAGGTATCCAGGACAATATCCCGTTCATCGCCGCGGTGATGGACGAGAAACGGTTCCGCTCCGGCAATATCACGACGGCCTACATCAAGGACGAGTTCCCCGAGGGCTTCCAGGGCGTTCCGCCGACCAAATCGCAGGAAGCGCAGCTGATCTGTTCGGCCGCCTATGTGCATGCCTTCTTTGACCGGCGCGCCGGTGAAATCTCCGGCCGCCTCGCGCCGCGCGCGCCGCGCCGTGAGTGGGTCGTCATCCTCGGCGACCAGCATCACCCGGTCACCATCGATATCGGCCGCGACGGCGAAGCCGAGATTGCCGTGGACGGAGGAAAGCCGCACAGCCTGATGACCTCCTGGAAGCCAGGCAAGCACCTCGTGGAAGGCGTGCTGGACGGCAAGGCCTTTGCGGTGAAGTTTGCCGACCGCACGGAAGGCTACCTCTTCCGCCACCGGGGCGTCGCCCTGCGCGCGCTCGTCTGCACGCCCTTCGTCGCCGACATGCACAGCCGCCTTCCGGAGAAACCGAAGGCGGACACGTCGAAGCTGATCATCTCGCCGATGCCGGGCCTTGTCGTCTCGATGGACGTGGCGCTGGGCCAGGTGGTGCAGGAAGGTGAGGCGGTGTGCATCGTGGAAGCGATGAAGATGCAGAACATCATCCGCGCCGGGGCTAATGGCACGGTGAAAGCCATAAACGTCAAGGCGGGCGAAAGCGTCGCCGCTGACGAAATTATGGTCGAGTTCGCCTGATCCTGCGGACTCGCCTGCCACGCACTTAACGTTCCGGAAACCGGTTCGACCTGCTATTCTTCGCCAGCAGCGGCGGAGCAGGCGAGACCTGCCTGTCAAATGACTGTTGCCGAACAGACATAGACGGGGCGGGCGCCCCAACGTCAGGAGACTGGAATACATGGAACTCTTTCTCACCCCCAACGGACGCATCGACCAGCCGACCTACTGGCGCGCCGTGCTGATCCTGCTGGGCATCAGCGTGGCCCTCTCGGTCATCAGTGCCTTCGTCTCGCCCTTCCTCGGCTTTGCCGGCATCCTCTTCATCTGGCCCTGGATTGCCGTGCACGTGAAACGCCTGCACGATTCCAACAAGTCAGGTTGGCTGACCATTGCCATCGTTGTGCTGGCCATCGTTGCCTCGATGATTGCAGGCTTCATCCTGCCAAGCCTGTTCGGTGTGAACCAGGCTGCGCTTCAGGCCGAAATGCAGCGCGAAATCGAGAATGCCGCTGCCGGTGATCCGGCGCTGGCGATGAGCGCCGCGATGGACGCCTCCAAGCGGATCGCCCAATCGACGCTGCTGCCGAGCATCCTGTCCACGGCCATTGTCACCGGCATTGTCGGCGCGGTCATGGGCCTGTTCAAAACCGATCCGAACGACAACCAGTATGGCCCTGGCCCTGCCGGTGCGAGCGTCGCGTTTACCTGATTGCCTTCGGGCAAGGTATGATATGCAGGGCCGGGCCGTGTGCCCGGCTCTTTTTTCTTGCGCCACTTTATCGTTTATTGATAAGGGGGCGCGTATGACGCAAACCATAGACCGGCAAGGAAACGACAAGTTCCGCATGGATTTCCGCTTCCTGTTCCTTGAGCCGAAAGGCCGTCTCGCGCCCAAACCCTTCGGTCGCGGCCTCGTGCTGCTGACCGGCGCGTGCATGGTGATCTCGGTCCTGACGGCGGTCGTCTCGCCGGGTCTCAACGTGCTCCAGTATGCGCTGGTGTTTCCGTATGTCTGCCTGTTCGGCAAGCGGCTCCACGATGCCGGGATGACGGCCTGGCTGTGGATTGCCTTCCTCGCAGGCCTTGGTTTCCTCAACATGTTCCTTTCGGCGATGCTGCTGCCGGTGCTGTCGCCGGAAGCCTTCGCCATCCAGGCCGAGGTGCAGAAGACGATGGAGACGGCCGGCTTCACCGCCGCGTTCGAGGAGCTGGCCCTGCGCGCCGAAGAATATGCGCGCCTTTCTGCCGTGACGACGCTGGCGGCCTTCCTGATCTCTAGCGCGATCACCGGCTTTGCCGCGTTCCGCCTGCGCTCCGATCCCACATCCAACCGCCATGGCCCGCCGACCCTTGGCGGCCCGGCCAGCACGTTTCACTGACCCCTCCGCAGAAGGCGACCACTCCATGAACATGACTCCCGGAGAGATCGATTCCCACCGTCCATGGATCCGCGACTACCGCGATGATCCCGGCGCGATGAACTGGGCGGAGACGATGCTGAACCCGTTCGGCGAAACGTCGAAGCTGCATTTCAGCCGGGCCTGGACCTTCATGTTCATGGGCCGGATGCTGCTTTACATCGTGCCATCTTTTGGCGCGTTCATTCTCGGCATCGCCGGCGTGAAGACTGAATTCCTGAATTCGCCGGCCAACCTCCTGCTGTTCACCGTGCCGGCGCTGCTGGTGCCGTTCGCGGTGTTCACGATTGTCACCGAGTTCATGTCCTTCGCGGCGCACACGCGCCGTCTCGCCGATGCGCAGCGGCCCGCCTGGCTGGCGGTGATTGTCCTTGTGCCGATGATCCTCGGCCTCGCGGCCTACGCCGCCGGCACCAGCATGGGCGCCGCGCAGCACCGCGCTGCCAATGCGCCGCCCGCTGCGGTTGCCGAAACGAAGGAGGGTGAAGCGGCCGCAGAGAAGAAGCCGGAAGCGAGGCCGCAGCAAGGCCGCGGCGGCCCGCCCGGCCCGCCGCAGAGCGAGCGTCAGGCCGCAGTCGCCACCGGCCTCGGCATGGCGCTGCCGATCTGGTGGCTCGCCTCGATCGGCGTGATGGTCTGGACGCTGGTCTGGGTCGCCCGGCTCCCGAACGACGGGCAGGGCCGCATCCGCACCGGCAGCCACCTTACACCGGAGGAGATTGCGGAGGGCATTTAGTCTAGCTCGTTACGAGCTCCTCTGACGCGACCCGCACCAACCGGCTCCCGAACACGTCCTCGAACGCGGCCTTCAAGGCCATGTCTGCCTCGGTCATCGAGACCACGCGGCCAAGGCCTGAAAGGCTCGTCACCCCGTAGCGCGCATCGTCGATCCCGCAGGGCGTGATGCCGGCGAAGTGTTCCAGCTCCGGCTCCACGTTGAGGGAGATGCCGTGCAGGCTGACCCAGCGCTTCAGACGCACCCCGATGGCGGCGATCTTGTCCTCGCGCAGAAGGCCGCCAGGCTCGGTACGGTCGACCCAGACGCCGACCCGGCCTTCGCGCACGCCGGCCTCCACATTGAAGGCGGCGAGCGCCCGCATGATCCAGTCTTCGAGATTGGCTACGAAAGCGCGCACATCGCGGCCTCGGGCGCCGAGGTCCAGCATCAGGTAGGCCACGCGCTGGCCGGGGCCGTGATAGGTGTACTGGCCGCCGCGCCCGGCCTCGAAAACCGGGAACCGGCCAGCGTCTTTCAGGTCCGCCGGCTTGGCCGAGGTGCCGGCCGTGTAGAGGGGGGGATGTTCCAGGAACCAGACCAGTTCGCGGGCGCCGCCATCGCGGATCGCCCGGGCCCGCGCATCCATCACGGCGAGCGCGGCTTCGTAGGAAACAGGGGCGTCGGAGACCGCCCAGTCAACGTCCGGGAAATTTGTCATGGCCCCTCGCGATATAGGCGTCTTTCAGGGCTTCACAAAGCCGGAACGCCGCCTTATACGGCCCGTCTGCCTCAAATGAGACCAGTCGTGCGGTCATGGCGGAATTGGTAGACGCGCAGCGTTGAGGTCGCTGTGGGGCAACCCGTGGAGGTTCGAGTCCTCTTGACCGCACCATTCAAGCCGGTCCGCTGAGCGGATCGTTCGATCCGGGGATCGAACCAAAGGACTCTAAAGCGCCTCAAACCGTGACCAAGGCTTCTCAGTTCCATACTTGAATTTATCAGAATTTATCAGGCGCTCTCGCGCTGCATCGTATCCGCTCTCAGGAATTCCAGCATCATCGGAAGCGGCTGCGGCTTCGAGATGAAATAGCCCTGCGCGGTGTCTGCGCCCATCACTTTCAAAAGTGCCATCGCCTGCTCCGTCTCGACGCCTTCAGCAACGACGGACATGCCCATAGCGTGCGCCAGGTCGATGGTGGACTTGATCATCAGCTGGTCAGACGGTCCATCCGTCAGGGTCAGGATGAATGACTTGTCGATCTTCAGCTCATTCGCCGGGATCTGCTTGAGGTAGGAGAGCGAGGAGAGGCCCGCGCCGTAATCGTCAATCGAGATGCCGATACCGGTCGAGCGGAACAGGTTGATGATGCGAAGCGCCTTTTCGGGATCATTGATCACGGCGGTTTCGGTGATTTCGAAGCAGAGCTTGGCGCCGGAGGATTTCACCTTGCCGATGGCCCAGAGGGCGAAGCTCTCCTCGTTGAGCTGGCGGCCGGAGACGTTGACCGAGATAGGCAGGTCAAAGCCCTTGAGCTTCAGGATGCGCTGGTCTTCGATGGCCTGCGTGACCACCCATTCCGTCAGCTGGCGGATGTGTCCGGTCTCTTCGGCGATGGGAATGAAATCGTCCGGGAAGATGCGGCCGCGTTCCGGGTGCTCCCAGCGGATCAGGGCCTCAAAGCCGGTGACGCAGTTTTCGGACAGGCCGAACTTCGGCTGATAGTGCAGCACGAGGCCGCTGCCGTTCATGGCGGTCAGCATTTCGCTCATCAGCGACAGCGTGGCGGCCGGATTGCCGTATTCCTTCAAGTCAAAGCGGGCGACCGCATTCTGGCACTTTTCAGCAAAATCGGCCGCAACAACTGCCTGGTCGATGGGGCCGATGGGCGCGCCTCGCCCGGCATCGGCGTCTGTAACGCCGCAGCAGAGCAGGAGGTCAACCGAGGCATCTCCGACGGTGGCGGGCTGCGAGCAGGCGATGACGAGACGCCGCAGGGCTTCGGGGCTGGAAAAAGGTCCGTCTACGGATAGTATAAGGCCGACATCGGCCGCGCTGATACGGTATGGTGTGGCGCCGTCCGTGAAGGCGCTGATGCGGCGGGCCAGCAGGCCCAGCGCCTGCGCGGCGGCGGCATGGCCGATGGCGGCACGCACATTCCGGAAGCGCATTACCCGGATGACAGCAATGCGCGGGGTTTCGCCGGCTGCAATCTGCGCCTGCAGATCGTCATTCATGGCGCGCCGGTTGGCGAGGTTTGTTTCACTGTCCTCGCGCGACATCTGCACGATGGCCGCTTCGCGCGCTTCAAGATCGCCGAGCATCGAGTTGAAGCTCTGCGCGAGGCGGCCGAATTCGTCCTGGGTGGTTACCTCAACCGGATGGCGGCTGCCCGAGGCGAGCGCCTGCACGGCCCTGTCGAGCGCGCCGATGGGGCGCGTCAGGCTACGCGCGACAATCCCGCCGCTGACCACAAGAAGCGCCGCGCCGAACAGACTGAACACCAGGATCGCCAGCATCATCGGCCGGTAGGGCGCCATCGCGGCCTCCATCGGGTAGGTGATGAAGAGGCTGACAGTGTCGGATCCCGTGAAGGACTGGATTGGTTGCGAGGCGCCGATGGCGTCCCGCGTTTTGAAGAACGAATTGTCGGCGCCGGGCGCGCGGTCGTCGGGGCGGATTTCGGCGGTGACCCTGATCGCCGACAATTGCTCCAGCTGCGTCATCCGCACCGAGTCGAGCTCTGACCAGAAGAAGGCCCAGCCGGCCAGAGTCGGCGCCTTGATCGGCACAGCGACCGATTGGTAGTGCTTGTCTTCGAATTGGATCACGCCGCTTGGGCGGTCGGTTTCGAGGAGGGCCTGGTAGACATCGTCGGGAAGCTGTGTTTCCCGGCCGTCGGCGGTCACGAAGCGCCCGTCCGGAAACGCCACACCGACGCTCTGTCCCTCGAGGCGGCCCTGGGCATTGGAGATAGCGGAGGCGATCGTCTCGATGTCTTCGGTCGCCACCGCTTCGCGAAAGCCGAAATCGGCAGCGAGCACATCGGCGTTCGATTCCATGTGCGCAGCCGACATCGTCCACAGGCGTTCGACCGCCGCGACGCTGGAGTTCAGTTCACCGGCGACGGAGCGCTCGGCATTGATCTTGATGCTGAAATAGACCGCGCCCGCAACCAGCAGGATGATCAGCCCGAAGAGGGCTGAGTAGATGAAGGTGAGCTTGCGGCGAAGCGAGCCCTGATACCAGCGCTTAATGTTCATGTTTCTTGATCTTCAGCGTGACTGGCACAGGCACGGTGCGGGCTGCGGGCAGGATCACCTTGGTTTCTGTGGGCAGAGCGTCCGGGTGCCAGACCGTGGCAATCTTTGCGCTGGTGGGCAGGTCGAGTACAACCTTGCCGTCCGCACCGGTCTTGGCCGCATAGGGCGTATCGACGACACGGATATAGGCTACCATCGTATCATGGATGTTGCAGCCGATGGCGGCGATGCCCGCCTTCTCCAGTTTGACTGAACGGGACTCGTCCTTGCCGTAGAGCTTCAGTTCGAACTTGTTGCCCTTGGAGAAGGAGTAGACGTGGTGGCGCACCTTGTCGAAATTCGGGAACTTTACGTCCGCGCCTGCGGGTACGATGAGGACGTAGGGCGCGAAGGTCAGATTCTCTTGCTTCATCTCCAGCGGCCAGGAAAACGTCACCGGCGGCGCGCCTGGCTCGGCGGCGACCATCACGACAGCATCCTTCACCGGATTGCCAGAGGCATCCGACACCATGAATGTCGCTTTCTCGGCGGTGGCCGGACCAATCAGCACACAGAGGAATGTAGCAAGGGCCGTGAGCATCTTGGATGGATTTTTCATTTCATATCCTTCGCACGATATAATTTCCCCGGCGTTAATCAATTGGCAAAAATATCGATGGATCATGCGGTTGGTAGCCGCCCAGGATATGGCCGCGCGCGGGCAGCGGACTCCCCCACAATAAGAAAGCCCTGCCATCCATGAGTTCAAGATTCCTTGCTGCTGCCGCAACGTGCACTTTCGCAGTTGCGCCGGTGAGCGCTGCGCAGGGGCTTGCCGCTGAGCCCGGCGGCAAGCTTTTGCTGACACGCGGCATCTCCAGCCTTGAAGGCGCGGGAGGCGGCGCGCTGACGCCCTGGGCACTGATCACCGGTAACGAGACCGATCGCGGCATCGGCGCGAGCGGGCATTACAGCTATGTGACACTCGAGGATTTCGACATCGAAAGCCTGGGCGGCGCAGTGGGTTTCTACGACCGGTTCGAGGTGTCCTATTCGCGGATGACCTTTGACACGCGTGAGGCCGGCGATGCGCTCGGCCTCGGTGAGGGCTTCGAGTTTGCGCAGGACATTTGGGGTGCGAAACTGCGCCTGGCGGGAGACGCCGTGTACGGACAGGATACCTGGATGCCGCAGGTTGCCGTGGGCGCGCAGTTCAAGCGTTCGAAGCGCGACGGATTGGTGCAGGCCCTCGGCGCGGATCAGCACGAAGGCGTGGATGTGTACGCGTCTGCCACGAAGCTATTCCTGGCCGAGAGCCTGCTGGCCAACGCTACGCTGCGCTACACCAAGGCTCACCAGACGGGGCTTCTCGGGTTTGGTGAAGAGGCCAGCGTGCAGCCGGAAGTCTCGCTCGGCTACATGTTGAGCCGCCGCCTGATCGTGGGGGGTGAGTACCGGTTCAAGCCTGATGAACTCGCCTTTGCCACTGAAGACAATTTCTTCGACGTGTTCGGCGCTTATGCCGTGAATTCCAATCTCACCCTCACGGCGGGCTATGCCGACCTCGGCTCTGTCGCCCTCTTCGACAAGCAACGCGGCCTATATCTCAGCGCCCAAATCGGATTCTGATCCATGACCAAATCCGCCGCCCTCTTCGCCGCCCTGATCCTGCCTGCGGCGGTCTGCCTTGCCGAGACGCCAGCCGGCGAGCTGCCGGTCGATCCCTACGAGATCAGCAATGATAATGCCGGCGCCGATCCCTTAGAGGGGACCGCATTGTTCGAAGCGTTCAATGGCGAGGCCGGCATTTCGCGCGTCGTTGACGATATGGTGGACCGCAACCTGGCCGATCCGCGCATCAAGGACATCTTCGCCGCAAGCGACCTCGCGAGGCTGCGCCGGACGCTTAAGGAGCAATTCTGCTTCATCCTCAACGGCCCCTGCGACTATACCGGCATGGACATGAAATCCTCGCATGCCGACCAGGGCATCACAAATCGCGAGTTCAACGCGCTGGTCGAGAACCTGCAACTGGCCATGAATGCCGAGGGCGTGCCTTTCCGGGCCCAGAACAAGCTCCTGGCAAAGCTCGCCCCGATGCAGCGGGATGTGGTGACCCGCTAGGCGGGCTACCCTCTGGAAACTATTGGGAAATCGCCGCGCGCCGGCCCTCCGGGCCGGGCATTTGCTTTTTTTCGGCGCCAATTGCGGCTTCGCGGTTGTTCTTGGCTCCGGAACGCGCCAAATGCAGGGTACATTGAAAATTCAACCGCAATGCCCGGGGCCGAATGGATTCGACCAACCAGCTGATCTTCTTTTGCGGGCTGCTGCTTTGTGCGGCGATCTTCGCGAGCTTCCTGTCGCGCCGCATTGGCGCGCCCCTGCTGGTTACCTTCCTCGCCGTCGGCATCCTGTTCGGTGAAGATGGCCCTGGCGGCATTGTGTTCAACGATGTGCCGCTCAGCTATCTGGCCTGCTCCTTCGCCCTCGCCATCATCCTCTATGACGGCGGCATCCACACGCCGATGAAGAATTTCCGCCAGGCCCTGCGCCCGGCAGTAATCCTCGCCAGCGTCGGCGTGATGGTCACGGCCTCGATTGTGGCGTTCGGCATGTGGTGGCTCCTCGGCACGGATCCGCTTTATGCGCTGCTGCTCGGCTCGCTGGTCGCCTCGACCGACGCAGCCGCCGTGTTCCTGTTGCTGCGCCAGCAAGGCATCAAGCTGAAGCCGGAAGTGTCCAACACGCTGGAAGTCGAATCCGGCATCAATGATCCGATGGCGATCTTCCTTGCACTGACGTTTACAGGCCTGATCCTTGCGGGCGGCGCGGAGGCGATGAGCGGTGCGCTGTGGTCGGTGCCGGCCGGGTTCATCCAGCAGTTCGGTATCGGCGCGGCCCTCGGCATCGCCGGAGGCCGGATGCTGACCTTCTTCTATGACCGCGTGGCGCTGGAACTCGGCCTAAATCCGATCTTCGCTCTTGCCAGCGGCCTCCTGATTTTCGGCGCGGCCAACATTCTAGGCGGCTCGGGCTTCCTCGCGGTGTATCTCGCCGGCCTCATTCTCGGCAACCATGCCTACCGCGCCAAGCAGGTGGTCAAGCAGTTCATGGACGGCATCGCCTGGCTGGCTCAGCTGGCGATGCTGCTCATCCTCGGCCTGCTGGTCACGCCGTCGCACCTGATCGCGGACATCCCGGAAGCCCTGCTGATCTCCGCCATCCTGATCTTCGTCGCGCGTCCGGCGGCGGTGTTCATCAGTCTCGCCTTCGAGCCTTTCTCCTGGCGCGAAAAGCTGTTCATGTCCTGGGTCGGCCTGCGCGGCGCGATCCCGATCTACCTCGCGATCATCCCGGTTCTGCTGGGTGTGCCGGGCAACTTCTTCAACATCGCCTTCCTGGTGGTGCTGGTCAGCCTCGTATTGCAGAGCACGACCATCGGCCTTGTCGGGCGGCTGCTGAAGGTCGGCGAGGAGGATGCGCCTGAGACTGCCGAGCCTGCGGCAACACCGGCCACGCCCGCCTGATTGCCACTCCTCGCGCACCCGCCTAGGCTTGATCCCGTGACGGCCCGTCAGAGGCCGATGGAGGATTACCATGCGTCTCGTATTCGCGGCTGTTGCCGGCTTCACCCTGTTTTCTGGCTGCAAGGCCGCTGAAGAAAAGCCCGCGCCCGTTATCGTAGAGGCCGCCGAAGCGGCGCCCGCCTGGACGACCATCGCCCCCGGCGGCGATACGCTCTGCGCGACCGGCACGCCCTACAGTTTCCATGTGCGCGGGGGCGATGCGTCGCGCGTGATGGTCTTTCTGAATGGTGGCGGCGCCTGCTGGAGCGGGGACCTGTGCGACCCCTCGCTTGGCGCCAACGCCTACACGCCCTTCGCCGAAATGGACTCGAACAATCCCGCGAAGATGGGCGGCGTGTTTGATGCGGCCAATCCGGAAAATCCGTTCACCGGCTGGACGCAGGTGTTCGTCTCCTATTGTACCGGCGACTCGCATCTGGGCGCGACCGACGCCGCCTACACGACCAGCGCCGGCAAGGAGCTGACCATCCATCACCGGGGCAAGGCCAACGTCCAGTCGGCGCTCGACTGGGTGTATGCGAACTACCCGGCGCCGTCCCGCGTTTTCGTCGGCGGTGGCAGCGCCGGAGCGATTGCCTCGCCGTTCTATGCCGGCGTAGTGGCCGATCATTATCCGCAGGCGGAGATTGTGCAGTATGGCGGCGGGGCAGGCGGCTACCGCGCCGGGGCCGTCTCGGGCCTTCTGGAGACCTGGGGCACCTTCATCAACATGCCGGACTGGCAGGAGCTGGCCCGCTTCGACCGCACGACCTTCACCATCGAAGACTTTTTCCGCCTTACCGCCGCGCGCCATCCGGACATGCGGATGCACCAGTTCAACAATGTCGACGACGAGGTGCAGCAGATGTTCCTCGCCCTGATGGACGTCAGTGACCCCGTGCGCGGCCTGATGCAGGCAAACCTCGACGACCTGACCGCGGAAATTCCGAACTTCCGATCCTACTCGGCCGCCGGAAAGGACCACACGCTGCTGCGCTATGACCGTCTGTACACGACCGAAGTGGCGGGCGTGCGCGCCGTCGACTGGGTGCGCGGCCTGGCCGAGGGAGAGGTTGTGCCAGTCGTGTCCTGCGAGGTGGACGCAAGCTGCACGCCTAAGGCACCATCAAAGACGTCAGCGGCAGATGCGCAGCAGCTAAACCCCGAAGGACGAAAGGATCGGGCAGGGCCCGTCTTTGCCATGGGCACATTCGCTGGCGAGCCGCCGAAGGGCGCTGCGGGCGCGCTGAAGCTCCGCGATCCTGGTATCGAGCGCGGCCACCCGTTCCCGGGCGAGCGCACGTGCGCGGGCACGGTCGGTGCCCGCATCCAAGGTCAGCAGCTCGCGGATTTCTTCCAGCGTGAAACCCGCCGTCTGCGCCTGCCGGATGAACTGTAATCGGCGCGCATCCTCGGCTCCATAGCGGCGGATTCCTGTCTCCCGTGAGGGCGTCCCGATCAGGCCCTTTCGCTGATAAAACCGTATGGTTTCGACCCCCACATCTGCCGATGCTGCGAGGCCGCCGATGGTGAGCGATGTCATCCCTTGACTCCGTACTATGGTACGGACGCTATATAGGGACGGACAAGTTCACAAGACCGCCCAAGGAGAGACAACATGTCCGCCCAACCCGTCCCCGCATCTGACAGCAAAAGGGCTGTCCTTTATCGAATGGTCGTGCCTGGCCATACCTGTCCTTATGGCCTGAAGGCGAAGGCGCTGCTCAAGGGGGAGGGCTATACGGTGGAGGATCATCACCTCACCTCGCGCACCGAAACCGATGCCT
>JBBSAZ010000046.1:0-11844 GCA_038251755.1 Caulobacterales bacterium
AACCGTGATCACCCTGTTCGACCCGGAACTGACACCCTATCACAAGGTAGTCGCCATCTTCGCGATCGTTGCAATTTTGGCTTACATGATCACGGCCACGGTCCAGAACCTCAATATCCGTGAGCGCCTGCGAAACCTCGTGAGCGAGAAGACGCGGCTGGCCGCGGAAGATCCCCTGACAGGCCTGCAGAACCGGCGCTCTTTCGTCGAGCTTGTTGCAACGCTGAAAAGCGCTGGCCAGCCGTTGACGCTTGCCTTCATTGACCTCGACCGCTTCAAGCCGCTGAATGATCAGTATGGTCACGCGGTCGGTGACCAGGTGCTGAGGGAGATTG
This sequence comes from Caulobacterales bacterium, assembly GCA_038251755.1. GTDB lineage: Bacteria > Pseudomonadota > Alphaproteobacteria > Caulobacterales > Hyphomonadaceae > Hyphomonas. Next base: position 336 of record JBBSAZ010000046.1, read on the forward strand.
GCCGGCGCCTGATCGAACAGCCGGACATGCTCGGGGCGGCGCGCCTCGGCGGCGACGAATTTGCGGCACTTTTTGCAGCGCCCGCAGATGCGCACCCGGCCGACCGCCAGATGCTGGCACTCCACAACTGCCTGACAGCGCCGATCCACTCCGCCTCGGGGGATGTTTCCGTAGGTGCATCCATCGGCTGGGTCAGGGCCGAAGGCGAGAACACTTCTGTATCGGAGGTGCTCCACTCCGCCGATGTTGCGATGCGCCGTGCCAAGGTCGAACATCTGGGTGTGGTCGAGTTTGATCCGGTGACCGATCAGGCTGCACTGGCGTCGTCCGCGATCGAGATCGCCTTCCGCCATGCACTTGCAAGGGGCCGGATCCGAGCCGCGTTGCAGCCGATCGTCTCGGTCAGCAGCGGCCGGATTGTCACGATGGAGCTTCTGGCACGCTGGCCGGACAGCGGTTTTCCGCGGGATCCCGCGCCGCAGGATTTCATCCCCATCGCCGAGCGCCTCGGCCTGCTCAACGACATGCTCTGGTCAACCCTGCACCAGGCTTTGCCAGCCCTTGCCGGGACCAACTGGTCACTCGCCATAAATGTCTCGCCTTCGCAGCTCACGTCCCGGCATTTCCTGCAAAAGCTTGGCGGCGTCATCGCCCAGCACGCCATCACGCCGCAACGGATCGAGCTTGAGATCACCGAGCAGGTTGCCTTCAGGGATGTGGCAGAAAATTGCGCGGTGCTCGACCAGGCGCGGTCGCTCGGCTTCCGCGTCGTACTGGATGATTTCGGCGCGGGCTATTCCTCGCTCGCGATGCTCGACCGGCTGCCGCTCGACAAGATCAAGCTGGACCGGGCCTTCGTTGGTGAACTGAGAGACCGCGCCGTTACCCAGAAAATCCTGAGGGCGACCATGTCACTGGCGCATGACCTCGGTATTTCCTGTACGGTCGAGGGCATCGAATGCGCTGAAACCGCGGCGCTCGTTGCGTCATTCGGATGCGACCAGATGCAGGGATATTGGGTCGGCATGCCTGAACTGGTGGAAACGCGCCGGCCCATGCTTGAACTGGCAAGCTGAGCGTGCCGCGCAGTCCGGTAGCCTCCCATATCCTGTTGTCCCGGGCAGGCTCGCCTGTTGCCTGAAGGCGCGCGTACCTATTCAGCCAGTGTGGAAGGCGGTATCGCTGTCGCATACTAACGGGAGGCCCGGCCAAGTCCCGCCGGGCGGCCTGCCGCGGCGAATTGTGCAATATGTCTTCCCATGACCCCGCCAGAGCCTCCCAGCCCATTTTCTGTACCCATGTTCAAGCGTATCTGGGTGGCCAACATCGCCTCACAGTTTGGCGGACTGATCCAGGGCGTGGGCGCCGCCTGGCTGATGGTGCAGCTGGGCGGCAGCGCGATACAGATCGCGCTTGTGCAGGCCTCGGTCACTCTTCCGATCATGATCCTGTCGCTGCTGTCCGGCGCAATTGCTGACAATTTTCCGCGGCGCGGCGTGATGCTGGTCTCGCAAGTCTACATGCTGCTGGTTTCTGCCATTCTCTGTGTGTTTGCCTTCTTTGGCGGGCTGACCCCGTGGAGCCTTCTGGCCTTTACTTTCCTGCTTGGGTGCGGAACCGCGCTGAACGCGCCCTCCTGGCAGGCGAGTGTGGGAGATATCGTGCCGCGGCAGACGCTTGCAGCGGCCGTTTCGATGAACAGCCTGGGGTTCAACATCGCGCGCACGGCCGGGCCCGCGCTGGGCGGCGCCATTGTGGCAGCGGCGGGCGCAGCGGCGGCCTTCGCTGTCAATGTCCTGAGCTATTTCGGCATCATCTATGTGCTGCTGGTGTGGAAGCCGGAAAAGCCTCCGAAGCCGGCTCTGAAGGAAGACCTGCGTTCTGCGATCGGCGCAGGGGTGCGCTACGTGTCCATGTCCCCGCCGATCCGGCAGGTGATGGCACGTGCGGCGCTGTTTGGTCTTGCCGCGAGCGCGGCCCTTTCCCTCCTCCCGCTGGTGGCGCAGCAGCTGCTTGAGGGCGGGGCGGTGACGTTCGGTATCCTCTCCGGCGCGTTCGGCATCGGCGCGGTGATCGGGGCGCTCTCCAATGCGCGTTTGCGCCGGCGCTTGACGGCCGAAAGCATCCTGCGGATGACCATCCTGATGATCATCGCCGGGGTGGTGATTGTCGCGGTCAGCCGCCTCCTGCCGCTCACCGTGCTGGGCCTTGTGATCTGCGGCGCAAGCTGGCTGCTGGCGATGGCGACCATGAATGTGACCGTGCAGATGGCGGCGCCGCGCTGGGTGGTCGGCCGGGCGCTGTCGCTCTACCAGATGGCCGTATTCGGGGCGATGGCGGCCGGCAGCTGGATCACCGGACAGCTGGCGGAAGGCTTTGGTGTAACGCAGGCGCTGCTGACGATGGCAGCGGTGCAATCGATCAGCCTTTTTGCGGGGCTGTTCCTGCGCCTGCCGCAGGTAGAGGAGATGAACCTTGACCTGACAGGGCGCTGGCGCCTGCCGGACATGCAGGTGCCGGTGGAGCCGCGTAGCGGACCGGTCCACGTGTCAGTGAAGTATTACATTCCGGAAGCTGACATTCCCCGTTTTCTGGCGGCGATGAACGAGCGGCGCCGGATTCACCTGCGTGACGGGGCACGGGCCTGGTCGCTGGTGCGCGACCTGGGAAACAGTGAAGTCTGGCTGGAGCAGTACAGCTTTGCCCGGTGGCTGGACTATGTGCTGCACAACGAGCGGCGTACCCATGCCGACGATGTCAGCATCAACATTATCCGGGCCTTGCACCGTGGCAGCTGGCCGCCCGAGGTTCAGCGGATGCTGGAGCGGCAGGTTATCAGCGTGACCTACGATCCCGAGCTTGCTTCGCCGACCTCCAGCGATCCGACACGGCCGGCTTGAGATCTCCCCTGATCCGCGCCGATGATCGAGAGCGTCTGGCCGGCAACCGAACTCTGGACCGAGGCGACTTGCCCCTGAATTTTCACCCGGACGCGGTTTGAGCCGAAGCGCTTTGCACGCCGGCCGGCGCGGGGCTGACACCGAACAGGGGGCACAACCTGTTCAGATCGCGCAGCCGGTCCTTCGTGACGGGGAACTGGCCGCACAACCGGCCTGCGCGGTGTGTACGGGCGCCAAGTACAGGCGCCTGTGATCGCAATCCTTATCCCTGCCATCTGGCTTGCCTTCGCCGCTGTCAGGCGGCCAGCTCGCGTGCATCAGTCTGCAAGCCTTCCGGGAACTCGTGAACCTCGGGGCTTTCGCCGCGTCCCGCGCGCCATTGCCATGTCCCGCTGCGCCTCTCGGCTTTTCGGCTTCACGGCTTACCGCGCAAGCTGATCCTGATTGCTGCGTGTTCAAAGCAAGCCGTCTTCGACTGATCACCAGACCGGCTGTCTTCATCCTGAAAACAGTGCAGGGGACCCGTCTATTACTTCGAGCCGGACGGCGCCGTACCGGCCAGTTCCATCCAGTCCCTCGGCGGCAGGCCAAGCGTCAGGTCAAGGAACATCGGCGCAATTCTCCACAGGCGCTTCGAGCGGGTGCTGGACAATACCACGATGCCCACATCCAGCTCCGGCACGAACATGATCTGCGCGCCATATCCGTCAACGGTGCCGCCGTGTGCGACCACCGTTTGGCCTGCATAACCATAGACACGCCATCCATACGCATAGTGCGAGGAAGCAAGCCCTTGCAGGGCGCCGCGCATGCGCCGGGTCTCTGCCGGGGTGGCGACCTGCGGCGCGTGGATCTGTTCCAGTATGCCTGAAGGCAAAACGTCCGGCGCGTTTCCGAGCTGCGCTTTGAGCCACTGCGCCATGTCGCGGATCGAAGCGTTCACGCCGCCGGCGGCGGGCGTTGCGTAATAAGGCGTCTTCACGTCCATCTTCGTCCAGGGATGGGGCGGCCGTGCAGGATCTTTCTGGCTCTTGCGAGTGTGCGGGCGGGCCCAGTTTCCGCCCCGCGTGAGGCCGTCGAGACCATAGGAAGCCGTCTTCATGCCGAGCGGCCTGAACAGCCGCGCCGCGACAAGATCTTCGTAGGTCGCGCCGTAGGCCTTCTCGAGCGCGCGCCCGGCAAGGTCATAGGTGATGTTCTGGTAAGCGTAGCAGTCCGCCGCCGGACAGACCGGCTTCACTTTGCGGTACTCCGGCAGGATCGCGTCCGGCAAGAGGCCCGCTTCGAGCAGGTTGTCATAGGCGTTCGGCGGCAGTCCGGTGCGATGGCTCAGAATGTCGGCCAGCGTCAGCGACTTTTCCGCACCGCGCGGCAGGGTGAGTTCCGGTGCAAATCCGCTGACAGGCAAGTCCAGCGACAACTTGCCTTCCGTCACAGCCAGGCCAACCATGCTGGATGCAAAGCCCTTGGACAGCGAAGCGATCCGGAACAGCGTGTCCTCATTGACGGGTTCGCCGCCGCCGATTTCGGTCTCGCCATAGGTGCGCAGGAAAGTGACTTCGCCGCCCCGCACCACGGCAACGGCGAGGCCTACAAAATCACCGGATTTAATGGCCTGATTCAGGTTTTCTTCCAGCCGCAGCAACTGCACTTCGGCGATCACCTCCGGCGAGACGAGCGGCGCAAGCGGGGCGAGCGGAAAGGCGCCAGCGCCCGGCGCTGCAAAAAGGCCGGAGAGACTGGCTATCAGCAGGCGGATGAAAGATTTGCAGGTGCGATCGGTCATCCGTGCCTCCAGAGTCTGATGCGGGTTAGAATCGAGTCCGCGGCGCCTGTCCAGTTCGTCCGCACTCCTCTCCTTACGGTATTGCGCGCAACTGCCGATGGCCGGCGCGCGGTGTTGCCGGTCCGCCGCCACCAAGGAGCGGTGCGCCCTCGGGGTTGACTGTTTCCCGGTGGTCCCGCTGCCGCTGCTCGCCCGAAATTTTTGCTGCGATGCACAAACATGCTGCACCAGCCCTCCAAATCTTCAGCAAATAAAAGAGATTCACGGTCTCCGGATTGCGCTGCAGGTGCGAAGGCCTACCCACGAAAATGGGTCATCAGCAGCAGGAGGCATTCATGAGCCAGGGTTTTCGCAACAGCATGCGCGCGGGCATCAGCGCCGCCGCACTGCTAACATTCGCGGGGCTGACACCCGCCCTTGCTCAGGAGGCGGAAGATGCGGACGCGGTGATGCAGGCCGTCGTGGTCGAAGGCCGGCGCATTTCGCAGACGGATGTTGCGATCGGTATGGACGAGGCCACCAACACGGTGGCGGTGACGCGCGAGGAACTTCTCTCCGCCCCCGGAGGGATTTCCGGCCTCAAGATGCTGGAGACCCTGCCAGGCTTCAACGTCCAGACCGACGGCGCGCTCGGCCTCTACGAGTTCGGCAACTCCGTCACGGTCCGCGCCTTCAATCTGCAGCAGATCGGCTTCGTGCTCGACGGCGTGCCCATGGGCCGCTCCGATGCGTTCGGCGGCAGCCCGATCTTTCGCTACGTGGACAACGAGAACCTCGGCTCGGTCGTCGCCTCTCCCGGCGCCGGCGATGTCTCGCTGCCGAGCTATGCTTCGCTGGGTCCGATCGTGTCCTACAATACCGTCCTTCCGAGTGACGAGATGGGCGGGATCGCGTCCCTGACGATCGGGGACGACAACCTGGAACGCAGCTTCCTGAAACTGGAGACCGGCAGGATCGGCGGCCTGTCTGCCTATGTCAGCCGCTCCAAGACCGACAGCGACCTGTGGCGCGGCGCCGGCTCGATCGACCGCGAGCACATTGAAGGCAAGATCCGCTACGACTTCCAGAACGATGCCTTCCTGCAGGCGAGCTATGTCAGCAACAACTTCTTCGACTACGACTCGCCGTCCTTCAACCGGGCGACCTACAACACGGTCGGGCGGGATTTCGGCTATGTCGGCGCTGTCCCGAACAGCTGCATCGTGCCCGTCGGCAATGTCTATGACTTCAACGGCGACACCGTCATCAACGCGAGTGATTTCGAGCCCGTCTTCACGGGCGCCTCGTGCCTCGACTACTTCGAAGACCGCATCAACATCCGCGACGATTCTCTTTATTCACTGAGCGGCGAGTTGCCGGTCGGCGAGAACCTGAAACTCAAAACCACCCTCTATTACGAGGACAAGGACGGCTACGGCGTCTCGCCCGATGGCTATGCCAACTCGCGTAACGTGTTCAACACGCAGCTCGCAGCCGGGCTTGATGTCATCCATCCGCGCGGCGTGCAGTACGGCCTCTCGGGCGTCGGCGGCATCCGCAAGGGCATCACGGCAGGCGCGACCTGGGATATTGCCAACCACACGATCGAGGCGGGCGCCTGGTTCGAGGACGAGGATTACCACCGCACGCAGCTGCGCCTCAACAAGACCGGCGGCACCGCCGACGGCGATGTGATCTGGGACGAGGTCGTGTATTTCCGGCGCGACTATGACTCGGTTCGCGAGACCAAGCAGTATTACTTCAAGGACACGGTCCGCCTGCTCGACGACAAGCTCGCGCTCGAGCTGGGCCTGAAAATGCTCGACATCGATTATACGCTCGATGGCTACCGGGATTTCGCAGACTACACCGTCTTCGGACCGCAGATCGTCAATGCGAACTATGAGAGCGACCCGTTGCCGATGATCGGCGCCGTCTACTCCGTCAACGATACCGATCAGGCCTTCGCGTCCTACTCCAGGAACTATGCATTGCCGCGCGGGGCCGACGACATCTTCTCGATCGCGACCAGCTTTACCCCGCCGCCGCCAGCGGCCGAGGAATCCGAAAACTTTGAAGTCGGTGTACGGACGAACCGTCCGACCTTCAACGGCGCGCTCGCGGCATTCTATACCAAGTTCGAGAACCGGCTGGTTGCCGGCAACGTGATCGATCCGGCGACGTTGCAGCCCGAAGCCTTCTTCCTGAACGCCGGCGGCACCAAGGCCTATGGCTTCGAGCTGTCGGGCGTCTGGCAGCCGGAGGTCTTCGACAACCAGCTCTATGCCGATGCGAACCTCACCTACAATCACGCTGAACTGGAAGACGGTTTCGGCGTGAACCCGGCCGGCAGCCTCCTCGCCGACAGCCCGGAATGGCTGTTCACAGGCGGCGTCACCTATGAGCCGACCGAGTGGCTGGTCGCCAACATCTCGACCAAATACACCGGCGAGCGCTATGCCGACTTTGCCGAGGCGGCGGTATCTCCCGGCAACGTGATGGAGAGCTACTTCCTCTGGAGCGGCTATGTCGATCTCGGCGGCCCGAACAATTTCGGCCTGCCGGAAAATGTCAGCCTGCGGTTCAATATCGACAACATCTTCGATGAAGACACGCTGGCTTTCACGTTCACCACCACCGGTACCGGCAACGCCACCTTCCGGCCGCTCAACCCGCGCACGGCGCAGGCCACGCTGACTGTCCGGTTCTGAGCCGCAAATCACCCTGCGCCGGCCTGGCGCAGGGTACCGGGATCAGGCGCGCGCTGCCACCAGCGCGCGCTTACCCATCACCTCTGCAATGATCGCGAACGATTGCCGGCGCTTTTCCTGGTCGTACATGTCGGACACGATCATCAATTCATCCGCCTGCGTACGGTCCAGCAGCGCGTCGATGCCGCGCCGCACGGTGCCGGCATTGCCGATGATGCTGAAGTTCAGCATCGAGGAGGCCTGCGCGCGCTCCGCCGGGGTCCAGTAAGTGTCGATGTCGTCTATCGGCGGCTGGGTCAGCTTGCGCTCGCCGCGCACGAGATTGGCGAAGGACATCTGCTGCGAGGTCGCCAGGTACTTCGCTTCCTCGTCGGTTTCTGCCGCGATGATGTTCACGCCGATCAGGGCGTAGGGTGTCGGCTGCTGCCTGGAAGGCCGGAAACTGCCGCGATAGATCGCCAGTGCCTGGTCCAGCATCTGCGGCGCGAAGTGCGAGGCAAAGCCGAACGGAAATCCATATGCCGCCGCCATCTGCGCGCCGTAGAGGCTGGAGCCGAGAATCCACAGCGGCACATTGGAATCAGATCCGGGTACGGCTTCGATCCGCTGCCCCTCGCGCGCCGGGCCAAGCCAGGCCTGAAGCTCGAGCACATCCTGCTGGAAATGTTCGGAGGCGGACGGATCGCGCCGCAGCGCGCGCAGCGTGTTCTGGTCGGTGCCCGGCGCCCGGCCGAGGCCGAGATCGATGCGCCCGGGATACAGCGCCTCCAGCGTGCCGAACTGTTCGGCGATCACGTAAGGCGAATGGTTCGGCAGCATGATGCCGCCCGCGCCGACGCGGATCGTCCTGGTGCCCGCCGCAATGTGGGAGATGACCAGCGAGGTCGCCGCCGTGGTCACCGCCGCCATATTGTGGTGCTCTGCCACCCAGAAGCGCTTGTAACCGAGCCCCTCGGCATGCTGCGCAAGACGCCGGGCCTCGTTCAGCGCGTCGCCGCGTGTGAAGCCTTCGCGCACGCGCCCGAGTTCAAGTATGGAAAGTGCCGCCATGGAAGCGTCCTCTGATCTGGTCGCGTTAAGATGGGCATTCCGCCTTGAATGCCAATGGCCCGTGCGCCGGTCTAGAACCCCGCCGGTTCGGCGAGGCCCTTCGACGACAGGCAGATCGCCTTGAAGCGCGCGCCCATGTCGTTCGGGTCGATCAGCTTGCGGGCGGCCTGGAATACGGCCTCGCCGTCGTCCGGATTGGCCGCCACCAGCTGGTTGAGCCGCGCCTGCGCGCCAAGGCCCAGCAGGAACATGCCCTGCGGCGCCGGCCCCGCCACGTCGAGCCCCGCCGCCGAGGCCAGCCGCGCCAGCCGCCCGAAGTCCACATCTACGGTGAGGTCACACATCCCGGGCGCCTCCAGCGGGCCCACCTGCCGGCCGTCGCGGTAGGCGCGCAGCGTATCGCCCGGCGCGCGGTCGTCGGGCCCGTAGTCGATGAACAGGGCGCGCACGGGCCATTTGCGCGAGACGAGATCGGCGACCACCAGGTCCAGCCCCGTCTGCACTTCCACCGCCTCTCCGGCCAGCGCTGCAGCGCTGGGCGGGCGCGGCTCGTCGGCGGCAAGGCCGAAGGCCAGCTGGCCGCCCTCCGCAAGGCCCACCACGCATTCACGCCAGTCGATCCCCGCCCGGCGGAACTGGCGCGCGGGCAGGCAGTCGAGATATTCGTTGGCGATGATCAGCGCCGGCCCGCCCGGCACGTTCGCCAGCGCTTCGGCGAAGTGAGGGCCCGCCGGCGCGAACAACTCGCCCAGAGTCGCTTTCAGAACCGGGCTTGGTTCGACAAACACCAGGCGCATCGCGCGCACGAAGTCTTCGCCGCCGACCGCGCCCGCCACCCTCAGCGCGTCCAGCATAAGCTGCCCGCGCCCCGGGCCGATCTCCACCAGCTGGAAGGCATCCGGCGCGCCCAGCGCCCGCCATTCATGCACCAGCCACACGCCGATCAGTTCGCCGAATATCTGGCTTGTCTCAGGCGCCGTCGTGAAATCGCGTCCGATGCCGGGACGGGTCGCGTAATAGCCGGCCTGCGGATCATGCAGGGCAATCTGCATGTAGGTAGACAGGGGGATGGGCCCGCCCGTCTCGATCAGGCGCACCAGCCGGTCTTCAATCGTCATGGTTCAGATGTATCCGGAAACGCGCTTACCGCGCCTTTGCCGGTACCAGATAGGCGGCGCCGAAGATGCCCGCCAGCAGGATCAGCACCCAGGAGGCAACCGAGCTGAAATCATAGACCGGCTGGTTGCGGTAGAACCAGTGCAGACCCACATGCACCACTGCGAATACGCAAAGCCCGTAGCGAAGGGCTGCGCGATTCGCCGTTTCGGCGAGCAGCAGCATTCCGATCACGACGGGCACATGGGCCCACATGAAAATCTGCTTGTCGAACGACGCATAGGAACTGGTGCTGAGCGACAGCGGATTCCAGGACTGGCGAAGTGTGGAATCGAGTTCATGCGTGAAAAGACACGCCGCCGACATCCGATAAAGGCTCTCTGCTCTCACAGTCGCACCCCTCCCCAGGATCGCGCGATTGGTCCGTAAAACTACCTATTAACGATTTCTTATACCTGCTTTTCCTGCCGTTTCAAGGCGTTCCAGATTAACCATGCGCCACCGAGCCACATCGGCACCGACAGGATCATGCCCATGGTCAGCCATTCCGGCAGTCCGCTGACAAAAGAATCCGGCTCCCGGAAGTTCTCGGCAATCGACCGGCCGGCGCCGTACATGAGAAGGAAAAGCCCTGCCACGAGGCCGGGACGCTTCAGGGCGCCGAATTTCCAGATCAGAATCGACAATACTATCAAGGGAATCCAGCCCTCGAGCACGGATTCATAAAGCTGGCTGGGGTGGCGGGCGAGTTCGTCGCCCCGGTACACCCATTCACTCGTCTCCCAGTTGAAGGCGGGCGGGGTCGAGCCCGGCACATAACCCTCGGGAAATACCATCCCCACAGAAGCGTCAGTGGGCCGGCCATACAGCTCCGCGTTGGTAAAATTCGCGATCCGCACGAGTCCGATACCGATTGGCGCCGTCACTCCGGCAATGTCGCCGACCGACAGCAACGGCACGCCGCGCTTGGCCGCGAAGAACCAGAGCACCACTGCCACACCCAGAATGCCGCCATGGAAGGCCATCCCGCCGTCCCAGATGCGCAGCACGGTCAGCGGGTCTGCCGTCAGCACGTCCATCTGGTAGGGCACCATGTAGAACAGGACATAGCCGATCCGCCCGCCGAGGATGATGCCGATGATGATCCAGAACATCAGGTCATCGAGGCCCTCCTGCGACAGCGGCGGCTCGCTCTTCCACAGCGAGGTCCGCTTCAGCAGCCGGGAGCCATACCACCAGGCCCCGCCGATACCCGCGATGTAACCGAGCGCGTACCAGCGCAGGTGGAACTCGCCGAGCCCGACGAAGCCGAAATCGAGCGAGAGCAGCGCCGGGCGCCATTCCGGAAAGGTCATCGCGGCCTGATTAAGGTAAACGCTCATCATCGTCAGCAGTTCGGTCATGCGGCGTCTTTTCCCTGTCTGCCGGCGCGCCTATCTGTTAGGCACCGCCCATCCGGCGCGAAGGAGTAACGGCATGGCAGGCACAAATCCACTGCTTGATGACATCGCCAGTCTGATGACCGGCGCCCTCGGCGCCGCGCGCGCAGCAGGCGAGGAAGCCAAGACGGCGGCGCAGGCCCGTGTGCGTGCGTTGATCGCTGACATGGACCTGGCCGGCCGCGACGAAGTCGAAGCCCTGAAAGCAATCGCCACGGCGGCGCTCGACCGCGTGGAAACGCTGGAAGCCCGCCTGGCTGCCCTTGAAGCGGCGCAGGCGAATTCCCCGAAATCCTGAACGCCCACTGTTGAAGCCGATAGACAAGCCTGAGACGGCCCGGTTTGTTCGGGTGTGGATTTGTCACACGAATCCGGCACCAATCCAGGAAACCGATGCGGAGGCGCCCGAATGAGCCTTGAACTCGAACACAGTCAGGACTTCGACATCGATCCGCTCGATATCGTGGAAGTGGTTCTGGAAGCCGCCAACTGGCCGTTTGAGCGCGACGAGGAAGGCACCCTCCAGGT